>CAZZZI010000515.1:0-1554 GCA_964658415.1 uncultured Sphingomonas sp. | reverse complement strand
CGCTCTCGTGATGTCGGTACCGCCTGCAGACAAGCCGGCGGATTTATCCCCATGACCAAGCCTACCATGCTTCCACCGCATGCCATCGAGGGCGCGCGGTGCTCCATCGTATACCGCTTCCCCGCTCCGTCAGCACCGCAGGTGCATCCATGACCCGCCCCGGATCCGGACTGCCGGTCCTTTCCTACTTCAGGTGGGCCATTGTCGTTACCGTCGTCGGGCTGGTTCTCGGTGGGTTGCTCGGCTGGAACATGACCGGCACCGTCACAGGCACGGCAACGGTCTTCTTCATCTGCGTTGTGCTCGCCGTCCTCGAGATCTCGCTCTCCTTCGACAATGCCATCGTCAATGCCAACAAGCTGAAACAGATGACGCCTCTCTGGCAGAAACGGTTTCTGACCTGGGGTATCCTGATTGCCGTCTTCGGCATGCGGATCATCTTCCCGCTCGCAATCGTTGCCGTCGCCGGAAGGATCGGGCCACTGGAAGCACTGCGCCTGGCTGCGGCAGAACCCGAGCAATATGCCAGCATCATGCATGCGGCCCATCTGCCGATCGCCGCCTTCGGCGGCAGCTTCCTGATGATGGTTGGCCTCACCTATTTCTTCAATCACGAGAAGGACGTGCACTGGATCGTTTTCCTCGAAAAGGCGATGTCGCGCTTTGCCACCATCAAAGGCGTCGAAATCTCGGTCGTGCTGATCACGATGCTAGCCTTTGCCTCGTTCCTCGACGGCGACGATGCGACGCGGTTCATCTATGCAGCCATCTACGGGCTCCTGACGTTCCTGCTCGTCGAGGTGCTCGGCGGCCTGCTCGATGCATCGCAGCGGACGATGAGCGAGGCCGCGCGTGGCGGTGTCGGCGCATTCATCTATCTCGAGGTGCTCGATGCCAGCTTCTCGTTCGACGGCGTCATCGGCGCCTTTGCCTTGACCCAGAACCTCTTCGTCATTGCCATCGGCCTCGGGATCGGCGCGATGTACGTGCGCTCGATGACAATCATGCTGGTGGAGAAAGGCACGCTTGCCGAATACCGCTATCTCGAACACGGCGCCTTCTATGCCATCCTGATTCTCGCTGTCATCATGTTCGTCCAGACCCTAGTGCACATTCCCGAGGTCATCACCGGCCTTGGCGGCGCGGCGCTGATCGGGCTCTCATTCTGGTCGTCGGTGCGCTATAACAGGCGTCATCAGTCGGGTGCAGAATCCGCCCACCTGCAGTCTGAAGGGAAGCCGTAAAATTGATCGGGGCAAGGTTTCGAGCGGGCCAGAACAGGCCAATGTTGCGGACTGCCTTAACCTTGCCTTTGATTTAATGACCTATTTCAAAACGAACTGTTGGAGAAAAAGAAATAGCCGGTAAAATCACGCTGCCTTTGGCGGTCCGAAACGGCCGCGGAGATTCGCGTAAGACGACCTTGCAGGAACTGGGCGGACGGCGGCCGGGCGGCCTCGCCTGCCCAGATCTATCGACGACAAGTTTTAAAGAGGACTGAATCCATGGCAGCAAAAATCGTCCCGGTCATCATGGCCGGCGGCAAGGGAACCC
>CAZZZI010000514.1:0-1584 GCA_964658415.1 uncultured Sphingomonas sp. | reverse complement strand
GATAGGCTTCGCGGCCCGGCGGGCGGCGCAGCAGCAGCGACATCTGGCGGTAGGCAACGGCCTGCTTCGACAGGTCGTCGTAGCCGATCAGCGCATGCTGGCCGTTGTCGCGGAAGTATTCGCCCATGGCGCAGCCGGCAAACGGAGCCAGGTACTGCATCGGAGCCGGGTCGGAAGCCGTGGCGGCCACGATGATCGAATACTTCAGCGCGCCGCGCTCTTCGAGCACCTTGACGAACTGGGCAACGGTCGAACGCTTCTGACCGATGGCGACGTAGACGCAATAGAGCTTCTCGGCATCAGGGCCGTTGTCGTGGATGGCCTTCTGATTGAGGATCGTGTCGAGGATGATGGCGGTCTTGCCGGTCTGGCGGTCGCCGATGACGAGCTCGCGCTGGCCGCGGCCGACCGGGATCAGAGCATCGATGGCCTTGAGGCCGGTCGACATCGGCTCATGCACAGACTTGCGCGGGATGATGCCGGGCGCCTTGACGTCGACGCGCGAACGGCGGGTCGCGTTGATCGGGCCCTTGCCGTCGATCGGATTGCCGAGCGCGTCAACGACGCGGCCGAGCAGTTCCGGACCAACGGGAACGTCGACGATGGCGCCGGTGCGCTTGACGATGTCGCCTTCCTTGATGTCGCGGTCGGATCCGAAGATAACGACGCCGACATTGTCGGATTCAAGGTTCAGCGCCATGCCGCGAATTCCGCCTGGGAATTCGACCATCTCGCCGGCCTGGACATTGTCCAGACCGTAGACGCGGGCGATGCCGTCACCGACGGAGAGAACCTGGCCGACCTCGGAAACCTCAGCCTCCTGGCCAAAATTCTTGATCTGGTCTTTCAGAATTGCGGAAATTTCCGCGGCGCGGATATCCATCAGCCAACCTCTTTCAATGCAAGCTTAAGGGTAGAAAGTTTGGTGCGTAGCGACGTATCAATCTGTCGCGACCCCACTTTCACAATCAAACCACCAAGAATAGACGGGTCGACCGTTACGGCGACCGTGACTTCTTTACCGGTAACGCTCTTCAGCGCCACCTTCAATTCGTTTTCCTGCTCGGTCGTCAGCGCATGCGCGGACGTGACCTCGGCAGTGACTTCGCCACGCTGCGCGGCAGCGATGAGGCGGAACGACCGGATCATGCCCGGCAGCGCAAACAGGCGACGGTGACGCGCGACGACCTTGAGGAAGTTGGCGAAGAAACCGCTGATGCCGGCCTTGGCGGCAAGCGCCTCGACGGCCTTGACCTGATCTCCGGACGAGAAAACCGGGCTGGCGACAAAACGGCGAAGATCTTCGCTTTCGTCGAGCATGGCCTGGAAACGGTCCAGATCGGCAGTCACCTGCGCGACTGCGCCCTCGGCGAGCGCAAGCTCGAACAACGACGATGCGTATCGCTCTGCCACACCGGATATAGGATGGGATGTGTCTGCCACGGGCACAATTTTCCCTGATTTCAACCCGAAAGTTAGGATCCGGGCGTGCGGATGCCTAGTACTTTGAATTGGTTTTGATTTCCCCCAGAAATCCGCGGGAGATGCCCCCGCTTCTTCCCATTTCCGAGCCCGTCTAACATA
>CAZZZI010000513.1:0-1630 GCA_964658415.1 uncultured Sphingomonas sp. | reverse complement strand
TTGGCCTTGTCTTCCGGGCTCTTCTTGCCGCCCTTGCCGCCGCGCGAGGCGGCGACGATGGTGGTGCGGTAGTCCTCGAGGTCGCCGTCATAGTTCATGACCGTGCCGTCCTTGACCAGCCACAGCCGGTCGGCCGTCGCTTCGATCAGGTGGCGGTCATGCGAGATCAGGATGACGGCACCGGAATATTCGTTCAGCGCCTGGATCAGCGCGTTGCGGCTGTCGATGTCCAGATGGTTGGTCGGCTCGTCGAGGATGAGCAGGTTCGGCGCATCGAAGGCGGCAAGCCCCATCAGCAGGCGGGCCTTTTCGCCGCCTGAAAGATCTTTGGCGGCGGTTTCCATTTTGGCGGTGGCAAGGCCCATCTGGGCGACGCGCGCGCGTACCTTGCCTTCGGTGGCACCCGGCATGCGCCGGCGCACGTGCTCGACGGCGGTCTGCTCGGGAATGAGGTCATCCAGCTGGTGCTGGGCGAAGAAGCCGATCTTCAGGCCCGACGCGGTCTTCACGGAGCCCGGCGAGCCGTCGAGCCGGCCGGAGATGAATTTCGCGAAGGTCGACTTGCCGTTGCCGTTCGAGCCGAGCAGGGCGATGCGGTCGTCGGTGTCGATGCGCAGCGTCAGGTGCTGCAGGATCGGCTTGCCGGGCGTATAGCCGACCGAGCCGCTCTCGATGGCGATGATCGGCGAGGCGGCTTCCTTCTCGGGATCGGGAAATTTGAATCCCTGGACATTGTCCTCGATGACTGAAGACACCGTGCCCATGCGCTCCAGCGCCTTGACGCGGCTCTGCGCCTGCCGGGCCTTGGAGGCCTTGGCCTTGAAACGGTCGATGAAGGATTGCAGGTGCTTGCGCGCCGCGTCGTTCTTGACCTTGGCCTTGGTCTGCAACTCGTTGGCCTCGGCCCGCTGGCGCTCGAACTGGTCGTAGGAGCCGCGATAGAAGGTCAGCTTCTGCTGGTCGAGATGGACGATGGCGTTGACGGCCGTGTTCAGCAGGTCGCGGTCATGGCTGATGATGATGACGGTGTGCGGATAGCGGCTGATATAGTCTTCCAGCCACAGCGTGCCTTCAAGGTCGAGATAGTTGGTCGGCTCGTCGAGCAGCAGCAGGTCCGGCTCGGAGAACAGCACGGCGGCAAGCGCCACGCGCATCCGCCAGCCGCCCGAAAAGCTCGAGGCCGGACGCATCTGCGCCTCGGCGTCGAAACCGAGGCCGGCAAGGATGCTGGCAGCCCGCGATTCCGCCGAATGCGCGCCGATGTCGGAGAGCCGCATGTGGATTTCGCCGATGCGGTTCGGGTCGGTAGCCGTCTCGGCTTCGGCGAGCAGCGCCTCGCGCTCCTTGTCGGCCTTGAGCACGATTTCCAGCAACGGCTCTTCCGTGCCGGGGGCCTCCTGGGCGACCTGGCCGATACGGGCGTTCTTCGGAATGGAGACGTTGCCGGTCTCGCTTTCCATGTCGCCGGTGATGATCTTGAAGAGCGTCGACTTGCCGGCGCCGTTCTTGCCGACAAAGCCGGCCTTGATGCCGGCCGGCAGAGCGATGCTCGCTTGGTCGATGAGGAGGCGCCCGGCGATGCGGGCGGAAATGTTGTTGAGCGTGATCATGGGGCGGTTTTGACCGAACT
>CAZZZI010000512.1:0-1642 GCA_964658415.1 uncultured Sphingomonas sp. | reverse complement strand
CCAGAATACCACGGTAAGGGGCACTCACTCGGCGATAGCCATAATAAAGACCCGCAAGGGTCTTTTTTATTTAGCCATAGCTTTCAATGCCGGCCGTACTGGCTACCCCATCCCCTACAGCAACGTTCACGAAGCCGTCGCCACCAGCGGCTGCCTTGCCGCCTCTGCCATCGGCGTCGACAGCGGCACAAACGCCGCATCCGGATCGGTTTCCATGTCGTGCGCGGTCAGCTTTTCCAGCGCCCGCGTCACCTCGTTGACATCGCCTTCCAGCGCCTCGGGCGGGATCAGCTGGCCGACGCGGAAGTCGAAGCGGTCGCCGCGCTTGTTGAGGAGTTCGTAGAATACGGTCATGTCGCGCAGTTCGGTCGACCATTTCGCGAACCAGTAGAACAGGCCGGAATTGCGCGCCGACAGATGTACCGGCAGGATCGGCAGGTTGTATTTCCGTGCCAGCGCCACGGCCGAGCTCTTCCAGGGGCGCTCGTTCAGCCGGCCGTTGGCCCAATAGGCGATGCGGCCGGAGGGAAACAGCACCATCGCCTTGCCGTCCTCGACCGTCTTGTTGGTGAGAACCAGCGTTTCGCGCGTCTTCAGCTTGCTCTTGTGTTCCTCGCGCCATTCGACCGGGATGATCATCTCGGAAAAGCGCGGATTGACGCGCACCGCATCGCGGTTGGCAAACACCATCATGTCCGGCCGGCGCTCCTTCATCAGGTCGAAGATCGCCACGCCGTCGGCAATGCCGGTCGGATGGTTGCTGACCAGGATGAAGCCGCCTGTCGCCGGGATCCGGTCGGCATTCTGCACGCGGATGTCGAGCCGCAGCAGGTCGCTCATATATTCGAAGGACTGGAAGCCCGTCAGCTTGGCCACGTCGTCGGCAAAGCCGATCGCCTTGTGATAGCGCAGCAGGGCGTGCAGGAAAGGGCGCAGGACCGGCCAGAACGGGCTCTTGACGATCTTCTCGCCACGCTCGGCAATCAGCGTATCGACGATATGACCAGGCCTCCCCTGCGAGACCAGGGCAATGGCGCCGGCAAGCTGTCCGAGGGATGAGGTGGAATCGCGGCGCGTCATCGAATGTCCTGCATGCTTAGGTCTAGGTTATCGCGGCGTAAGATGATCGAAGCATGACACGCCGGTCTGAACGTTAGCGATTCCATAACCCCCCTTGGAGCAAAGTGGCAGACTATAATTGAAATTCAAGAGGTTTCCCGTGGGCGAGATTCTGATCATGGCCCATCCGCAACTGCTGGACGAGCGGCAGAAATGGCTGGACGCGCTGCGCGGCGAGCGGCGGCTGTCCGCCCATACGCTGGAAGCCTACGAGCGCGATACCCGCCAGTTCCTGTTCTTCCTCACCGGCCATCTCGGTGGTCCGACGACGCTGAAAGACATTCAGGCGCTGCGCCCGGCCGATTTCCGCGCCTTCCTCGCCAATCGTCGCCGCGACGGTGCCGGCGCCCGGTCGCTCGGGCGGAACCTTGCCGGTTTGCGCTCGCTCCTGCGCTATCTCGAGAAGAAGGGCTTGGTGAATGCCGCCGGCGCAGCCGCCGTCCGTTCGCCGAAGCAGCCGAAATCGCTGCCGAAACCGCTTTCCGACAGCCAGGCGATCAACGTCGTCAGCGACGAGGCGCAG
>CAZZZI010000511.1:0-1682 GCA_964658415.1 uncultured Sphingomonas sp. | reverse complement strand
GGTCTATCACCGCGTCCGCATCGCCTTTTCCTCGCCGCAGGATCGAACGGTGGTCCAGGCGGCCTTCATGACCCTGCGCCGTCTCCTCGAAAGCGGATCGGCGGCGTACGATAGCGAGAGCTAAAGCAACTGTGGCATTTTGGTGTCATGCTTAAGGAATGCTCAAGCCCCTGCCAGCAATGCCTTTACCCGACATGAGCGGGTGATACCAATTGGGCGAGGCACCGATTCGTGCCACTATTTGTTGGGGGTTGAAATGCGCCTGCAGAGTGCCGTACGGAATTTTATCCTCGCAAACATCTCCCTCGCTTGCCTTGCAACCGGACCGGTTGCCAGCGCTGCCGACATGAGCCAGCCTCCCGCCGACACGCCGAAGATCTTCGACGAAATGCGGTTCGGCGCCAGTGGCTCTATCCAGAACGGGCATGACCACGAGAAGGGCGTGTTTCCGGATGTCGAGCTGCTATTCAATCCGTTCGGCTACAATCCGGCCGGCGACTGGAAGGAGCAGCTGAGCCATCCGCGAATCCATGTCGGCACCTCGATCGGGACAAGCGGATCGGCGGACCAGCTGTATGGTGGCCTGACCTGGACGATGACCTATTCCAGCGGCATCTTCACCGAAGCCGGCTTCGGCGGCGTCGTGCACAACGGCAATCTCACGGCGGAGAACGACGGCCCAAAGCTCGGCTGTCACCTGCTGTTCCACGAATATCTGGGCGCCGGCTATAATTTCGACACGCACTGGAGCCTGATGGCACAGGTCGCGCACTCCTCGCACGCCGATCTCTGCGATGGCCCGAACGCCGGCATGACCCGCGCCGGGCTGCTGGTCGGGTACAAGTTCTGATCGACAGGCTCGATCCAGCCTTTCCTGTGTGATGGCCGCCTCGAGCGGCCATTTTCCTGTCGCACGATCAGGTCACATGCGCTAAAGAGACCCTAAATCCCCTTCCGGTCAGGACTCCTCAGCGCTCATGGCTCTTTCCAATATCATCCAGATCACCCCTGAACTCATCGCCGCGCACGGCCTCAAGCCGGACGAATATCAGCGCATTCTGGATCTGATCGGGCGGGAACCGAGCTACACCGAGCTCGGCATCTTCTCGGCCATGTGGAACGAGCACTGCTCCTACAAATCTTCGAAGAAGTGGCTGCGCACCCTGCCGACAACAGGCGCCCGCGTCATCCAGGGCCCGGGCGAAAATGCCGGCGTCGTCGATATCGATGACGGAGACTGCGTCGTCTTCAAGATGGAGAGCCACAACCACCCGTCCTACATCGAGCCCTACCAGGGGGCTGCGACAGGCGTCGGCGGCATTCTGCGCGACGTCTTCACCATGGGCGCCCGTCCCATAGCCGCCATGAACGCGCTCCGCTTCGGCGCGCCCGATCATGCCAAGACCCGCCATCTCGTGTCCGGCGTCGTTGCCGGCGTCGGCGGCTACGGCAACGCTTTCGGCGTCCCCACCGTCGGCGGCGAGGTCGAGTTCGACGAACGCTATAACGGCAACATCCTGGTCAATGCCTTTGCGGCCGGCCTTGCTAAGTCGAATGCCATCTTCCTCTCGGAAGCCAAAGGCGTTGGCCTGCCCGTCGTCTATCTCGGGGCCAAGACCGGCCGCGACGGCGTCGGCGGCGCGACGATGGCCTCTGCCGAATTCGACGAGCAGATCGAGGAA
>CAZZZI010000510.1:0-1712 GCA_964658415.1 uncultured Sphingomonas sp. | reverse complement strand
GGAGCTATGCGGGAATTTGGGTGACGGCTGCCTGAGAAAGGCGGCGTATCGAGGCGGGTGTCCAGCCAGCCAGAACCTCTCCGGAGAGAGCGATACGCCATGGATGAGAATAGCAATGTCGTGCGGCTTCGTCAGTCCGATGACGTCGATGATCCCCTGACGGAGGTGCTGCGGTCCGGCGCTCGCCAACTCCTGGCCCGGGCGGTGGAACTGGAGGTCGAGGCCTTTCTGGCCGAGCGGACGGATCTGAAGCTTCCCGATGGTCGAGTGCGCCTTGTCCGGCACGGGCATGGCCCTGAGCGCGAGGTGCAGACCGGAATCGGCGCTGTCGCGGTGTCTCGCCCCAAGGTCCGGGATCGTGGGGCTACCGAAGGCGGCGAGCGCATCCGGTTCACCTCGGCGATCCTGCCGCGATGGGCTCGACGGACGCGCAGCCTCGATGCCCTGCTGCCGACGCTGTACCTGCGTGGTGTCTCGACGGGCGACTTCCAGGAGGCGCTCTCGGCGTTGCTGGGCAAGGACGCCCCGAACCTGTCGCCCTCGGTGGTCGGGCGCCTTACGGCCGAGTGGCAGGCCGAATATGATCGCTGGCAGGAGCGGGACTTGTCGGCCCGGCGCTACGTCTATGTCTGGGCCGACGGGGTCTACCTGCAGGCCAGGATGGAGGACCAGTCCGAGTGCATGCTTGTCCTCATCGGAGCCACGCCGGAAGGCCGGAAGGAACTGGTCGGGTTTCAGATCGGCGTGCGGGAAAGCGCCCAGAGCTGGCGGGAGCTGCTGGTCGACGTGAAGCGGCGCGGCCTCGCCATCGCGCCCGAGATCGCGGTCGGCGACGGCGCCCTCGGTTTCTGGAAGGCGCTCGACGAGGTTCTGCCCACCACCCGCCACCAGCGGTGCTGGCTGCACAAGGCCGCCAATTTGCTCAACAAGGTGCCGAAATCCGTTCACGATGCCATGAAGGCCGACATCCGCGAGATCTCCGCGGCTCCGACGCGAGCGGCGGCTGAAACAGCCATCACGATCTTCGTCGAGAAGTATGGGGCGAAATACCCCAAGGCGGCCGAATGCCTGACCCGGGATCGTCACGCGTTGCTCGCCTTCTTCGACTTCCCCGCCGAGCACTGGGATCACCTGCGGACCACGAACCCGATCGAGTCCGTCTTCGCCACGGTCCGGCACCGAACCGTCCGGACCAAGGGCGCCCTGTCGCCCACAACTGCCAAGCTGATGGTGTTCAAGCTCGTCATGGCCGCCGCCAAGACCTGGCGAAGGTTGAAGGGCGAAAACCTGTTGCCCAAGGTCGTCGCCGGTGTCACGTTCAAGGACGGAACCGAGGTCGTCGATGTTCCTGCAGACCGCGCCGCCTGATGGCCGCCGTCACCCAATATCGATCATAGCTCGGTTGACAGCGGAAAGGCTGCTCTCGAGCGGCATAGACTCTGAGCCGGTCGATTTTCGACTAGGTGAACCACTCACCTTTGATTCATCGTCGGGCAGCCCTCCGGAAGGAACACGTCTGATGGACTTGTCGTTCAATCAGGCGAGCTGTCAGGCGTTACAGAATCGAAGCTAAGTAGCAGAATGTGCACAGCGCAGGATTTGCGCGTTTGTGCATCTGCCGTGCCGGACTCCGAACCCGCAGACGGCGTTCGATGCTAGGCGGAGGGCCGACGAGCGTCTGATCGCCGACGTGCTCTAAACAGGCATGCCAA
>CAZZZI010000509.1:0-1738 GCA_964658415.1 uncultured Sphingomonas sp. | reverse complement strand
AGCTTCTCTTCCAGCCGCTCGAAGCCACGGTCGAGATGGTAGACGCGGGAAACAACGGTTTCGCCCTCGGCGGCAAGGCCGGCGATGACCAGCGACACGGAAGCGCGCAGGTCGGTCGCCATGACAGGCGCACCGCGCAGCCGCTCGACACCCTCGATCTTCGCCGTCTGGCCAGACAGCGAAATGCGGGCACCGAGGCGCGCCAGTTCCTGCACGTGCATGAAGCGGTTCTCGAAGATGGTCTCGGTGATGTGGGCCGTACCGGAGGCCCGCGTCATCAGCGCCATGAACTGCGCCTGCAAGTCCGTCGGAAAGCCCGGGAAGGGATCGGTGACGATATCGACCGGCCGGATACCGCCGCCATTCCGGCGCACACGCATGCCGTTATTGGTTGGCGTAATCTCCGCACCGGCGCGACGCAGCGTTTCCAGCGCCGTTTCGAGCAGAGACATGTCGGTATTTTCAAGCGTGACGTCGCCGCCGGCCATGGCAACCGCCATGGCATAGGTGCCCGTCTCGATGCGGTCAGGCAGCACGCGGTGCCGCGCGCCGGAGAGGGAGGTGACACCCTCGATGGTGATGGTCGAGGTGCCGGCCCCGGTGATCTTGGCACCCATGGCGATCAGGCAGTTGGCGAGATCGACGACTTCGGGCTCGCGGGCGGCATTGCCGATCACGGTCGTGCCTCGCGCCAGCGTCGCTGCCATCATCATAACATGGGTGGCGCCGACCGAGACCTTCGGGAAAGTGTACTTCGCGCCGACCAGGCCGCCCTTAGGCGCCGTTGCGTTGATGTAGCCGGCATCGATATCCATGTTGGCGCCGAGTGCCTGCAGGGATTCGATGAACAGGTCGACCGGCCGCGTGCCGATGGTGCAGCCGCCCGGCAGCGAGACGCGCGCCTGGCCTTCGCGGGCAAGCAGCGGTCCCAGCACCCAGAAGCTGGCGCGCATCTTCGACACCAGTTCGTAATGGGCCGTCGTGTCGACGATCGTCCGGCAGGTGAAATGGATGGTGCGGGAATAGGCATCGTCCTGGCGCTCGCGGCGACCGTTGACGGAAACGTCGACGCCATGATTGCCGAGGATGCGCAGCAGCAATTCGACGTCGGCCAAATGAGGCACGTTTTCGAGCGTCAGCGTGTCGCTCGTCAGGAGCGACGCGATCATCAGCGGCAGTGCGGCATTCTTGGCGCCGGAAATCGGAATGACGCCATTGAGCTCATTGCCGCCGACAATCCTGATACGATCCATGTGCGATTACGGGCGAACCCGCCTTTCTGAATTCTTGGTGCCTTGCAAAGGAAGGCGGTGTTTAAAGGAAATTGGGCGCCGCTTCAATTCGTTTACAGTCTGCGCGACCTAATCATTACAAATCGTCCATTTTTGCGGCAGGCAACCCATCCGTTTCATCGGCCTCGCCTGCGCGGCGGGCGCGCACCTGCTGCTTTCGACGGGACAGGTTTTCCTTGAGCTTGGCGGCCGCGCGCGCCCGGCGCCTGTCAGCTTCGCTCAAAGCGGGCTGCGCCGGTTTGAGTGCGGTTCCCGATCCGGCGATTCCAGTCGAACTGCCGCCGCCATTTTGTTCGTCATCGTTCATGCCGCCTTGATAGCGCAGATAGGGCCATTTCAAAAGGCGCGAGCAAGTTTTCCCGCATCTGTTTCAAGAAGATTGGATTTTGCCGCTTGCGCTTGCCGATCAGCTATGGCAATAGCCGCCTCGCCCGATACGGCGCATC
>CAZZZI010000508.1:0-1774 GCA_964658415.1 uncultured Sphingomonas sp. | reverse complement strand
ACAACCAAAGATAGATTTGAAGGTGTTAACAAAGCGATAACGCCCACAACCCACGCAGTGGAGAGCGCAATCAATTTTCACGCGGAGATTACGCGTTCTTCCTCCGCACCCGAGATCACCTCCGTGCCGGGCAGCTGGTTCGTTTCACGCTCCGCGCGCGCGCTCACACACGATGCCCGGAAGGGTCGGAACGCCCTACACCCGCAGGAACTGCGAGCCCTTGCTGAAATCGAGGCCGGGGAAGATCTTGGCGGTGAGGTCGCCGGGGGCGACGTCGAATTGCTTGTAGAGCATGGCGGCAGCCACCTCGCGGACATCGGCGGTCGGCATCAGGTCGCGGTCGTCGAGAAGCTGCTGGTCGCTGATCCCGGGCCACTTGCCGAGCACCTTGCCGCCGGAGATGGCACCGCCCGCCAGCAGGCAGCAACCGCCCGTGCCGTGGTCGGTTCCCCCGGATCCGTTCTGGCGGACCGTGCGGCCGAATTCGGTCATCGCCAGCACCACGGTCGTTTTCCAGGCCTCGGGGCCGAGCGTGTTCTTCAGCGTCACGATGGCCTGCGTCAGGTCGCCGGCCGCTTTCTTGAACTGGCTCACCTGCTGAACATGGGTATCCCAGCCGTTGATGGAGAAACTGGCGATGCGGTAGTCGCCGAGCAGCATCTTGCCGGCCAGCGCCGCGACGTCGCTGATCTGCTCGCCACGCCTGGCGCCGGGCGCCATGCCCATCTCGGCCGACTGGTCCGCCCGCGTCGCCTCGTCGAGCGCCTTGGCGAAGGCCGGGTCGCCGGCATAGAGCCGCTTGAGGAACTGCGCCTCGTCCGCGCCGGTCCCGAGCGTCGAATCCGACGCCCAGACATCGGCGATGTTGGGACCGGAGAGAATGAGTTCCGTCGAGGTATTGATATCGATCGCCTTGCGCGCAGTCGAGCGCGGGATTGCGGCCAGCGCCCGGTTCAGCCAGCCGGTCTTTTCCTCCGCGACATGGTCGCCGCCCGATTCCAGCATGTCCTGGCCGTCGAAGTGGCTGCGCGCGTTGCGGTAGGGCGTCGAGACGGCGTGGATGAAGGCGAGTTCCCGCGCCTGCCACATCGGCAGCAGGGCGGCAGCGGCCGGATGAAGGCCGAAATAGCCGTCGAGGTCGATGAGGCCCTGCTCCGGCTTCATCGCGATATCCGGCCTCAAGCCTGCAAAGGAAGCTTCGCCGTAGGGCTGGACCAGGTCCAGCCCGTCCATCGCGCCGCGCAGGACGATGGTGACGAACCGGTTGTCTCCGGGCATGGCGGCAAAGCTGACCGGCGTGAAGATCGGGGCTGCGGCGAGGCAGCAGGCGGAGGCGAGAAAGCTGCGGCGGGAAATTGACATGATCCTGCTCCTAGCGACGGTTGAATTCGGGCGAGGCCAACACCAGCGTCAGCCCCGTCATCCGGTTGGGTGCCTGCGAGACGATGCGAATGGTATCGTCCCGCGCCGCATCCCCGAGCGTGTCCTTGAGGAATTGCCGGGGGTCGTCCTGCTTGCCGTATCGGCCGGCAGCCCGCCTGGACCAGGCCAGCCGTTCCGACAGGGCGCTGGCGTTGATCCAGGCATCGAAACTGTCGGGAAATCCTGCCGGGCTCGGCGGCTCCCAGACAGGCTCTCCCATCCGCTTCAGTGCGTAAAGCCCGAGGCCGCGTGGCACATAGAGCGTCGCGTCGAAAGCTGCCTCCTCCTGCTTGCGCTGCTGCGCCTGGGCATCGGCCATGGAAGTGGAAGGAGGCGGGGCGCCGGCCGCAGC
>CAZZZI010000507.1:0-1858 GCA_964658415.1 uncultured Sphingomonas sp. | reverse complement strand
TCCGCGAAGAACTCATCTTTTCCGCCTGCGCGGTACGCCAACTGTTTTTCAGCCATTACTTCATCCACCCGCAACTGCTACGCTATTGCCAGCGCAATGTGGGTAAATGGTGACGTTTATCGCATTTCAGCCGGTGCTGCGGTCCCGGTAATACCGAGACCAGATTTCAAAACCGACGCGACAGCGTGCACCAGCCCAAGTCTGGCAATGCTCAATTCTCGGTTTTTATCGTTAACAAATCGTAATTGCGGAAAATCTTTACCTTTATTCCAGTGTCCATGGAAGAAACTCGCCAGGTCATACAGGTAAAATGCGATCCGATGCGGCTCCTGAGCCTGGGCGGCGCTCTCAACGATTCGCGGGAATTCCGCCAGCTTGGCGATCAGCGCCAGCTCTGCCGGATCGACGATGGCGCCATGCACGGCCGCCGCCATCTCCTCGACCGACAGCTCCAGACCCGGAAATGCTTCGCTGGCCTGGCGGAAGATCGACATGCAGCGGGCATGGGCATACTGCACGTAGAAGACCGGATTGTCCTTCGACTGTTCCGTCACCTTGGCAAAATCGAAGTCCAGCGGCTCGGAGCTTTTTCTGTAGAGCATCATGAAGCGCACGGAGTCACGGCCGACTTCGTCGACAACCTCGCGCAGGGTCACGAAGTCGCCGGAGCGCTTCGACATCTTCACCGGCTCGCCGTTGCGCAACAGCTTGACCAGCTGGCAGAGCAGCACCGTCAGCTTCGCCTTGCCATCGGAGACGGCGCGTGCCACCGCTTCCAGGCGCTTGACGTAGCCGCCGTGGTCCGCACCGAGCACGTAGATCATCTCGTTGAAGCCACGGTCGTACTTGTTCTTGAAGTAGGCGACGTCGGCGGCGAAATAGGTGTAGGAGCCATCCGACTTGATCAGCGGACGATCCATGTCGTCGCCGACTTCGGTCGAGCGGAACAGGGTCTGCTCGCGGTCTTCCCAGTCCTCGGCCACCTGCCCCTTCGGCGGCGGCAGGGTGCCCTTGTAGACGAAGCCCTTGAAGGTCAGGTCGTTGATCGCGGTACGGATCGGTGCCGCGCCATTGGCATGCAGCGTCCGCTCCGACAGGAAGACGTCGTGGACGACGTTCAGGGCCGCCAGATCCTCGCGGATCATCGCCATCATCGCATCGATGGCCTTGTCCTTGACGATAGGCAGCCACTGATCTTCCGGCATGCTGCGCAGCTTGGTGCCGAACTCGTCCGCCAGAGCCTTGCCAACCGGCACGAGATAGTCGCCCGGATAAAGCCCCGCCGGAATGTCGCCGATCTGCTCGCCGAGCGCCTCGCGGTAGCGCAGGAACACCGAGCGCGCCAGCACGTCGATCTGTGAGCCGGCGTCGTTGATGTAGTATTCCTTGGTGACACCATAGCCGGCAAACGCCAGCAGGTTGGCCAGCGTGTCGCCGACGACAGCGCCACGGCAATGGCCGACATGCATCGGACCGGTGGGATTGGCCGAGACGTATTCGACGTTGACGTTGACGCCATTACCGACCGTCGAGCGGCCGAAAGTCTCGCCATTGGCGATCATGGCGGCCAAGAGGCGCTGCCAGTAGCCGACGGACAGGCGGATGTTGATGAAGCCGGGACCGGCGACGGAAACCTCTTCGATATCGGCATCTTCGCGAAGCTTGACACTGATCACATCGGCCAGAACGCGCGGGTTCGTGCCGACAGCTTTGGCTAGCACCATCGCAGCGTTGGTCGCGACGTCGCCATGGCTCGGGTCGCGCGGCGGCTCTATGCCGACGCGGCGGAAATCGAGCTCGGAACGCTTTTCCTTGATGATATCAATATCTTCAAGGGCGAGCTTAACTCTGGCTTCGA
>CAZZZI010000506.1:0-1878 GCA_964658415.1 uncultured Sphingomonas sp. | reverse complement strand
GGACGCACCTGAGGCGTAGGCCTTCAACAAGACCGGCGGCGGGCGAAAGCCCGCCGTTTGCGTTTTAGGGTTCGGTTCCGGCTGAGGGCGAAATAACACTAAGCTGTCGGATCGAGAAGTTGGATCATGAAAAGGCAGGGATTGCTGGAACCCCAAAGTGTGGGAAACTCTTCGACCGGTAGAAACCCGACAGACTCGTAAAAGGCGCGCGTGGCCGCATAATTTTCATCGGGCTTGGACGCGGCAATCGTCTTCAGCGTCAGGAAACGTGCGCCTTTGCGAGCTGCATGCTCTTTTGCTGCCGTGATCAAGGCCCTGCCTATCCCCATCCGGTGCCAACTCTCTTTGATGCCCATCACATAGACTTCGACGGCAAACTCGGAGGTTGGTTTCAGGGACAAGAAGCCGATTGCCATCCCATCCGGCGCTACGCAGGCGAGCATCGGCAACACCTCCACTTCCTGCGCATATGCCGCGATAGATGCTGGAATGCCGAACCACTTTGGCAGGTCGCTCAAGATCCCCTGAACAATGGAAGCTTTGTTCTCGGTGGCCGCCCGAATGTGAAGCGAGGCAGCCTTTTTCACAATTGAGGCAACGAAAGGCCCTTTGCTTCCTGTGTAGTGGTCCCAATCGTCGGCTTCAGAAGCCAGCCGCCGCTTCAGCGCACCGTATGTCGCGGCATCTTCAGGGTATGCTCGCAAGTGGTCTCGGAAAAACAACCGTTTCTGGTGGGTCGATGTCCCCGGAGCACAAAGGTAAACGCGCTCGCCAAATGAACCTCTCCCTGTCGTGAACGCCCACATCCCGTCGTTGTGTTTGTTGCCATGACAGACGTAGCCGGCAGACGTTAGCCTCTCGATCCCTTGCGCAATTAACGCCTCCGATTTCAACACCACATCGACATCGATCTTCGGCTTCGCACATAGACCAGGGATCGAAGTGCTGCCGATATGCACGATATCCGCCACCATTTGATCGAGCAGACCTCTGAGCTTGGACTTGATCTCTTCAAATCGGGCTGGCCAAGCCGGATCGTAATCCAGAACTACAATCGCTTTGTATTTTCCGTTTTGGATCCGATCTCCGCTCATGCGGCATCCTCTTGTCGTTATCGTCGCGCAACGTCGGCGACGGCATTCCCGCTGATGCCGCAGTCACCTGCGATCCGGCGGACGAGCCTCCTTCTGCGCGCCTTCGCCGCTACGAGCCTGAACTCAATACGCTCGCGGATCAAATCGCGCTTAAACCGGAAAATGCCGGAAAGGAACGTCGCCAATATACGGCGATGCGAAGACGCATGGACCGAACGCCATTCCGTTCATCACGATCACCGACACCTTCCAACCGTCATTCGCCTTGCTTTCTTCCGTTGCATTGCACACTATCCCCTCGGGAACAGCTGGCAGAAGAAAAAAATATGTCCATCAAAGCAAGTATCTACCACCTGACGCATTACAAGTATGACACGCCGGTCCGGCTTGGGCCGCAGATCATCCGTTTGAAACCGGCGTCCCATTCAAAGACGCATGTCATCAGCCATTCGCTGAAGATTTCGCCGGAAAATCACTTCGTCAATCTGCAGCAGGACCCCTACGGTAACTATCTCGCCCGCTACGTCTTCCCCGAACCGGTCACCGAATTCAAGATCGAGGTCGATCTCGTTGCCGACATGACGGTCTACAATCCCTTCGACTTCTTCGTCGAGGAATCGGCGCAGATGTGGCCCTTCGACTATCCGGAGGATCTGCGCGACGACCTGAAGATCTACATGCAGCCGGAGCCGATGAGCGAGGCGCTGGCGGCTTTCATGGCGACCATCGACCGCTCGCCGACAGGCACGACGAATTTCGTCGTCGACCTGAATGCCCGCCTGCA
>CAZZZI010000505.1:0-1900 GCA_964658415.1 uncultured Sphingomonas sp. | reverse complement strand
ACGTCGATCTCGATGGCATTCGACAGGTAGCTGTCGAACAGCAGCGGGTTCTTGCTGAGCAGCGTGTTGATCTGGCCGGTCTTGTCGTTCGGATAGCGCTGCTTGATATCCTCGGGCACCAGGCCCGGAACGGTGTCGAGCAGGTAGGTCTGCAGCATCGATTCCGAATGGATGATCTGCATGGCGCGGCCGCCGAGCACGTAGGACGGGCGGACCACCAGCGGGAAGCCGATTTCCGAAGCGACGACGCGGGCCTGCTCCACCGAATAGGCGATTCCGTTGTTCGGCTGGTTGAGGTCGAGCTTCATCAGCAGCTTCTGGAAGCGGTCGCGGTCTTCGGCGAGATCGATCATGTCGGGCGCGGTGCCGAGGATCGGGATGCCGTTCTTTTCCAGCGCTTCGGCCAACTTCAGCGGCGTCTGGCCGCCGAACTGGACGATGACGCCGACGACTTCGCCGCTTTCCTGCTCGGCACGCAGGATCTCGATCACGTCCTCGGCCGTCAGCGGCTCGAAATAGAGCCGGTTCGAGGTGTCGTAGTCGGTCGACACGGTTTCCGGGTTGCAGTTGATCATGATCGCTTCATAGCCGGCATCCTGCAGCGCGAAGGCGGCGTGGCAGCAGCAATAGTCGAACTCGATGCCCTGGCCGATGCGGTTGGGACCGCCGCCGAGGATCACGACCTTCTTGGCCGACGTCACATTGGCTTCGGAGCGCGCTTCGCCGACGAAGGGCGTCTCGTAGCTCGAATACATGTAGGCGGTCGGCGAGGCGAATTCGGCAGCGCAAGTGTCGATCCGCTTGAACACCGGGCGGACGTTGAGGGCGTTGCGCTTTTCCGCGACTTCCTTCGGCCGCTTGCCGGAAAGGGTGGCCAGACGCGCGTCGGAAAAGCCCATGGCCTTCAGCATGCGCAGGTTGACGGCATCGTCCGGCAGGCCGTGTTCGCGGACGCGGGCTTCCATGTCGACGATGGCCTTCAGCTGGGCGATGAACCAGGGGTCGATTTTGCAGCCTTCGTGCACCTCTTCGGCGCTCATGCCCATGCGCAGCGCCTGGGCGACCATGCGCAGGCGGTCCGGCGTCGGCGTGCCGATGGCGGCGCGGATGGCGTTGCGGCTGCCTTCGCCTTCCTCGGTGCCGGGGATCTCGATCTCGTCGAGGCCGGTGAGGCCGGTTTCCAGGCCACGCAGCGCCTTCTGCAGCGATTCGGCAAAAGTACGACCGATGGCCATGACTTCGCCAACCGACTTCATCGCCGTCGTCAGCACGGGCGAGGCGCCCGGGAATTTCTCGAAAGCAAAGCGCGGGATCTTGGTGACGACATAGTCGATCGACGGCTCGAAGGACGCGGGCGTCGCGCCGCCTGTGATGTCGTTGTCGAGTTCGTCGAGGGTGTAGCCGACGGCGAGCTTGGCAGCGACGCGGGCGATCGGGAAGCCGGTCGCCTTGGAGGCCAGCGCCGAGGAGCGCGACACGCGCGGGTTCATCTCGATGACGACCAGGCGACCGTCGGCCGGGTTGACGGCGAACTGCACGTTCGAGCCGCCGGTCTCGACGCCGATCTCGCGCAGCACGGCGATCGAGGCGTTGCGCATCATCTGGTATTCTTTGTCGGTCAGCGTCAGGGCCGGAGCGACGGTGATCGAATCGCCGGTGTGGACGCCCATCGGGTCGATGTTCTCGATCGAGCAGATGATGATGCAGTTGTCCGCCTTGTCGCGGACGACCTCCATTTCATATTCCTTCCAGCCGAGCACCGATTCCTCGATCAGCACTTCCGTGGTCGGCGAGGCGTCGAGGCCGGAGCCGACGATCTCGAAGAATTCGGAGCGGTTGTAGGCAATGCCGCCGCCGGTGCCGCCCATGGTGAAGGACGGGCGGATGATGGCGGGCAGGC
>CAZZZI010000504.1:0-1915 GCA_964658415.1 uncultured Sphingomonas sp. | reverse complement strand
GTCATGACGACCTTGATGGTGTGGTATTCGGGATGGATGTTTGCCTTCATAACAATATTCCTGCCATGCCAGGGTCCATTTGTCACATGCCATTGCAGCGACTGACCCGATTGAATAAATGAAGCCGCAGCAGATGGCGGCTACGGCTTCCAATTACGATGCGGTGCCTATACATCAAGGCCACGCAGATAACAAGGGCCGATCAAGGCCCGAAGCCTGGCTTTGCAGGGATAGGAGACGACGTGTCAGAAACAGGAGAGGCAGGCGCCAAGCCCCGCAAATCCATTCGACCGCTCGGGCGCCTGCTGCCCTACCTGCAGCGCTATCGCCGCATGGTCACCGGCGCCGTCATTGCGCTTGCGCTCGCCGCCGTGACCTCGCTGGCCCTGCCGCTGGCCGTGCGCCGCCTCATCGACCACGGCTTTGCGCAAAGCGACGGCACCTTCATCAACAGCTACTTCGTCATGCTGATGGTCATGGCCGTCGTTCTCGCCATGTCGAGTGCGCTGCGCTACTACTTTGTCATCACGCTCGGCGAACGCATCGTCTCGGACCTGCGCCGCGAAGTCTTCGACCATGTGACGCGCCTCTCCCCCTCCTTCTTCGACGTCAACCAGTCCGGCGAGATCATGTCGCGCCTGACCGCCGACACGACACAGATCAAGTCGGCCGTCGGCGCGACCGCGTCGGTGGCGCTGCGCAATATCATCCTCTGTTTCGGCGCGATGGGCATGATGATCTTCACCAGCCCGAAACTGTCGAGCATCGTGCTGATCGCCATACCGCTGGTGGTCTTCCCCCTCGTCGCCTTCGGCCGCAATGTCCGCAAGCGCTCGCGCGCCGCACAGGACATGCTGGCGGACGCCTCCGCCTACGCCAACGAGACCATCGGCGCCACCCGGACGATCCAGGCCTTCAACGGCGAGGATGCCGCAGCGGGCCGCTATGGCGGCGCCGTCGAGAACGCCTACGAGGCCGCCCGCGCGGCCGTGAAATCCCGCGCGCTGCTGACCGGCTTTGCCATCACCATGATTTTCGGCAGCGTCGTGGCCGTACTCTGGGTGGGTGCCCAGAACGTGCTTGCGGGGACGATGTCTCCGGGGACGCTCAGCCAGTTCCTGCTCTACTCGGTCATATCGGCCGGATCGCTCGGAGCGCTGTCGGAAGTCTGGGGCGAACTATCGCAGGCGGCGGGGGCTGCCGAACGGATAGGCGAGTTACTGGCCGAACAGTCTCCGATTGCAGAGCCCGAATATCCCCTCCCCTTGCCGACCCCGGTCACCGGCCGCGTCGAATTCGCGAACGTGCATTTCGCCTACCCGTCGCGACCCGGCAGGGCGGCGCTCCACGGCGTGTCTCTCGGCATCAAGCCCGGCGAAACCGTCGCCATCGTCGGCCCATCCGGAGCAGGAAAAAGCACGATCTTCTCGCTGATCCTGCGTTTCTACGATCCGGAAACCGGCCACGTCTCCATCGACGGCATCGATGTGCGGCAGTTGTCCCTCGACGCGCTGCGCAAGCAGATCGCCATCGTGCCGCAGGACGTGACGATCTTCGCAGCCTCGATCCATGACAATATCGCCTTCAGCCGTCCCGAGGCGACCCGCGAGGAAGTCCGCGCCGCGGCAATCGCTGCCCAGGCGGATGAATTCATCGGTCGGCTCGACCAAGGCTACGACACGCCGACGGGCGAGCGTGGCATCACGCTTTCCGGCGGACAGCGTCAGCGCATTGCCATTGCCCGCGCCGTCCTCAAGAACGCACCCATCCTGTTGCTGGACGAGGCGACCTCGGCGCTCGATGCCGAGAGCGAGATGCTGGTGCAGAAGGCGCTCGACGACCTGATGGAGGCCCGCACGACGATCGTCATCGCCCACCGTCTGGCGACAGTGCTGAAGGCCGACCGCATCCTGGT
>CAZZZI010000503.1:0-1950 GCA_964658415.1 uncultured Sphingomonas sp. | reverse complement strand
GGGAAGTTGCAGGCGTATTTACGAACTATTCCATCAGCGGCGACCAGGCCGGGTCGGACGCAAAGGACGGGGTCTTGATCTTCTGCTCGTTGTAACCGGTGAGGTCGATCGAGTAGAGCTGCGGGCCGCTCGAGCCGGCAGGCTCGCGGAAGAACATGATGACGCGGCCGTTCGGTGCCCAGGTCGGTCCTTCGTTGTGGAAGCCGGACGTCAGCAGGCGATCGCCAGAACCATCCGGCTTCATCACGCCGATACCGAATGTGCCGCCCGACTGCTTGGTATAGGCAATCAGATCGCCGCGCGGCGACCAGACCGGTGTCGAATAGGAACCGTCGCCGAAGGAAATGCGATGCTGGTTCGAACCGTCGGCATTCATCACGTAGATCTGCTGCTTGCCGCCACGGTCGCTTTCAAAGGCGATCTGGGTGCCGTCAGGCGAATAGCTTGGCGACGTGTCGATGGCAGCGGTCGAGGTCAGGCGGGTGGTCGTGCGCGAGCGCAGGTCCATGGTGTAGATGTTGGCGTTGCCTTCCTGCTGCAGCGACAGCACGACGCGCTGGCCATCAGGCGAGAAGCGCGGGGCAAAGGTCATGCCCGGGAAGTTGCCGACGACTTCACGCTGGCCGGTGGCGATGTTGAGCAGATAGACCCGCGGCTGCTGGTTGGCAAACGACATGTAGGTCACTTCCTGCTTGTTCGGCGAGAAGCGCGGCGTCAGAACGAGGTCGCTGCCGTCCGTCAGCATGCGGACGTTGAATCCGTCCTGGTCCATGATGGCCAGCTGGTTCTTGCGGGCGGTCTTCGGTCCGCTTTCGGACACGAAGACGACGCGGGTGTCGAAGTAGCCCTTTTCACCGGTGATCTTCTCGTAGATCGCATCGGCGATGATATGGGCGACGCGGCGCCAGTTCTCAGGCTGGGTGTAGAACTGCTGTCCGGTCATCTGCGTGCCGGCAAACGAGTCCCAGAGGCGGAACTCGGCGCGCAGGCGGCCATCAGGCTGCTGCGTGACGCGGCCGGTCACCAGCGCCTGCGCATTGATCGACTTCCAGGACGCAAACTGCGGTGCCGCATCCGGATTGGTGATCTTCTCGATGAAGGCCGCCTTGTCGATCGGCGCGAACAGCCCCGAGCGCTTCAGGTCGGCGGCGACGACGCTGGAGATCTGGGCTCCGAGGTCGCCGTTCGAGATGAAATCGGTGATGGCAATCGGCAGGGGCTGGACGTTGCCCTTGTTGATGTTGATTTCCACCAGGGCGTAGGCCGGCGAGATGTAGGTAGCCATCAGGCCACCCATCACCAGCATCAGACGAACGAGAGAACGCATTTTCATGTGTACACAGCCTTTCAGCATTTATAGTCCCAGGTCGCTGGGGTCGAAATTAATAACAACTTCGCTCCAGACGTCATATTTATCGCGCGGCAGACTTTTGAAGGGCGATGACATCATCACAGCCCGCTTGGCGCTGCCGGCCAGAGCATCCTGACTGGATGAGGCGCCTCCGGTGACGCTGACTTGTGGTTCGCCGACAATCTGGCCAGATTCGTCGAGCTTGAAGTGTACCTTAATCACCATACCCTCGACCCCGGACATCCCGGCAGGAACGTTCCAGTTGTTCTGAATCTGGCTCTTCAAAGCATCGATTTCGCTCTGGCTCAACTTCGCACCGTTCGAAGGCTTGTCGGTTCCAAGAGCGGCCTGCTGCTGCTGGCGCTTCGCGCCGCCGCCGGTGGCCTGCTGCTTGTTCAACAGCGCGGAAATCTCGTCGGCATTGAAGTCACTGTCCTTGGAGGACGCGGCTTTCGCCACCTCGCGCTTCTTGTCGTCCTTCTTCTTGTCGGTGTCGGAGGACTTGTCCGCCGTCTGCACCGGCTTTTCGGCCGGCTTCGTCTCGGGCTTCTTCTCCGGCGGCTTTTCAACCGGCTTTTCGGCAACCTTCGGCGGCGCCG
>CAZZZI010000502.1:0-1985 GCA_964658415.1 uncultured Sphingomonas sp. | reverse complement strand
ACGTCAATCAGACCCGGGGAGTGTGACATTCCAACTTTGCAGAAACAGGACACTTCAACTTTGCGGTGTGAGTTCACGGTGAACCGCGACTTGTGGCATTCCCAAGCTATCCCGCGCGCCTGATCTGGGCGAGAACTTTCTGGCGAAAGACCTCTGCCGGCGTTTTGTAGCCGAGGCATTTACGCGGCGTGGAGTTTAGCCTGTTGCAGATTTCCACCAGATCGCTCTCGGTGATAGACAGCGGATTGACCTCTCTCGACAGCCATTTGCGGGCACGGCGATTGGTGTTTTCGACGGTGCCTTTCTGCCAGGGCGATTGCGGATCGCAAAACCAGGTCTGCGCTCCGATCCCTGCCTGCAGATACGGCCAGTCGGTAAACTCTGTGCCGCGGTCGAAGGTAATCGAGCGGCGGGCGAGATGGGGTAGGGATTGCAGCACGCCAATCAGCTTGTCCATGATCGGTTTCGACTGGCGGTCATTGTTGCGCAAGAGGACGGCAAACCGACTGACGCGTTCGACCAGCGACGTCACGTTGGCTTTGCCGAACTTCTGTCGAAACTGGATGAGATCGCACTCCCAATGACCGAATTGCTTGCGTTCGGCCACCGCTTCCGGACGGTTGAGAATGTTGATTTCCGGGCCGAAGCGACGGCCATGGCGGCGCCTGGCGTGTCTCGGGCGGCGTCTGGCCCGATGCTCAGGCAGATGTCGCCAGAGCTTGATCGCCTGGCCGTCGGATGAATATGCGAATTTGTAGATCGTCTCATGGCTGACGCAAATTTTCTGCCCTTCGACCTGTAGCCGGCCGGCAATCTGCTGTGGCGACCAGCCATGCATGATCTGCTCGATGACTGCCTGGCGCAGCTCGGAGAAGCGGGCAAGCTTGCGCAGCTTTGCGCGCCGGTCGCGCGCCATCTCATGGGCGGTGACGCAGTAATAACCGTTGAGGTCTTCCATCACGGAATCTTCAAAAGCATTGCGTCGAAGCTCCCGGAAAATGGTCGACCGATGGCGACCGAGTTTCTCGGCAATCACCGTGGCACTGATGCCAGCAGTCTTCCAGCGCGCGATCTTGCGTCGCTCATCCATGTCAATCTGCGAGTAGGTGCGTTCCATGTCTCATTCCTTGCAAGCGATAAACCATTGTTATCTATTGCAAGTCGCACTTCATCCTTGAACCCACCCGGCTACAATAACATATCGCAAAATTCTTTTTATGGAACTCGGCGCTTGTGATGATGAAGGTTGCGAGTTCACGGTATAAACCTGAATAGACAATGGCAGGAGGACTTGTCATGTCTCGCGCCTACTCTTCGGACCTTCGTCCAACGGATTGTTGATGTGATAATGCAGGGCGAAACGCGTCGAGCCGTCCCGGCGAGCTTGGCCGAGCGGTGGCGGCGGCATCGTCAACTTAACGGAATATGGAATTCGATGTGCGATGACAGGCCATGACAGACCGTGATCCGCTCTATCGCCGCCATCGCTCTCCCGCTGAAGTAATTGCCCACGCCGTGTGGCTCTATTTCCGTTTCCCTCTGAGCCTGCGAATGGTCGAGGACTTGCTGGCTGCCCGTGGGATCGTTGTCTCGCACCAGACCGTTCGGCTGTGGGCGGAGAAATTCGGCCGCACCTTTGCTAACGAGATCCGTCGTCGATCATCCGGTCGACTTGGGGACAAGTGGCATCTCGATGAAGCCGTTGTTTCAATTCGTGGCAAGAAGCATTGGCTGTGGCGCGCAGTTGATCAGGATGGTTTCGTCTTGGAGGTGCTCGTGCAAAGCCGCCGAAATGCAAAGGCCGCCAAGCGCGTGATGCGCAAGCTCTTGAAGGGTCAGGGACGGTCACCGCGTGTGATGATCACCGACAAGCTGCGGTCCTACGGCGCAGCAAAGCGTGAGATCATGTCGGGTGTAGAGGGGAGTGTCGGGAATTTCGTGTACGGGCGTGCATAATGGGTACAAAGGAGATCACCCATGGCACG
>CAZZZI010000501.1:0-2003 GCA_964658415.1 uncultured Sphingomonas sp. | reverse complement strand
GGCGATGCCTTCGATCTCGACAAGACGCTCGGCGTGCTCAGCGGCCAGACGTTCGATTGCGTCATTTCCGGCATTCCGCTGCTGAATTTCCCAATGCAGGCGCGCGTTGCCCTGCTCGAGAGCCTCCTCGACCGGATGCCACCAGGCCGCCCGGTGGTGCAGATATCCTACGGTGCCGTTTCGCCGATCATCGCCCGGCCGGACCGCTATCACATCAAGCATTTCGACTTCATCGTCCGTAACATTCCGCCGGCGCAATTGTGGATTTACAGACGCGGGTAGTCGCGGACAGGAGAATCCATGTTCGGTCTCTATATCAGCCATCCCCAGGTGAAGATCGATCCCGACATTGCCGTGCCCCGATGGGGCCTGTCGGAAGTCGGAGAGGCGCGGGCCAGGCAGGCGGCCGGTCGGCCATGGGCGGCCATGCTGTCCCGCATCATCTCCAGCGACGAGACCAAAGCGATCGAAACCGCCGAGGCGCTGGCAATGGCTGCCGGTCTCCCAGTCGAGATCGTCGACGGCATGCATGAAAACGACCGCTCAGCCACCGGCTTTCTGCCGCCAGCGGCATTCGAGGCAGCTGCCGACTGGTTCTTTGCCCACCCGGACGAGAGTTTCCAGGGATGGGAGCGCGCGAGGAACGCACAGGCGCGGATCGTAAGCGCCGTGGAGGCCGTGCTCGCCTCCCATGATCCGAGACGACCGATCGCCTTTGTCGGCCACGGCGGCGTGGGAACGCTGCTGAAGTGCCATCTGGCCGGCCGGCCGATCAGCCGCAGCGGCGACCAGCCCGCCGGCGGCGGCAATCTTTTCGCCTTCGATCTTGCGAACCGGGCTGTCGCATGCGACTGGACGGCTATCGAGGACTGGCAGGGATGGGTGAGCCATGACCAATGAAACCGCGCGCGACCGGCTGATCGTCGGCCTGGATGTCCCCAATCTCAAGGAAGCCGAGAACATCGTCTCGGCGCTGGGCGACGATATTCTTTACTACAAGATCGGCTACCAACTGGCGTTTGCCGGCGGGCTGGAGTTCGCACGCGAACTCGCGCAGAGCGGCAAGAAGATCTTCCTCGACATGAAGCTGCTCGACATCGACAACACGGTCGCTTCAGGGGTCGAGAACATCGCCAAGATGGGCATGTCGATGCTGACGCTGCATGCCTATCCGAAGGCGATGCGCGCTGCCGTGAAGGCGGCCGAAGGCTCCGGCCTCTGCCTGCTCGGCGTCACGGTGCTCACGTCCATGGATGGCGACGACATGCTGGAGGCCGGTTACCAGGCCGATCCGCATGCGCTGGTGCTGCGCCGCGCCGAACAGGCGCGCGCGGCCGGCATGGGCGGCATCGTCTGCTCGGCCGAGGAATCGACGGCCGTGCGTGCCATCATCGGCCCCGACATGGCGCTGGTGACCCCTGGCATCCGGCCTGTCGGCAGCGACAAGGGCGACCAGAAACGGGTGATGACGCCGGCAGACGCGATCCGCGCCGGCTCCAGCCATCTCGTCGTCGGGCGCCCCATCGTCAAGGCGGCCGATCCGAAGGCTGCAGCGCGCGCCATTCTCGACGAGATGCTGACGGCGCTGTGGCCCGCCAACCGCTAACAACAACAAGGAGGACAAGCTATGCCCAAGGGATACTGGATCGCCCGCGTCGACGTGCATACGCCGGAGCGCTACGGCGAGTATATCGCCGCCGCAAAGCCGGCCTTCGAGCGCTATGAGGCCAATTTCATCGCCCGTGGCGGAAAATTCGTCGAGCTGGAAGGCGGGTCGCGCGGTCGCAACGTCGTCATCGAGTTTCCCTCGCTGCAGCATGCCGTCGATTGCTACAACTCTCCGGAATACCAGGTTGCGGCGAAGATCCGACAGGAGATCGCCACCGCCGAGATGGTCGTGGTCGAGGGCGTGTGACAAGAAACGGGCGCTGCGAGCGATCGGACTTCATACGGTCGTGGCGCCCGTGCAAATTGGACTTCGACCAATAGAACCCTAAGTGCTG
>CAZZZI010000500.1:0-2012 GCA_964658415.1 uncultured Sphingomonas sp. | reverse complement strand
GCCGAGCGCGCTGCCGCGTGCTTGACTCGATTGACCCCAAGACGCGGTGTTTACACCGGCGATCGTTTCCGTTTTTGCACCAATGCTTTGATTCAGGTCCGACGATTTCAAAGAGCTTCTAGGTACATATCATGAACACCGCATAAAGGACAGAGCGATGTCGGCTTTCGACCAATTGTCGCCGTTCGCGCATCTGGTTATCGTGCACCATGGTACGTCCTTCCCGTCTATTTTGGTTTGGAATGGCGCTACTGGTGATTGCTGTTGTCAGGTTTGTGGCATTCCCGATCATTGAGCCAGAAAACAAAGAGAATCCGGGAATTTGGTTTGAGCTCTACGCGTTTTCAAACCTGCTATTCGTCCCGGCGCTTGCGTTGATCCTGCTTGCAGGATTTGTACAAATTGGACGTTGGTGGATCCGTAGGAGCAGGCGTTAGGCTATTGCAGTTATCCACCACCTATCGCCGTTCAGCCATCTCCGCCGCGATCATTATGCCCGGATGCCGACCGACAGCTATCGGGCGGGAAAGCGGTCGGGCTGCAGACGACCAATTGCAGACGTTACGGCCCGCCAAACATAGGCCACTCTTTGGGGTTCCACCCCTCGCTGCACTGAGAATATTTTGCTTTGCACATCGGAGCGCTGTCCATGATCGAACGGACCTCAGTAACCCGTTTGCACGGCGCTGCCGGAGATACTTCAAGCACAATCTGCGGCACCGGATTTAGGCCGCTGACTTCGATCATATAGGAATGCAGTTTCTCGTTTGAGACTGCGGTCTTGTTCCAGATGACCGTCCCGTCCGATGCCAAGAAAACAGACATCAACGGCACGAGGTGACCAACGCCGTCTTTTTCTGTTTTCCAGTTAGGCAGCGGAACGGCACACGCGGCGGCATAGGTTCTTGGCGTCCGTTCGCACCCTGTAAGCGTCGTCCCAATGATGACGAGGATGATCAGACTGCGCATCATGGCTGGATGATGGTCTCGAGATGAGGTTTGAGCAATGGCAGCTTCCCACCACGTTGAGCCATTCCCGCACTGTCCATCGATACGAGCCGCCTGAAAGCCGACCGGCAGCTATCGGACGGAAAAGCGGTCAGGCCGGAGCCGCCCATCAGCGGACATTGCTCGATTTCCGTGGAGGTGCCACTTCGCCGGGAAACTTAGCAAAAGAGGGCGCTCGACGTTGGCCGACCAGACGATCTACCTCGCGGTTGAACTCTGCAAGGTCAGACACCGCAGCCCCATTCATGCCTTGGTCTGAGCGGAACACGCCGTTCCCAAGCAGCAGTATCCTTACCTTTTGTCCTTTTCGTTCTAAAGCCATATCGCATGACGTTATATAAACTACTGGTATAGTATCGTCAGTAATATGGCCCTTGTAAGTCCTGATTACCCGGAGTGCTGCCATCGGCACCAGCCCCTCCTTCCAATCAGCACCAAACCTCATGGGCGATGTTACTTCTGCATCAACAACAGCGGAAGCATTGCGGAACGAGGATTGTGCCTGCTGTCTTATCTGTAAAGCGGTCATTTTGCGAAGCGGAAAGCTACATGCGTAGCTGGGGCTCGGAGCAAGTATGACGCACAGGCTGCTCACGATCAGGAACGCCCACGTTCCATGGCGAGGATACGAGATAGACATGGCCATTCCGCTATCGTGATCTCGACGGCTCATCAGCGCAAGAGGAGCGCGAACGTCCGCTGTCCACCAAACCCAGACATTGCCTCAGCCGCAGCCCCGTCGGAAGCCGAGGGCTCTGGACGGCTTGGCGGGCGACTGGACACCAGAGGGGAGGCCCCGGCCTCCGCCCGCGCGACGGTTGCGGGCGACTCCCGCATTCCGACACAAGCGAAGGTCCGGACGAGAGACGCGCACGTCGGTAGCACGGCGACGATCCGCGATGCGATGCTAGCCGGAAGCTCGCGCACCGGGTCGATGTCGAGCGTCCAACACTTGCGCGAAAAAAGCACATCGCACGCCGCTTCGTTAAACGCCGAGAAGGCAT
>CAZZZI010000499.1:0-2032 GCA_964658415.1 uncultured Sphingomonas sp. | reverse complement strand
TTTTCAAAGCGACAATCAGCGCACGAAGGGCCGGCGGCGTCTGGCGGCGGCTCGGATGGTAGAGATGGCAGCCCTGGAATTGCGGGCACCACTCGTCGAGCACCTGTATCAACCGGCCGGCGGCAATGTCCTCGGCGGCGTCATGTTCGAGAAGGTAGCCCAGGCCGGCCCCGGCTCTGACGGCGGCGGCGGCGAGATCGCCGTCGTTGCCGACAAAGGAACCGGAGGTCCTGATCTTGATCTCGCGTCCGTCGCGCTCGAACTCCCAGGGGAGCAGTCCGCCGGCGCTTGCAAGCCGGTATCCGATGCAATTGTGCCCTTCCAGATCGGCAGGCGTTTGCGGCTTCGGATGGTGCTCGAAATAGGAGGGTGTCGCGACCACGATGGTTCGAAGGTCGGGACCGACCCGCACGGCGATCATATCTTTGGCGACCGTCTCGCCAAATCGTATTCCGGCATCATACCCCTCTGCGACGATATCCGTCAGCCGATCATCGATGTTCACTTCGACCTGGATTTCGGGATGGGCGAGGAGAAACGCCGGCAACTTCTCCCTGAGAACGGTCTTCGCCGGGTAGGAGAAGGTCGTGATCCGGACCGATCCCGAAGGACTGTCACGCCATTCCGCCAGAGCCGCAAGCCCGTCCTTGATCGTCGAGAATGCCGGGCGGATGGATTGCAGCAACCTGTCGCCCGCAGGCGTTGTAGAGACGCTGCGCGTCGTCCTTGCCAGCAGGCGCACACCCAGTCTCTCTTCCAGCCCACGCATGGCATGGCTCAGCGCCGAGGGCGACATTCCGAGCGATGCCGCAGCCCTCGTGAAGCTCCGCTCGCGCGCGACGGCCGCAAAAGCCATCAGATCATTGAGTTCACCCCGCTCCATTGCTGCATCCTGCTCACAAGTTCATGCGGCGCGCAACGGCTAATCGACGGGCTCGAGACCAGCTAGCTTGCCGGAAGCAACTGGCAATGAATGAAGGAATTCGCCATGGACCTGACAAGCTACCGCACTCTGGGCCGATCCGGCCTCATCGTCAGCCCGCTGGCTCTGGGCACAATGACCTTCGGTGCCGAACGCTGGGGTGCCGGCATGAAGGGATCGCGTCAGCTCTTCGATACCTATGTCGCTGCGGGCGGCAATTTCTTCGACACGGCTGACGTCTACTCGGCCGGACGCAGCGAGGAGATGCTGGGGTCTTTCGTTGCCGAAGCCGGCCTTCGCGACAGGCTGGTCATCGCCACCAAGTCCGGCTTCGCGCGCAGCCAGGGAACGCCTCTACATGGCGGCAATGGGGCCAAGAACATCCGGCTCGGGATCGAAGGCTCGCTGAAGCGGCTAAAGACAGACTATATCGACATGTACTGGATGCACGTCTGGGATCGAACCACGCCGGCTGAAGAGGTGCTGCAGACCCTCACCGACGCCGTCCGCAGCGGCAAGATCCTCCATTACGGGTTCTCCAACACGCCGTCATGGTACGTCGCCAAAATCGCGACGCTGGCTGCCGCGCACGGGCTTCCGACGCCGATCGGGCTTCAATACGCCTATTCGCTCGTCGACCGAGGCGTCGAACTCGACATCCTTCCTGCAGCAGCGGAGCTTGGGATGGGGCTTGTGCCATGGAGCCCCCTGGCCGCGGGATTGCTGACCGGCAAGTACGGTCGCGACATGCTGGCCCATGCCGGCGGAAGGGGCGGCATTCCTGACAAGGCTTCGGTCGACGAGGAAAGCGAGAGCAACGGCCGACTGAACGGCGACAATCCGTTCGGGGGCATGCTGTTCACGGAGCACAATTTCGACGTCGTCGATGTGGTCCGGCAGGTTGCCACGGAACTTGAACAGCCGATGGCAGCAGTGGCGTTGGCCTGGACGATACAGCGTCCCGGCGTCGACACCGTTCTCGTCGGTGCCAGTCGGGCCGAGCAGCTCTTGCAAAATGTCGCATCCTTGCAGGTGACACTGACACCTGACCAATTGACACGACTGGATCAAATCAGCGCGCCGCCTTCTTTCAATCCTTACTTCATCTTC
>CAZZZI010000498.1:0-2034 GCA_964658415.1 uncultured Sphingomonas sp. | reverse complement strand
AGGTTCGGGAAGGCGCCGGGCATGACGACCGGCTCGCTGTCTTCCTCGTTGTAGGTCGGACGGAAGTCGACGGCGTCCTGGTCGATGCCTTCGAGCAGCAGCGTCGCCACGTCCGTCATGCGGGCTTCGGTATAACGATAGGCGGCGGCGCTGTCGCCATCGATGTTGCCGAAGTTGCCCTGGCCGTCGACGATCGGGTAGCGCTGCGAGAAATCCTGGGCCAGACGGACGAGCGCGTCATAGACCGACTGGTCGCCGTGCGGATGGAATTTACCGATGACGTCGCCGACGATGCGGGCGCTCTTTTTGAACGACGAGTTGGCGCGAATGCCCATTTCGCTCATCGCGTGGATGATGCGGCGGTGGACGGGCTTCAGACCGTCGCGCACATCGGGGAGCGCCCGGTGCATGATGGTCGACAGCGCGTAGGCGAGATAACGCTCCTCGAGCGCCGCCTTCAGATCAATCGGCAGAATACTGTCATCGCCCCCGCCGGAAGGCGGCAAAATCTCTTGTCCCATAGGCTTTGCCTAGCGGAGAAGCCGAGGTCCGGCAAGGAATGCAGCGCGATCAGCCTGTGGATTAACCCGCACAACGCCCTAGATTGACCGCATTGCAACAGTGAATAACCTTAACGCGCATTTCTCTCTTGCAATTCACGAGAATTTTGGACACGGCCAATACAAACCCGGCCCAATACGTTTACACTTTCCATCGATTTATCACTTGGCCAAAGAGGAAAAGCCGATATGAGTTTTTACCGGACAACCCGGCTGATGCTGTCCAGCGCTGCCATCCTTTCGCTCGCAAGCTCGGCCTTCGCGCTCGATGGAAACGATCTCCTGAAGAAGCTGAACGCTTCCTATGCCATCCAGGGCGGCGTGCTAACCGCCGACAACGTCGCCGTCGACGATACGATGGTCACGCTCACCGGTGCATCTTTCAAGCCGCTGGCCGGCGACCGGGGCTTTCCGCTCGGCAAGGTGACGATGACCGACGTGCGCGAGGAAGACGACGGCGGCTATGTCATCGGCAAGGTCGCGTTCCCGGATATTTCAGTGACCAACGAAGGCGTGACTTTCACGGCCGGCGATATATCGTTGGGCGGCCTCACGGTCCCCGCCGACCCTAATGCCGATGGGCTGGACGGCCTGCTTTTCTATTCTACAGCACATACCGGTCCGATCGCGGTCACGAAGGAGGGCAAGGAAGTCCTGTCGATCCAGAACATGGATTTTGCCATGACCCCGACCCATGACGATTCCGGCTTCGACTTCACAGGGAACGTCAACGCGATCAAGGCCGATCTCTCCGACGTCAAGGATCCGGCCTCGCAGGATACCATCAACAAGCTGGGCCTCCAGCATGTGGCCGGAAGCATGACCAGCAAGGGCAGCTGGGATATCAAGCCGGGCACTGTCAAGCTCGACGACCTCGCGCTCGATCTCGACAATGTAGGCCGTCTCGACCTTTCGTTGGCGATCTCTGGCTACACGATGGAATTCATCAAGTCGCTGCAGGCGGCGGCCAAGGCTGCGCAGGAAAACCCTGATAAGCAGGCGGCACAGCAGGCGACCGGCCTTGCGATGATGGGCCTGATGCAGCAACTGACCCTCGACAGCGCGGAAATCCGCTTCAAGGATGCATCCATCACCAAGCGCCTGCTGGATTATGCCGGTGCGACGCAGAACGTGACGGGTGCGCAGATGGCCAACACCCTGAAGGGTCTGGCCCCGATCATGCTCGCACAGCTGAACATCCCGGAACTGCAGAACTCGGTTTCCGCCGCGATCAACAGCTACCTCGACAATCCGCAGAGCTTCAGGCTGGCCGCGACGCCTGAGAAGCCCGTGCCCTTCCCGATGATCGTCGGCGCCGCCATGGGCGCACCGAACACCATCCCGAAGGTCATCGGCCTAAAGGTCACCGCGAACGACTGAACGACACGGATATCTGACGCAATCGATGGCCTGGCGATCAAATCGCCGGGCCTTTTTGTTGCAATCTCCACATAGCCCGCATAGATTGCAACAT
>CAZZZI010000497.1:0-2041 GCA_964658415.1 uncultured Sphingomonas sp. | reverse complement strand
GCCGAAGGCGACCAGCATCGTATGGACGACGATACCGAGGCTGGTGCCGAGCACCACGAACAGCGCCGGGGTCTTGCCTTGCGACAGGGCACGGCTGATCGACAGGGTCATGTCAGGACCGGGTGTCGCGGCGAGAAGCAGGCTGGCCCCGATGAAGGCCAGCGCCGTCGCAAGGCTCGGCAGGAAGTCCATGGCATGCTCCTCGGATGCGATGAGATCGAGGACTTCCTAGCCGCTTTGCCGGCGCTTGCCAATCAGCCCTTGGCGTCGAGGAAGGCCTTGAAGGCGGCGTCGTATCCGCCATGCCAGCGCGACAGCGGCGGGCGGTTTTCGACGATGTCGCCGGCGGCCCAGAGGATGCGGCGTTCGTCGGTTGCCCGGGGCACGTCGTTGTCGGGGCAGAGGATGTAGAAATCGCCGCGTTCGAGGCTTTCCATCATGAAGGCGACGGTCTGCTCCGAGGTCCAGGCCGCTGCCGGCTTCTCCGTGCGGTCGCCCTTGGTTAGGCCGGTGAAGACAAAGCCGGGGATCAGCAGGTGGGCGGTGATCTGGCAGCCTTCCGTGGTGCGCAGTTCTTGCTGCAGCGCCTCGGTGAAGACTTTTACGCCCGCCTTCGAGACATTGTAGGCCGGATTGCCCGGTGGTGTGGTGATGCCCTGCTTGGAGCCGGTGTTGATGATCACGCCGGGCTCGCCGTGGCCGATCATGTGCTGTCCGAAGGTGCGGGTGCCGTTGACGACGCCCATCAGGTTGACGCCGAGGATGTTGTCCCAGCCGGCCTGCGGGCTGAAGATCGACGTCTCGGGGCCGATGCCGGCATTGTTCATCAGCACATGGACGCGGCCGAAGCGCTGGATCACCGTGCGCTCCAGTGCGTCCAGGGATTCCTTGCTGCTGACATCAGTCTCGATGGCCATCACCTGCTCTTCGCCGCCTTCGGCGAGCGCGATGACGGCGGCCTTGGCCTCGGCCAGCCGGTCGCCGCCGAGGTCAGCGAGCACGACGCTCATGCCCAAGCCGGCAAAGTGCTTGGCAGCGGCAAGGCCGATACCGGAGGCGCCACCGGTGATCACGGCGACGTTGGATTTCGCGAAGATTGCCTGGGTGTTCGTCATGTCGTCTCTCCCGGTTGAGACATTGTTCGGACGCTGGCAGATATGGTAGTTTGACGGACCAAGTCAAACCGCAGGAGACGAGGATGACCAAGGTCGTGTCCGTGACGCTCGATCCGCAGATGAACGAATTCATAGATGCGCAGGTGACCGGCGGCTTCTACGGCTCGACCGCCGAGGTCGTCGAGGCCGCGCTGCGGCTGCTGCGCGACCACGCAGAAATCGAGGCGATCCGCGCGGCGATCATCGAGGGTGAGGAATCCGGCGAGCCGGAGCCGTTCGATTTCGATGCCTTCATCGAAAGCAAGCGAGCCAAGCGTAACGCGCTATGAAGAGTTCGATCTACTCGCCAAGGGCGGCGCGTGATCTGGATGAGATCTACGATTTTACAGAGGCGAACTGGGGATTTCAGCAAGCGGAGAATTATATCTTCCAAATTCGCGACTGTTGCCGATCGCTTTCAGCAGGTGGAAATCTCGGCCGTCCGGCTACCCGGATAAAACACGGCTACCTCATGGTCCGTTGCGGTTCCCACGTCATCGTCTACAAAGCCGATGCCACCACCATCACAATCATTCGTATCCTGCATCAACGCATGAATATTACTGCGCATCTGGGCTGAGCGCAGGCTTCAGTTTTTCTTGCGCGCCGCGACAATCTCGATAAAAGTGCCGCGACATCCAGATTTGCGGCACTTGGTGACGCGTATATTCGAACGGACCTCACAATCATGGCATCGCACAAAGACGTGAAAAAAGTCGTTCTCGCCTATTCCGGCGGCCTCGACACCTCGATCATCCTGAAATGGCTGCAGACCGAACTCGGCGCTGAAGTCGTGACCTTCACCGCCGATCTTGGCCAGGGCGAAGAGCTCGAGCCGGCCCGCAAGAAGGCCGAGATGATGGGCATCAAGGAAATCTACATCGAGG
>CAZZZI010000496.1:0-2062 GCA_964658415.1 uncultured Sphingomonas sp. | reverse complement strand
TCGAAGGAATAGGCGTCCTTCATCATGAACTCGCGCGAGCGCATGGTGCCGAAGCGAGGACGGATCTCGTCGCGGAACTTCAGCTGGATATGATACAGGTTGAGCGGCAGGTCCTTGTAGGACTTGACCGACGAGCGGAAGATGTCGGTAATCATCTCCTCGTTGGTCGGCCCGTAGAGCATCGGGCGGTCCTGCCGGTCCTTGATGCGCAACATTTCCTTGCCATAGGCCTCATAGCGCCCGCTCTCCTGCCAGAGCTCGGCCGACTGCAAGGTCGGCATCGACAGCTCGATGGCGCCGGAGCGATTCTGCTCCTCGCGGATGATGTTGTTGACCTTGTCGAGGACGCGCTTGCCGAGCGGCAACCAGGAGTAGATCCCCTGGCTCTGCTGGCGGATCATGCCGGCGCGCAGCATCAGCCGATGCGAAACGATTTCCGCTTCCTTGGGATTTTCCTTGAGGATCGGCATGAAGTATCGGGACAGGCGCATCGCATATTCCAGAGGTTGCACGGCTCCGCCGTGGCGGAATCGCAAAAAAGTTAACGCTGGGGGCGTTCATAGCTGCTTCGGGGCCGGAAAGAAACCTTCATTTGCCAGCGCTCCCGGCACTTCACGGGGCGAACCCGGACGATCCCCACATTTTGCCATGCCGCGCCAAAATGCCGCATAAAGGAAGGTTTTTAGCAAAAACTTGTCAATAGAAATAATTCGCGTGGGTGTAACAAATATGCAAAAAAACAGATGACAACACCCCATCCTTGGGCTAGTTTCAGCTCACAAAAGAGGCAGGATGATTAAATTCCTGTCGTTCTCGCGGTCAAGTCTTGGGAGGATTAGATCTTAGGCGCGCTTCGTCGCAGCCCCGGTAACGGTTACGGATCACGCGATACTTTTAAAACAAGGCTTCTGGCCTTGTTTTTTTTTGGACTTCGAAAGACCCGAAGATCTTAACGTTTCCGGCTTTCAGTTGCCGCCACTTTCGTTACCGGTCTATGCCGCTTGTCCGTGACATCAGTATGACACCCGGACAATGCCCGGATTGACGAACGACAACCCTGCCGTTCAACCGCCTGGCGACCGGCTGCTTTTCCGACTAGTCGAAACGCGGAACGATCTGCGGTATGGCGTCGACGCTGAGACCGAGATAGGTCGAACAGATATACCAGGTGCCGTATAGGATCCCCGACGTCAGCGTCGTCAGCAACACGACCCGCAGGCCCCTGAATTTGGTTGGCGCGCTTGCAACGGTTCCGAGGATGACGTGGTTGTCCTCCTCCTGCGTGCGCAAACCGATCGGCAGGATGGCAAAGAGCGTAATCCACCAGACGACGAAATAGACGGCCATAGCCGACAGTACAGGCTGGATCATGCTGCGCTCCTCACTGCGTGTGTAAGCCCGCACGATCAAAGCCGGGCTGCTCGCTCTCCCGTCAAGACTATAGGACCAAATCGGTAGATCCGCCAAGCGTCACGGCGCGATCTTGCTTCAGATCTGCTCCAGTTCGATCAACGTTCCCATGAAATCCTTCGGGTGCAGGAAGAGCACCGGCTTGCCATGCGCGCCGATCTGCGGCGTGCCGCTGCCGAGCACCCTCGCCCCGCCGGCAGCAAGCCGATCCCGGGCGGCCGTGAGGTCGTCGACCTCGTGGCAGATGTGGTGGATGCCGCCAGCCGGATTTTTGGCAAGATAGGCAGCGATCGGCGAGCCCTCGCCGAGCGGTTCCAGGAGTTCGATCCGGGTGTTGGGCATTTCGACGAAGACGACCGTGACGCCGTGCTCCGGCAGGGCCTGCGGCGCGGACACCGTGCATCCGAAGGTGTCGCGATAGATGGCGCTGGCGGCAGCCAGGTCCGGGACGGCGATCGCAATATGATTGACCCGTCCGAGCATGGCTGCCTCCGTTTCGATGGCGTCAGATCTTGTTCATGAAGACGGTGACGACCGGCTTCTTTCCCCAGACCGCGTTGGCTGTCGAGCGTACGGCGCGACGGACCGCTTCCTGCAGCATGGCAAGGTCCTTGCGGCGCGCGCGCGGAATGCTCTCGATGGCGCTGACGAC
>CAZZZI010000495.1:0-2097 GCA_964658415.1 uncultured Sphingomonas sp. | reverse complement strand
CGAGTTCCTCGCCCTGGTAGATGCAGACGGAGCCGCGCAGCGTCATCAGGATCGCCGAATATTGCTTGGCGAAGGCTTCACGGTCGGCCACCAGGCTGCCCCAGCGGCTGACATGGCGTACGACGTCGTGGTTGGAAAACGCCCAGCAGGCCCAGCCATCCGGTGCCGCCGCGCCGAAATCCTTCATCACCTCCTCGATTCGAGCCGGCGTCAGGGCGTCCGGCGCCAGGAACTCGAAGGCGTAGCACATGTGCATCTTGTCATCGCCGGAGGTGTATTCACCGACGATTTCGAGGCCACGCTGGCTGTCGCCGACCTCGCCGACGGCTGCAATCGCCGGAAACTCTTCCAGCACAGCGCGGAAGCGCTTGAGGAAGGCGATATTTTCCGGGCGGTTCTTGTCGTAGATGTGCTCCTGGAAGTTATAGGGATTGACCGCCGGAGCCGTGGAGGCGTTGCGGCGGGAGGGGGCCAGCGCCGGATTGTCGCGCAGCTCGCGGTCGTGAAAATAGAAGTTGATGGTGTCGAGACGAAACCCGTCGACGCCGCGCTCGAGCCAGAAGCGCACGACCTGCAGCAGACGATCCTGGACCTCTTCATTGTGGAGATTGAGATCCGGCTGCGAGGTCAGGAAGTTGTGCATGTAGTATTGCATGCGGGTCGGATCCCAGGCCCAGGCCGAACCGCCGAAAATCGACAGCCAGTTGTTGGGCGGGGTACCGTCGGGCTTGGCATCCGACCAGACATACCAATCCGATTTCGGATTGTCCTGGCTGGAGCGGCTTTCGACGAACCAGGGATGGCGGTCGGAGGAGTGGGAAATGACGAGGTCGATCATCACCTTGATGCCGAGGCGATGGGCTTCGGCGATCAGCGAATCGAAATCGGCCAGCGTGCCGAAGATCGGATCGACATCCTCGTAGTCGGAGACATCGTAGCCGAAATCGCGCATCGGCGACATGAAGAAGGGCGACACCCAGATGGCGTCGGCGCCGAGGCTTGCCACATGCGGCAGGCGGGCGGCGATGCCCTTGAGATCGCCGATGCCGTCGCCGTTGGAATCCTGGAAGGAGCGCGGATAGATCTGGTAGATCACGGCGCCACGCCACCAGTTCTTGTCTACAGCCGTGATCGAAGGGGTCGCAATAGTCATTCCGGGAAGATCCTGTTTGAAGCGAAGTCTTGGTATCAGCCGCCCTTGACCGACCCGGCCAGCAGACCGCGCACGAGGTAGCGCTGCAGACCGAAGAAGACGAGGAGCGGCACGATGATGGTGACGAAGGCCGAGGCGGTCAGGATTTCCCAATTGCCGCCGCGCGAGCCGAGCAGCGCGTTGAGGCTGCCGGTCAGCACCAGCTGGTCCTTGGCTGTGCCGAGGAACACCATGGCGATCAACAGGTCGTTCCAGACCCAGAGGAACTGGAAGATCGCGAAGGAGGCGAGCGCCGGGAAGGACAAGGGCAGGATGATCTTGACGAAGATGTCGAAATCGCTGGCGCCGTCGACGCGGGCGGATTCGATGATCTCCTTCGGCAGGCCGGCAATGTAGTTGCGCAGCAGATAGATGGCGAGCGGCATGCCGAAGGCCGTATGGGCAAGCCAGATGCCGGGATAGGTTTTCGAGGGCACGCCGAGGAAAGAGCCGATGTCGTTATAGAGCCGCAGCAGAGGGATCAGCGACATCTGCAGCGGCACGACGATCAGCCCGACTACCAGCGCAATCATCAGCGATCGGCCGGGAAACTCCATCCAGGCCAGCGCATACGCGGCAAAAGCGGCGATCAGGATCGGGATGATGGTGGCGGGTATTGTGACGGTCAGCGAATTGATGAAGGACTGGCCGATCCCCTCACCCGTCACCACCGACTTGAAGTTCTGCAGCGTAAAGGCCGGCGGCGAGGCGACGGAGATATAGATGCGCTTGCCGCGCGTGTCGTCGAAGGCGGCGTTCTTGGTGTATTTGTAGGTGCCGTCGGTGTTGATCAGCAACGTTTCGCCGTTACCGATATCGGCAGGCTCGCCGGCCTTGAAGGCCGAGGGGTCCTGCGCCTTGACGCCGAACGCACTGACCTTGCCGAGCGAACCCGCAGTCGAAAA
>CAZZZI010000494.1:0-2111 GCA_964658415.1 uncultured Sphingomonas sp. | reverse complement strand
GGAGAGCCGGGATGAAAACTGACAATCGCATGAATGCCCTGACATGGGGCCTGCTCGTGCTGCTCGGCCTCATCTGGGGCGGGTCGTTCTTCTTTGCGCGGATCGCCGTGCACGATGTCCCGCCCTTTACGCTGGTCTTCCTCCGCCTCGTCCTTGCCGCCGCTGCGCTGCATCTCTACATCGCCGGCCGATATGGCATATACGGGCTGCTGCGCAGCCACTGGCGGCAATTCCTGCTGCTCGGTCTCATCAACAACGCCATTCCCCATGCCATGATCTTTCTCGGCGAGACGGAAATCGGGGCCGGGCTTGCTTCGGTGCTGAATGCCACCACGCCCATCTGGACCGTCATCGTCGCCCACTATGCGACGCTGGACGAGAAGCCGGGCCGGGCGAAGGTCGTCGGCTGCTTCGTCGGCCTCATCGGCACCGTCGTCCTCGTCGGTCCCGGAGCCATGGATGCCGCCGGTGCGCCGCTCTGGGCGCTGCTGCTGCCGATCGTCGCCGCCATGTCCTATGGCCTTGCGGGCGTCTATTCGAAACGCTTCAAGGGCATTCCCGCACCGGTCACTGCCGCCGGGCAGTTGACGGGGTCGTCGCTGATCATGCTGCCGGTCTCCCTTCTCGTCGACCGGCCCTGGACGATTGCCATGCCGCCGATGCCGACCATTGCAGCCATCGTGGCCCTGGCGCTGCTGTCGACGGCATTCGCCTACATCCTCTATTTCCGCATCATGACGCTGGCGGGCGCGACCAACACGTCGCTGGTGACCCTGCTGGTACCGCCAAGCGCCATCCTGCTGGGTTTCGTCTTCCTCGACGAGCGGCTGGGCGCGATGCAGGTCGCCGGCATGCTGTTGATCGGGCTCGGCCTCGTCATCCTCGACGGACGGCTGCTGCCGCGCCGACCGGCTGCGGCAAGGCCATGACAAGGCGTGAGATCGCCGCCCCCGGAAAGCAGGCTGCGCGTTAATCCGCCGTTAGGACTCGTAAAGAAATACACAATTATTTTAGCGTGCAAGATCAATACCTAATACGCAAATATCCGAATATCCCGTCGCCACCGCTGCGGTGCAATATGGAATTCGCTTCCGGGCGACATATTTGTGACATAGGCTTTAATCGTTAGCGGAGGAGGCAGACCATGGGACTGACGCAATCCATCAACGTCCTCTTGATCAGTGCAGCATTTATGTTCGTCGTGACGATGCTTTTCATCTGAGACGCCGTTCGCGGCTGGCCGCGACCGGAAATGCAGGCTTCTGTAGGCTTAACATGTGGGGTTTGAGGAAGCGTCGGCCTGAAAAGGCCGGCGCTTTTTCCGTCTTCTTCAGGCCGCAGCGCCCGTGGCACTACCGACTTTCGTGCGGGTAGAAACCCAGACGATCCAGCACGGCGCCGACCAGGGGCGCGCGGTTCATCGTGTAGAGATGAAACTCCTTGTGCCCACGCCGCACGAGGTCCTCGATCTGTTCGGCCGCGACGTCTGCCGCCACCTTCGCGCGCTCTTCCGGCTTGTCGTCCAGCCCCGCAAAGCGTTCATCGAGATAGGCCGGGATGCTGGTGCCGCACATGCCGGCAAAGCGCTTCAGCTGGGTCAGGTTCTGGATCGGCATGATGCCGGGGAGCACCGGAATGCGGATGCCGGCTGCCCTCACCCGCTCCATGTAGGCTTCGAAGACGTCGTTATCGAAAAAGAACTGGGTCAGCGCCCGGTCGGCTCCATTGTCGGCCTTGCGCTTCAGCATTGCGATATCGGCGGCGGTGTCTGTGCTCTCCGGATGCTTCTCCGGATAGGCGGATACCGAGATCTCGAAATCACCGAGCTCGCGCAGGCCGGCGACCAGGGCTGCCGCATTCTCGTAGCCGCCGGGATGCGGCTGGTAGGCGGTGCCGATGCCGCCGGGCGGATCGCCGCGGAGCGCGACGAAATGCCTGACCCCGGCAGCCCGCATTTCATCGACGACCCGGTGGGTGTCGGCGCGCGTCGCGCTGACGCAGGTCAGGTGCGAGGCGGTCGGAAGCGGCGTCTCGGCGATCATGCGACGCACCGTATTCAGCGTCGGCGCCTTGGTCGATCCGCCCGCGCCATAGGTGACGGAGACGAATTC
>CAZZZI010000493.1:0-2118 GCA_964658415.1 uncultured Sphingomonas sp. | reverse complement strand
TGGCAATGGCGGGCGTTAGGGACTATAGGAGAAACATCAGCCAGAGGTGTCCATGCGATTTTCCCCGACCTTTCTTGACGAGATCCGCGACCGCGTTCCGATATCGGACGTGATTGCGCGGCGCGTCAGCTGGGACAAGCGCAAGACCAACGTGACGCGGGCCGACTACTGGGCCTGCTGCCCGTTCCATGGCGAGAAATCGCCGAGCTTCCACTGCGAGGACCGCAAGGGCCGCTACCATTGCTTCGGCTGCGGCGTCACCGGCGACCATTTCCGCTTCCTCACCGACCTCGAAGGCTTAAGCTTTCCCGAGGCGGTGCAGCAGGTGGCCGACATGGCCGGTATCGCCATGCCGGCGGCCGATCCGGTGGCCGAGAAGCGCCAGCGCGAGCAGACCTCGCTGCTCGACGTGATGGAGATGGCGACCCAGTATTTCCAGGATCAGCTGCAGACGGCCAGCGGTGCGCGGGCGCGGGCCTATCTGCGCGATCGTGGCCTGACCGGCCGCACCATCGACACCTTCCGGCTCGGCTTTGCGCTCGACAGCCGTAACGCACTGAAGGAATACCTGGCCGGAAAAAACGTGCCGAAGGACCAGATCGAGGCCTGCGGGCTCGTCGTCCATGGCCCTGACATCCCCGTCGCCTACGACCGGTTCCGCGATCGCATCATGTTTCCGATCCTGTCGTCGCGCGACAAGGTGATTGCCTTTGGCGGCCGCGCCATGGCCCCGGACGCGCCGGCGAAATACCTGAACTCCAACGAGACCGAGCTCTTCCACAAGGGCAACGTGCTCTACAATTTCAATCGCGCCCGGCGCGCCAGCCAGGGCGCCGACGGCACCGGCACGATCATTGCCGTCGAAGGCTACATGGACGTCATCGCGCTGCACCAGGCGGGCATCGAGAATGCCGTGGCGCCGCTCGGCACGGCGCTGACCGAGAACCAGCTGGAGCTGCTCTGGCGCATGACGCCGCAGCCGGTGCTCTGCTTCGACGGCGATGCCGCCGGCATCCGCGCCGCCAACCGGGGCGTGGACCTCGCTTTGCCGCGGCTGAAGCCCGGTTATTCCGTGCGCTTTGCCATGCTGCCCGATGGCAAGGATCCCGACGACATGGTGCGCCACGAGGGAAGGGCGCCGTTCGACAAGGTGATGGCGCAGGCGCGGCCGCTGGCCGAGATGGTCTGGGGCCGTGAGGTCGCGAGCGGCAAGTTCGACACGCCGGAAAGCCGGGCCGAGCTTGAGGCGCGGCTGAAGCAGATGGTCACCGTCATTGCCGACGAAAACGTCCGCCGCCATTACCAGCAGGACATCCGCGACCGGCTGAACGCGTTTTTCCAGCCGCAGTTTCGCAATGGCGGCAACCAGCAGGGCCGCAATTTCAGGAGCGGCAATGCCAGCGGCAGCCGGGCCGGGCGCAACGATCCGCGTGGCAACGGCCCCGTCAGCACCAAGGCGCCGAACGCCATTTCCAACCGCTTGACCGGCTCTGGCATGGTGCGCGGCCACAGCACGACGCCTGCCTTGCGCGAAAGCGTGCTGGCGCTCACCATCGTCAACCATCCGCTGCTGCTGCAGGACGAATATGACGAGATCGCCTCGATCGACTACGACAACCGCGACCTGCAGCGCCTCTGGTCGGCCATGCTCGGCACGGCGGCAGCGCTCGCCGGCCCGCATCTGACCCGGGAGCACCTGGTCGAGCGGCTGGAGGCGCAGGGCTTTGCCGGGCTGATCAAGGGGCTGGACCAGCAGGTGCGCAATGCGCGGCTGTGGACCGCCACCGAAGAGGCGGCCGTCGAGGATGCCCGCGAGGGCTACCGCCAGGCGCTCGGCCTGCACAAGCGCACCAAGGCGCTGCGCTGGCAGAAGATCGAGCTCGAGCGCGAGATCGCCGATGCCACCGAGGCCGGCTCCGAGGACGGCATCGACCAGCTGATGCGGGCGCTCAACGAGATCCAGCTGGAAATCTCCCGGATGGAGAACCAGGAAGCCATCATCGACGGCTTCGGCCTGCTCTCCGGCCGCGTCAAGGCCGCCGTCAACCACAGCGGCTGATGGGAGTGGGCTTACCCCCCTCTGTCAGCTGCGCTGACATCTCCCCCACAAGGGGGGAG
>CAZZZI010000492.1:0-2158 GCA_964658415.1 uncultured Sphingomonas sp. | reverse complement strand
GATCGGCGCCGATCGGGACCCCTTCATGGCCCATATTTTCCAAAGGATTATAGATAGTTGCCTCGCTCAGAGGAGGGTCCCGTTTTGGGCGCCGATCCACAATATGAACGGCGAACAGGTGCTGGAATGCGAAGGCGCCGGCATTTTGCCTTGCGTGCCCAGAACCGACACGTCCGGCAAGGCCCAGCGCGGTTTATTCAGCAAGGCCGACTTCGTGTACGACGCCGACCACGGCCGATATACTTGCCCGGCGGGGGAACATTTGACCAAGGCGCGCGCGCGTTCAGACCATCACGGCGACGTGGACAATTACCGCAACTTGAGCGTCTGGCACGGCTGTGCACTGCGACCACGCTGCACGACTGAAAAAGTGAAGCGCGTCAAACGATGGCATGAGGCGGTCATCGATGCCATGCAAAAGCGGCTGGACCTTTTACCCAATGCCATGGGCATCCGTCGCCGGACCGTCAAGCATGTCTTTGGTACGCTCAAATCCTGGATGGGCAGCACCCACTTTCTGACCAAGACACTCAAAAACGTCAGAACCGAGATGAATTTGTGCGTGCTGGCCTACAATATGAAGCGGATGATCCAGATCATGTGCATTCAGCCGCTCATCGCAGCGATCCGCACCTGATCGCGAGCCGCGCCTTAAGCAAAAATCGTACGCAGCCTATCACCGCACTCATACCCGACACCTCCGCCTTGGCCCGTTCTTACACAGCCTCGGTCGCTTTCTGCCGTCCCGATTGTTGCGACAGGGTTCCCTTTTGCAACGGCTGGAGACGACCCAATATTTGCCGTTTTATCCGAGCCACGGCGCAGCCCTTCCTTAAAGCAGCCCCATTTTCTTAACGCATCCAAAGTGGCGCATGCACAACAAAGTTGAAGGAGTCTTGCGGCAAAAAGGCATATAATTTCAGGATGTTGTATCGCTTTAATTTGCTCTCGGACGGCTTACCTCTCTTCGACGAGGAAGGGATCGAACTTCCCAGCCTTGAGACCGCCTGCTTCCGCGCGATGCGGATTGCCCGCGAGATTATCGGAGAAGAGGCAAAAGGCGGTAGAATTCCGCTTCGTTGGTCAATCGAGATCGCGGATGATGCAGGCACAGTCGTAGCGACGACGTCCTTCGCGGACGTAGTGACGATCGACTAAGGCAATATTTCATAGTCAGCAGATGGATGTCAGCTAGCGACAGCCTGCGGGGTATTGACGAGAGAGCTGAGGTTGTACGGTCACCGCATTAAATCGCAATTTGAACATTGCGGCATCTCGCCTGCTGCTAAATCGGAGATATAGCCGTTTCATTGTCCAAAGTTGGCTCATAAGGTCGGCAGATGCAGTAGAATCAATAACGCGCAGGATGTCCGGTTCGTACGGCTGGTAAAACATCGCGGCCCAAGGAGCACTTGGGTCGTTCTGGAGCCAGGTAAGTGTGTCACCATAACCTTGGCTCATATCGTGCCATACGTGATGCTCACCGTCCGAAAATTCAAAGTCGCCGTGAAACTCGCTCATTTTGCGTACCCATTCGAAGCGAAGTTATAGCGTTTCAGCGCCCCGCCAGTGCAAAATAGGGAGCGACTGCAATCTGAGAAGATTGGTGGTGGATGGCCCGTGCCTGAAAACCGTTGAGTTGCGTACCGTTAACTTGGTGTCGCTCACGATACGGTCGCCATCGACAGCCGGTCAGCGGTTCCAAGGCAGCCAACCAGATGGAAAAGCGCAATGACCGTTTTCACCAGAGTCGGCCATTTAGGCACCCCTTCGATACAGTCGCGATATCGTCGCCTGCGCGGAACGCCACGGCGACAGGGTACTGGAACGCACGATCGCCGATGGACCGTTGGTACAAGCGATCGCCGCATCGGTCGATCGGCATGGCGGGGAACCGCCGGAGATCGTCAACTGGGCCAGGGATGACCGCGATGCCTAGCACTACTTTGGCAGATTATGTTTCGAGGGCTGGCGGAGCAGCGCGTCGCAATGTGGGCAACGTTTCGGTGGTGGCCTAGCGAAGAGGTTGAGGATAGCCTGCCGGACGGCTGGCATGGTCGGCTGCGGCGGTGGTCCCCCGACTCTTTTTTTCGTCCCGCTGCGGTGAGGCGGCGGGACTGGAGGAAGGCGTAAGCGATCATCGTCATCAAGGCATGTC
>CAZZZI010000491.1:0-2166 GCA_964658415.1 uncultured Sphingomonas sp. | reverse complement strand
ATCGGCGCTTTTGTCGGCGGCTTTCTGTTTCACGCGCTGGGCATTTCGCTCGGCATCCAAAATCTGCTGGTCGTGCAGATCATTCATGCGACCGTCGGCGCCATCATCGTGGTGTTGCTGGCGCGAGCGATAGCCTGGGGATAAGGACAGGGTCATGGGCGTAGGTTGGATTGGCGCGATTATCATCGGCGGACTTGCCGGCTGGCTGGCCGGCAAGCTGATGGAAGCGCGTTATGGCATCCTGTTGAATATCGTGCTCGGCATCGTCGGCTCGGTGGTGGCGAACGCCATCCTCGGCCAGTTCCATGTCGCTGTCGCAGACACGCGCATGGGCTTCTTCATCACCGGTTTCATCGGCGCCTGCATCCTGATATTCTTCGCCCGGCTCGTCCAGCGATAGGCTTGTCGTCTTAGACGGCAGAAAGAACGTTATGGTCACGATTCTCGATACCATCAATCCATCGGCCCTGCGTATCCGCCATCCGGAGAAGGCCCACAAGCCCGATACCGAGGTGCTGCGCAAGCCGGAGTGGATCCGCGTCAAGGCGCCGACCTCGAAGGGCTACGCGGAGACGCGCGCCATCGTCAAGGAACACAAGCTGGTCACGGTCTGCGAAGAGGCGGGTTGCCCCAACATCGGCGAATGCTGGGACAAGAAGCACGCGACCTTCATGATCATGGGCGAGATCTGCACCCGCGCCTGTGCCTTCTGCAACGTCTCGACCGGCAAGCCGAACGCCCTCGACATGGCCGAGCCCGAAAACGTCGCCAAGGCCGTCAAGGAAATGGGCCTCAGCCACGTCGTCATCACCTCGGTCGACCGCGATGACCTCGCCGATGGCGGCGCCGAGCATTTCGAAAAGGTCATCTGGGCGATCCGCGCCGCGTCGCCGCTGACGACCATCGAAATCCTGACGCCGGACTTCCTGAAGAAGCCCGGCGCGTTGGAGCGGGTCGTTGCCGCCAAGCCAGATGTCTTCAACCACAACATGGAAACGGTGCCCGGCAACTACCTGACAGTCCGCCCCGGCGCCCGCTATTTCCACTCCATTCGCCTGCTGCAGCGGGTGAAGGAACTCGATCCGACCATGTTCACCAAGTCCGGCATCATGGTCGGCCTCGGCGAAGAACGCAACGAAGTGCTGCAGCTGATGGATGATCTCAGAACTGCCGACGTCGACTTCCTCACCATCGGCCAGTACCTGCAGCCGACCCGCAAGCACCATGCGGTCATGAGCTTCGTGACGCCGGAAGAGTTCAAGTCCTACGAGACCGTCGCCTACACCAAGGGCTTCCTGATGGTCGCCTCCAGCCCGCTGACACGGTCCTCCCACCACGCCGGCGACGATTTTGCGCGGCTGCGGGCCGCCCGCGAGCGAAAGGTTCTGATGGCGGCCGAGTAGGGCCGCCATTGCATAACGCCTGTCGCAGTCAGCGGCCAACGAAGCTGCCGTTCGCGTCTCGCCGTCATCCGCCGGTCATTTCAGCGGTCTATTCCGTCCGTCCGCGATTCCGATGTAGGAACGCGGCAGTGCGAAATGCGAGGGAGGCGGACAATGCGGGAAGTGTCGAATCCTCAGGGCCCGAATTACCTGACGGACATCAAGGACGCCGCAGACAGGATAAAGCGCGCCGACCGGATCCTAGTGATCGGATGCTCCGGCGGCGGCAAGTCGACCTTGTCCCAGATCGTCGCGGCCCGTTTCGGCCTCACCTATATCTCGATCGATCGCGATATTCTCTGGCTGCCGGGCTGGGCGATGCGCAGCAAGCAGGAACAGCGCGCCATCACGGCAGCAAGGATTGCCGAGGAGCGTTGGATCATGGACGGGACCAGCCCATCCTCCTTCGACATCCGCCTGCCGCGCACCGATATCGTCATCTGGGTGAGCATGCCGCGTCTTCTGTGCCTCTGGGGGGTGACCACGCGCTGGCTGCGATGGATCGGTCGAACGCGGCCGGAGATGGCGCCCGGCTGTCCTGAGAAGATCGATTGGGAGTTCCTGCGATACGTCTGGACCTTCGACGATCGCTATGCGCCGATCGTCGAAGCTTCGATCGTGCAGAATGGCCCCGAGGTGCCTGTTTTTCGCCTAAATTCGCGCCGCCACATGCGCAGGCTTCTTGATCTTCTCGGCGCGCCCGCTTAATTGCGGCTCATGCCAA
>CAZZZI010000490.1:0-2182 GCA_964658415.1 uncultured Sphingomonas sp. | reverse complement strand
GTATGCATGCCTTCGTTCACGCGACGCGGTGCCCTCGGGCTCGCGCTTTCCACCATGGCCGCGCTTGCCACTATGGCCCCCGTTGCCGCTGCCGACCTGAAACCGGTCAACATCGCCCTGGACTGGACGCCGAACACCAACCATGTCGGGCTGTTCGTCGCCATGGCGAAGGGCTACTTCAGGGATGCGGGCGTCGACGTCAAAATCCTGCCCTACACCGACACGGCTGCTGGCACGCTGGTCAGCAACCATGTCGCCGATTTCGGGATCGCCGGCATCGGCTTCTATTCGCAAAGGGCAGCCGGCGCCGATCTCAAGGCAGTCTATGCCGTCGTCCAGAAGGAAACCGGTCGTCTGGTCGTGGATGCCAAGCGCACCGACATCCAGTCTCCCCGGAATCTCGACGGCCTGACCTATGGCGGTTTCGGCAGCGCCTGGGAGAATGCACTGATCACCGACATCATCAGGCACGATGGCGGCAAGGGTGACATCAAGACGGTCACGCTCGGGACATCGGCCTACGAGGCGCTTGCCAACGGCTCCGTCGATTTCACGCTCGAAGTGGCAACCTGGGAAGGCGTCGAAGCCGAGCTTCGCGGCGCAAAGCTCAAGGAATTCACCTATAGCGACTATGGCGTTCCCGACGAGTACACGACCTTTATCGTGTCCAGCGACGGCTACCTCACGGCCAACGGCGACACCGCCAGGGCTTTCCTCGCGGCGGTCCAGAAGGGCTATGCCTACGCCGCAGACCATCCGGAAGAAGCCGCAAATATCCTCGTTGCCGCCAACCCGGACACGCTGACCAACCCGGCGCTCGTCACGCAGTCCATGAAGACGCTCGTCGCCGGTCATTATCTGCGCAGCGCCGATGGCGTCATCGGTAACATGGACCTCACGAAGATCGAAGCCTTCGGGCAATATCTGGTGAAGGCCGGGATCCTGGTCGATGGCGACGGCAAGGTCCTGACCACAGCGCCCGATTTCGCCACCTATGTGACCAACGATTATCTTCCGAAAAAATAAGTCCAACTGCCAGCCGGGAAACTGCGCAAAACCGGCTTGCAGCCTTCAAGCAGATCTGCAGGCTATGCGGTGTTGAGAGCGCCCTAAGGACGCTGCGCCCCGTTGGTCGTGAGATAGATGGAATAGAGCGAGTTCGTGGCGGTGATGAACAGCCGGTTGCGGCGGGGCCCGCCGAAGGTCAGGTTGGCGACGGTCTGCGGGACCTTTATCTTTCCGAGCAACGTGCCCTCGGGCGAAAAGCAATGGACGCCATCCGCAGCGCTGGACCAGAGATTGCCCTGCTCGTCGAACCGGATGCCATCCGGGATGCCGGTGTCGATATGGCAGAACACCCTCGGATTGCTCAGGCTGCGGCCGTCGACGTCGAACACCCGGATGTGGCGGGGCGCTGCCGGATCGTGGCTGGCACCACTGTCGGCGATAAAGAGCTTCGTTTCGTCCGGTGAGAAGGCAAGTCCGTTCGGCTGCAAGAAGTCGCCGACGACGGAGGTCAGGTCGCCAGTGTCGGGGTCGAGCCGAAAGACGTTGCGATGGCCCTGCTCGGGATCGGACCTGTAGCCCTCGTAGTCTGACAGGATTCCATAGGTCGGATCGGTAAACCAGATCGTCCCGTCCGACCGGACGATGACGTCGTTCGGCGAATTCAGGCGCTTGCCTTCGAAACTGTCGGCGAGGACGGTAATACTGCCGTCCACCTCGGTGCGGGTGACGCGCCGCGTGCCATGCTCGCAGGAGATCAGCCGTCCCTGGCGATCGCGCGTGTTGCCGTTGGCGAAGTCGGAGCCATGGCGGAACACCGAGACCCCGCCGTCAGGGGTCCAGCGCATCATCCGCTGGTTCGGTATGTCGCTCCAGACGAGATGTTGCGCATCGTCGAACCAGACAGGGCCCTCCGCCCAGCGACACCCGCTGTAGAGTTCTTCCAGCCGGGCACTGCCGACAAACAGCGCGGTGAAGCGGGGGTCGTGAATTTCGAAGGGGGATGCGTCGGCCATGGGGATAATCCGCGTTCAGTGATTTCGAAGGCTGCGTCCGCCGGCGATGACGATGACGCCGATGATGGTGAGGCCGGTCATGACGAGGCGGATGCCGGCGCCGAAACCGTAGGTGTTGAGCATGGAGACGACGAGGAACATGAACAGCGACGCGCCCCATA
>CAZZZI010000489.1:0-2198 GCA_964658415.1 uncultured Sphingomonas sp. | reverse complement strand
TCGCAATCCATGTCGTCGCCACCAACGAGGAGCAGGTGATCGCCGACGAAGCCCTGTCGATTGTCGGCCGTTTTTGATCCATGTCAGATAACTGACGCCTGGTTGTGGTAAGGTTGCTCTCGAAGCCTGGACGCGTGGTCGGGCGGATGCACCGCGCCATTCGCGATCGCCGGGCGATCTTTACACTCGACATAAGGGGTCACGATGGACGGGAACGCAAAGTCGGCCGCAAAGCCACTCAGTGCCGAAGAGCTTCACCGCATGGACGCCTGGTGGCGGGCGGCGAACTATCTCAACATCGGGCAGATCTACCTGTCCGCCAATCCGCTCCTTCGGGAAAAACTGACCGTCGACCACATCAAGCCGCGCCTGCTCGGCCACTGGGGAACGTCGCCCGGCCTCAACCTGATCTATGTCCACCTCAATCGCCTGATCAAGAAATACGACCTGGATACGATCTACATGGCCGGTCCCGGCCATGGCGGCCCGGCGTTGATTGCCAATGTCTGGCTGGAAGGCAGCTACACCGAGTTCTACCCCGACATCACCCGCGACGAAGCCGGCATGTTGCGGCTGTTCCGACAGTTTTCGACGCCCGGCGGCGTGCCGAGCCATGTCAGCGTGCCGACCCCCGGGTCGATCCACGAGGGCGGCGAACTCGGCTATGTGCTGGTGCATGCCTTCGGCGCCGTGATGGACAATCCGGACCTTCTGGTCGCTGCCGTCGTCGGCGACGGCGAGGCCGAGACGGGGCCGCTGGCCGGCAGCTGGAAAAGCATCGATTTCATCAATCCCACCCGCGACGGTGCGGTCCTGCCGATCCTGCATCTCAACGGCTACAAGATTTCCGGTCCGACCGTCTGGGCACGGCACAGCGACGAGGACCTGACCAAATTCTTCGAAGGCCAGGGCTACATGCCCTATTTCGTCGAGGGCGACGTGCCTGACGTGGTGCACCAGGCGTTCGCCGGGGTGCTCGAGACAGCCGTGCTCGAGATCCGCGATATCCAGGCGAAGGCGCGCAACGGCATCTCGCACGACCGGCCGCGCTGGCCGGTGATCGTGCTCAGGACGCCAAAGGGCTGGACGGGCCCCAAGATCGTCGACGGCCTCCAGATCGAAGGCACGTTCCGCGCCCACCAGGTGCCGGTGTCCGATGTCCTCACAAAGCCGGAGCATCTGCGCATTCTCGATGATTGGCTGCGCAGCTACAAGCCGGAGGAACTGTTCGACGAAGCCGGACGGTTCCGCGCGGAATTTGCCGAACTCGCTCCCTCCGGCAAGCGGCGCATGGGCTCCAATCCCAACGCCAATGGCGGCCTGCTGACCGTGCCGTTGAAACTGCGGGATTTCGAAGCCTACCAGTTCAAGTTCGAAGAGCGCGCGCGCCATCGGATCGGATCGACCGGCGTCCTCGGCGCCTACCTCAGAGACATCTATACGGACAACCCGGATAACTTCCGGCTCTTCTGCCCCGACGAAACCAATTCCAACCGGCTGGGTGCCGTCTTCGAGGTGTCCGACCGATGCCTGGTCAGCGAGATCCTGCCGGGCGACGATCACATCTCCCATGACGGACGCGTCATGGAAGTGCTCAGCGAGCACTGCTGCCATGGCTGGCTGGAGGGCTATACGCTGACCGGCCGTCACGGCCTGTTTGCCACCTACGAGGCATTCGCCATGATCGTCGACTCGATGTCGATGCAGCACGGCAAATGGCTGGAGCACGCGAAGAAGGTTCCGTGGCGCGCCGACGTGCCGTCGCTCAACTATCTCCTGACCTCCACCTGCTGGCGCAACGACCACAACGGCTTCAGCCACCAGGGTCCGGGTTTCATCGACACAGTCATCCATCGCAAGCCGAGCGTCGCCCGTGTCTACCTGCCGGCCGATGCCAACTGCCTGCTATCGGTCGCCGACCATTGCCTCCGCAGCGTCAACTACCTGAACCTGATCGTCATCGACAAGCAGCCGCAGCTGCAGTGGCTGACGATGGATGAGGCCAAGGTTCACTGCGCCAAGGGTGCTAGCGTGTGGGACATGTACAGCAACCAGCCGGAAGAGCCCGATGTCGTGCTTGCCTGCGCGGGCGACATCCCGACCCAGGAGACCATTGCCGCCGCCTGGATGCTGCGCAAGCAGGTTCCAGGGCTGAAGGTCCGCGTCGTCAACGTGGTCGATCTCATGCGGCTGCCCCC
>CAZZZI010000488.1:0-2220 GCA_964658415.1 uncultured Sphingomonas sp. | reverse complement strand
AGGCCGGGACTGATGACTTTAACGGCCATTGAGAAGCTCCATCAGTTGGGCGTTGGTGCCTAGCATGTCTTTGTTGAAGTCGGTCAGCTTGAAGGAGCACTCCCGCGTCGTCGGCTGCCAGCGGTTCGCCTCGATCTCCTCGAGCGTCGCATCGTATTCGTCGCGGCCGATCGCCTTGAACTTGACGATGTCGCCCGGCTTGAAGAGGCACATCTCATCCGTCAGATAGCGGATCTTGCGGGTCGGGTCGTAGATCGGTGCCGGGGTCACGCCGTACATCTGGTAGCCGCCGGCGCCCCTGACCGAGTAGATGGCGGCAAAGCAGCCGCCGTGGCCGACCGTCAGCTTCGGCGTATCCGTGCGCGGACGCAGGTATTTCGGAGCCTCGATCTGTTTCTTGCGCTCGACCATCTGGTAAAGCCAGGGCAGGCCCGCGACGAAGCCCACCATCGACACGAACCAGGGCTGGCCGGAATAGGCTGCGACGAACTCCTCGATCGTCGCATAGCCGTTGATACGGGCCGAATATTCCAGATCCGTCGCGCTCGGATCCTGGTGACGTTCGCGGAAACGCATCTCCGTCTCATGGGTCCAGGGGTCCTGGAAGAAGACGGGCAATTCGATGATGCGGGTCTTCAGGGCCGCGTCGGATTTCGACGCGGCATCCTCCATGGAGGCCAGTTCCTTCAGGAGATCCTGCGGCGCGATGATGTCCGGGTCGAAGCGGATCTGGAAGCTTGCATTGGCCGGGCAGGTTTCGGTGACGCCGCGAATTCCGGCTTCCCGGACTGCGTTGATCATCGAAAGGCCGGTGAAGAAAGAGGTAAGCGACATTTCCTCGGACACCTCGCCGAAGATATGCTCGTCGCCACCGAAACTGAAGCGTATCGACATCGGTTCTCCTTTTCAGCCGGCGAGCGCCGCTGCGTTTTCGACAAGCCAGCCTTCCAGCCAGCGCGTATGCACGTCTCCCGATTGGACTGCCGGATCTGCGGCAAGCGCGAGAAACAGCGGTTTAGTTGTCTTCATGCCCGAGATTTCCAACTCGTTCAGGGCGCGCACGAGGCGCGCGATCGCCGCTTCGCGTGTCTCCGCGTGGACGATCAGCTTGGCCAGCAAAGAATCGTAGAAAGGCGGCACCTGGTAGCCGTTGTAGAGCATGGAATCGAAGCGCACGCCCGGGCCGCCCGGAATGCGGAGATCGCCGACCTTGCCCGGGAACGGTGCGAAGTCTTTGGCCGGATCCTCGGCATTCAGCCGCACTTCGATCGCGTGACCCGTCACCTTGATATCCGACTGGGCCAGCCGCAGCGGCTCGCCGCCGGCGATCCGCAGCATTTCCGCCACGAGATCGATGCCGGTGATCGCCTCCGTGACGGGATGCTCGACCTGGATGCGGGTGTTCATCTCGATAAAGTAGAAGCGGTCGGCAGCATCGTCGTAGAGATATTCGACAGTGCCAGCCCCGGAATAGGCCACCGCCTTGGCGAGTGCTACGGCGGAGGCGCAGAGTTCTTCGCGCAAGGCATCGGACAGGGCACGCGAAGGCGCCTCCTCCCAGACCTTCTGGCGCCTGCGCTGCAGCGAGCACTCGCGCTCAAAGCAGTGAACCGCATTCAGCCCGTCGGCCAGCACCTGCACCTCGATATGGCGGGCCCGGCCGATCACCTTCTCCATGTAGAGACCGCCATCGCCGAAGGCGGCCAGCGCCTCGGCATGGGCCTGGGGAAATGCCTGCTCGAATTCGGCCGCCGAATTGGCGATGCGGATACCGCGTCCGCCACCGCCGGCTGCCGCCTTGATCATCACGGGGAACCCGGTCTCGGCCAGCACATCCCTGGCGGCCTCGATGCTTTCGACGCGTCCGACAGAGCCTGGAACGACGGGCACGCCAGCTGCAGCCGCCGCCAGACGGGCCGAAACCTTGTCGCCCATCAAGCGGATCGCATTGCCGGACGGACCGACGAAGACAAGTCCCGCCGCAGTGACAGCATCGGAAAACTCGGCGTTCTCGGCAAGGAAGCCATAACCCGGATGGATACTGTCGCAACCGGTGTCGCGCGCAGCCGCCAGAAGGGCTTCCATGTTCAGGTAGGATTTCTTCGCAGCAGGCGGGCCGATATTGACGGCCTCGTCGGCCAGCTGCACGTGGAGCGCATCCGCATCGGCCGCCGAATAGACCGCCACCGTCGCAATGCCAAGATCCTTGGCGGCGCGGAT
>CAZZZI010000487.1:0-2245 GCA_964658415.1 uncultured Sphingomonas sp. | reverse complement strand
TCCTGGTAGAGCGTGGCAAAACCGTCGAGCTTGATGGTGCCGACATCGCCGCCGGAGCCCTTGACCCAGAGAACCTTGACCTTTTCGCCGGTCAGCGGATCGGTCTCCATCACCTTGGCAGACGTGTTGCCGCCGCCGTAATTGGTGATGCGCTTGTCGGCGCCGAGCAGGTTGGAGCGGTAGAGCAGCTTGCCCGGTTCGTCGAGCCCGGCCGCGTAACCGTCGTCCCAACGATTGTCCAGAAGCCTGATATCAGCCATGTCTTCCTCCCATGTCATATCGGGGCGGTGAGGCTTGCGAAATTCCGCCCTTTGGTGCGAGGGTATCGCTCACGAAAACTGTCCTTGTCAATCGAAAACGATCATAATCCGTTATGTTGCAGCGCAGTATGAAAATCCATGAGCGTTTTTGATTGACACATTCTCGCGGTTAAGAAATAAACGCCAGCAGGAGGAGACGATGCACGAACGCGAACGCCACCGCATCATCATCAGCGCAGTCCAGGAGAAGTCCGTCGTTACGATTCAGGATATCGCTGAATTGACCGAGGCTTCCGAGGCGACGATCCGTCGCGACATCGCTGCGCTGCATGTGCAGGGCAAGATCCGCCGCGTCCGTGGCGGCGCTGAGGCCGTGCATCCGCCGCAGCTGGGTAATCTGGCCGGCAGGCCGTTCCGCGTGTCGGAATCCGTCAATATCGACAAGAAGCGCGCAATCGCCCGCCAGGCCGTGCAGCTCTGCGATCCCGGCGATGCGATCATCATTAATGGCGGCACCACGACATTCCAGATGGTGCATTTCATGGCCGCCCACCGGCTGCAGGTGATGACCAATTCCTTTGCCATCGCCGAGCACCTGGTCAAGCATTCCAAGAATTCGGTGACGGTGCCGGGCGGGGCGATCTATCGCGAGCAAAGCCTGATCCTGTCGCCCTTCGACAACGACACGACGCGGAATTTCTACGCCCGCCGGATGTTCATCGGTGCCCAGGGCGTCGGCCCGCTCGGCATCATGGAAGCCGATGCGCTGATCATCCAGAGCGAGCAAAAGCTCATGCACCAGGCGGACGAACTGGTGGTCATGATCGATTCCAGCAAGTTCCATCGCCGGTCGAGCCTGATCTTGTGCCCGCTCGACCGCGTGACGACTGTTATCACCGACGACGGCATCTCGGAGGAGTCCGTCAGAATGATCGAAGATGCAGGCGTGGGGCTCATGATTGCGAGCGCCGCGTCCCAATCGGGCAGGGAGGATTCCTCGTCGGTCGCATAGACGACAGGCGGGGCGTGACTGAGACTAATCAAATTGGGAGGATGGAACATGCATATCGTAAAGAAACTGGCGATCGGCGTTGCGCTGGTCGCAGCCTTGATGGCCGGCACGGCGAACGCCAAGGACATCAAGATCGGCCTCGTGGTGAAATCGCTCGGCAACGGCTTCTTCGAAGCGGCCAACAAGGGCGCCCAGGAAGCCGCCAAGGAACTCGGCGGCGTCGAGGTCATCTACACCGGCCCGACCACGACGACGGCCGAAGGCCAGATCGAAGTCATCAACTCGCTGATCGCCCAGGGCGTCGATGCGATTGCGATTTCGGCCAACGATCCTGACGCGGTTGTGCCGGCTCTTAAGAAGGCCACCCAGCGCGGCATCAAGGTCATCTCGTTCGATTCCGGCGTGGCCAAGGCAGGTCGTATCCTACAGCTGAACCCTTCTTCCAACGAACTGATCGGCAAGATGTGCCTGACGCTGGTCAAGGATCATCTCGAAGGCGGCAAGGGCGATTTCGCCATCCTGTCGGCAACGACCACCTCGACCAACCAGAACATCTGGATCGGCGAGATGAAGAAGCAGATGAAGGACTTTCCGGGCCTGAACCTGGTGACGACAGTCTACGGCGACGACCTGTCCGACAAGAGCTACCGCGAAGCGCAGGGCATCCTGACCTCGCATCCTGAAGTCAAGGTCATCGTCGCGCCGACCACCGTCGGTGTTCTCGCCGCGTCGCAGGCCGTCAAGGATGCCGGCAAGATCGGCCAGGTCTATGTCACCGGTCTCGGCCTTCCCTCGGAAATGGCCGGCGCCATCAAATCAGGCGCCACCAAGGAATTCGCCATCTGGAACCCGATCGACCTTGGCTATTCTGCGACGCAGATTGCCTATCGCCTCGTCAAGGGTGAGACCAAGGGTGCGCCCGGCAGCGAGATCCCGGCCGGCCGCATGGGCAAGATCAAGGTCGACGACAAGG
>CAZZZI010000486.1:0-2263 GCA_964658415.1 uncultured Sphingomonas sp. | reverse complement strand
CGCACCCGACAGGATTCGAACCTGTGACCTTTGGAATCGGAATCCAACACTCTATCCAGCTGAGCTACGGGTGCATGCCGAGGGCGGGTTTTTCCGCCTGTCCGATGGGAGGTACATAGCCCAGGTCGCGTCAGGCATCAATGCGTAAAATGCGTAAACAGCGACAACGGCTTGCAGAATGGAAAAAGGCCGCGATGCGTCGGTTCGCGGCCCCTGGTGGTCCGGCCGATCAGGCCGTCTTCATCGCGCCGGGGCCGGGGATGGCCTTGGGCGGGACCTTGCCGAGGATGATCATGCCGAGGACCTCGTCCTTGGTGACATCCTCGGTGCGGGCGTGGCCGACCACCTGGCCGTTCTTCATGACCGACACCCGGTCGGCAAGGTCGAAGACGTCGTGGATGTCGTGGCTGATGAGGAAGATGCCGATTCCCTCCTTTTTCAATTGCTTGATCAGTTCGCCCACCTGCGCCGTCTCCTGCGGGCCGAGCGCCGCCGTCGGCTCGTCCATGATCAGGATGCGGGCGTTGAACAGAATGGCGCGGGCAATCGCCACCGATTGGCGTTGCCCCCCGGAGAGCGCCTTGACCGGTTCCTTGAAACGTTTGAAATTGGGGTTCAGCCGGCCCATCACCTCGCGCGCCGAGGCCTCCATCGCCACGTCGTCGAGCGTGCCCCAGCGGGTCTGCAGCTCGCGGCCGAGATAGAGATTGGCGGCCGCGTCGACATTGTCGGCGACGGCGAGCGTCTGGTAGATCGTCTCGATGCCGAATTTCTTGGCGTCGCGGGGCGTGCGGATGTCGACGGTCTCGCCGTTGATCAGGATATCGCCGCTGTCGCGCTTGTAGGCGCCGGACAGGATCTTGATCAGCGTCGACTTGCCGGCGCCGTTGTGGCCGAGGAGGGCGACGACCTCGCCGGGGTAGAGATCGATCGAGGCGTTGTCGACCGCGTGGATGCCGCCGAAGGAAATGGAAATGTTTTTCAGTTCCACAAGCGGAGTGTTGTGATCCGTCATAGCTGGAATTCCTCTTACTTGGCCCGCGAGCGATAGACGGTGTCGAGCCAGACCGCGATCACCAGCACGACGCCGACGACGACGTTCTGGATGGGCGTGTCGACATTGGCGAGCCCCATGCCCGACTGCAGCGACTGCATCACCAGCGCACCGAGCATGGCGCCGGCAACGGTGCCGGTGCCGCCGGCAAGCGACGTGCCGCCGATGACGGCCGCAGCAATGGTGTAGAGCTCGTAGGTGGTCCCTTGCGAGTTGGCCGCCGCGTTCAGCCGGGCGGTGGAGATGGCGGCGGCAACGGCTGCCAGAAAGCCCATCAGCGTGAAGATCTTCACCGTCACCCAGCGGGTCTTGATGCCGGCGAGTTCGGCCGCTTCCGGGTTGCCGCCGATGGCAAAGACGTAGCGGCCGAAGCGCAGCCGGGTCGCGATGAAGGTCATGATGATGCCGGCGGCAACGGCAATCAGGACCGGGACGGCGATGCCATAGGGGATCTCGAGCCCACCGTCGGGCCAGGTGATATTATGGTCGGTGGCGTATTTCTTGGCGATGCCGACCGGCCAGTAATAGATGGTGAAGACGTAGATCGTGCCCAGCACCATGGCGGAGCCGAGGATCGCCAGGAAATATTCGGCCCAGACGGGGCGGCGCGGAAAATTGAAACGCTTGCGCTGGCGTCGCGATCCGGCAATGCCGAGCACGATCATCAGGCAGGCGACGACGCCGATGACCCAGCTCCAGGTGGCGCCGATCGAGCCTTCCGCGCCACCGCCCATGATGCGGAAGGTGGCATCCAGCGGTGCCACGGTCTGGCCCGAGGTCACGTACCAGGCAAGGCCGCGCCAGGCGAGAAATCCCCCGAGCGTGACGATGAAGGACGGCACGCCGAGGAATGCGATGATGATCCCCTGCAGCAGGCCGATCAGCGCACCGGCGGCGAGCCCGCAGATCAGCGCGATGACCCAGGTCCACTGGCTGTCGAAGCCGAGATAGGTCGGCAGCCACTTTGCCTGGACGACGCCCATGATCATGGCGACGAAGCCGAGCAGCGAGCCAACGGAAAGGTCGATGTTGCGCGTGACGATGACCAGCACCATGCCGGTCGCCAGCACCGCGATCTCGCAGGTCTGGACCGACAGGTTCCAGAGATTGCGCGGGGTGAGGAACAGGTGCCCGGTATAGAGGTCGAAGCCGATCCAGATGATCAGCAGGGCGCCGACCATGCCGAGCATGCGGGTATCGATCTCGGTG
>CAZZZI010000485.1:0-2282 GCA_964658415.1 uncultured Sphingomonas sp. | reverse complement strand
CCATTGCCGCGCCATCGGTCTTGCCGGCACCAGCCGCAGCGAGACACCGGACTGGATGGACGCTCACCTGACGCCGGCCTTGCAATGGCTGAAGAGCCTGGATGCCGACATCTGCCATTACAAGGTCTGCTCGACCTTCGATTCCAGCCCGGCGATCGGCAATATCGGCAAGGCCGTAGAGATCGGCAAGGCGCTGTTCGACCAGGCCTTCGTGCCGCTCGTGGTCGGCGCACCGCAATTGAAGCGCTACACCGCGTTCGGCCATTTGTTTGCCGCCTACCAGGGCGAGGTCTATCGCATCGACCGCCATCCCGTGATGAGCCGGCATCCGGTGACGCCGATGCGCGAGGCGGATTTGCGCGTGCATCTGCAGGATCAGACGGCGCTGACGACGGCGCTCGCCGATCTGGCGTTGCTGTCTTCCACCGATGCCGACCGACGGGTGGACGCGCTCGCCAGCGCATGCGCCGGCATGCTGCTCTTCGACGTCGACAGCGCCGAGAGCCAGACACAGGCGGGCCGACAGCTCTGGCGGATCAAGGCCGATGGCGGCTGGTTCGTCGCCGGTTCGTCGGGCCTCGAATACGCGCTGCTGGCAGCCTGGAGAGAGAGCGGCCTCACCTCGGGCGAAAACGCCTTCCCGCTTCCTGGCAAGGCCGACCGCATCGCCGTCGTCTCCGGCAGCGTCTCGCCGACGACCGAGCGGCAGATCCGCCATGCCACCGCCAACGGTTTCGACGGGGTCAATCTCGATCCGCTCGAACTGCTCGGCGAGAACGGCGTAGCCGCCATCGACAAGGCTGTCGCCAGCGGGCTTGCCAGCCTGAAGGAGGGCCGCAGCGTCATTCTCAACACGGCGCTCGGGCCCTCCGCCGACCGGGGCGGCGATATCGACCGGATTGCCGGCAGCCGCCACCGGCTCGGCCGCATTCTCGGCGCCATCCTGCATCGGCTGATCGGCGAAGAGAGGCTCGGCCGCGCGGTCATCGCCGGCGGCGATACCTCGAGCCATGCGCTGAAGGAGCTCAATGTCGAGGCGCTGACCACCTTGCTGCCGCTGCCGCAGACGCCGGGCTCGCCGCTGTGCACGGCCCACGGCAACGACAGGGCGACCAACGGGTTGCAGATCGCGCTGAAGGGCGGACAGGTCGGGGCTGACGGCTACTTCGCCCAGATCCGCGACGGTCTGGCTGCCTGAACAGGACGAGAGCCCCCAGGCCGCATCCACAAAACGACACGCGCGCTGCTATACTCATTGACTCATCATACCAGTTGACTATAGTCGCCACACCAAACAGATTGGGTGAACAACATGACTTCGATTGCACTTTTCGGCGCCGGCGGCAAAATGGGCTACCGGCTGGCCAAGAACCTCAAGGGCTCCCGCTTCGACGTCCGTCACGTCGAGATCAGCGACGCCGGCAAGGCGCGCCTCAAGGATGACCTCGGGCTTTCCTGCCTCGATGTCGACGCGGCCCTCGATGGTGCCGATGTGGTTATCCTCGCGGTTCCGGACACGCATATCGGCAAGGTTGCCGCCGGCATCGCAGACAAGCTGAAGGCCGGCACGATGGTGGTTGCGCTCGATGCTGCAGCGCCTTTCGCCGGTCACTTCCCCGAGCGTCCGGATCTCACCTATTTCGTCACCCATCCCTGCCATCCGCCGATCTTCAACGACGAGACGGAGATGCAGGCGAAGAAAGACCATTTCGGCGGCCTGTTCGCCAAGCAGCATATCGTCTCCGCGCTGATGCAGGGGCCCGATGAGGCCTATGGCCTCGGCGAGGAAATCGCCAAGACGATCTGGGCACCCGTCATGCGCTCGCACCGCGTCACCGTCGACCAGATGGCGATGCTCGAGCCGGGCCTGTCGGAAACCGTTGCAGCCTCGCTGCTCGTCGTCATGAAGCAGGCCATGGACGAATGCGTCAGGCGCGGCGTTCCGGAAGAAGCGGCCCGCGACTTCCTGCTCGGCCACCTCAACGTGCTCGGCGCCGTCATCTTCGGCGAAGTCCAGGGCGTGTTCTCGGATGCCTGCAACAAGGCCATCGAGTTCGGCATTCCGGCGCTGATGCGCGACGACTGGAAGAAGGTTTTCGAACCCAAGGAGATCGCTGCCAGCATTCAGCGCATCACCTGATACCAGGGAGAGCATTCGCTCTCTGAGGCTGCGGGCAAAGATATTATCTACCAACTCTGCAGGTCACGTGGGAAACTGAGGCGGTTGCCGAATTCCCCTCATCCTCGCCCTTGTGGCGGGGATCCAGTTAGCTCAAGTCCTT
>CAZZZI010000484.1:0-2289 GCA_964658415.1 uncultured Sphingomonas sp. | reverse complement strand
TAGGACGGATGTCGCAGACCATGAACGGGCCGACATTCAGCGATTGCCCATTTGGCGGCTCGGCAATTCCGCTGGCGGCGACGGTTTATCGACGGGCCGCGATCTGGGGCGATGACGGCATGGGCAAAGTAGCCACCGGACCCAATCTGTTCTGGAATAACCGCCCGTCGAACTGGTTTCAGCGCGACAGCGATCCTATGCAGATCGCCGAGTTTTATTTTCTGGTCACTTTGCCGTTCAGCAAAGTGCATGATTTGGCTGTGGTGGATTACAAGCATGAGGGAGGCGTACGCAGCCTATACCTGAAGGGTGGCGCAAAAATATCGTTGTCCGACGATTCCAAAAACTATACAGCTGTCTATGACGGTACGACGATTGCCTGCAATGGCACCACGTCCTGCCAGATCGATCGCGACCGCATCGCCTTCTTTGCGCGCGAGGCGCAAGTACTTAGCCACCCCCTTCCGTCGGGATGGCGAGCGGAAGAGATCGTCGCACGAACTCTGCATGTGCCACTAGCCGCTCCCTATCCGGCAAAAGTTGTTTCCAACCGCGTTACGGTCGAGGTTCCCGCGCGACGGCCGGTGATCGTTTATCGGAATGCCGCGGCTGTCACGCCGGCAACCAAGGAATGAAAGCCGAAAGGCCTATTTAACCACAGCATACAAGTCATAGTCCATCGGCGAGGCGCCGCGTCAACGATGTCCGAAGTTGCATGGCACGGGCCAGCATCAAGCGGTGCAGCATTTAAGCCGCCCATGACTTGGAACTTTGTAATCCACTCGATTGCGAAATCAACGAACACGTCATCTTTGGCTCTACCGGCGCTACGTACGCAGTCTCGGCATCTGGCAGATTTGATTTAGGATAAAACGATATGACTATAAAATCCAAATTTCTTTAATGTATTTGAAGGTTAGGAGAATGGGAAGGGTCTTGGGCTGACGGCCGAATTTACAGTCGGCGATAAATTCGTCGAGATACGTTGGCAGCTGATCTTGGATTTTTTGTGGAAGAATTTGACATCGATCGATGCTGTCAGTCTACTGCGAACCGCTCTCTCTACGATGCATGGCGGGCTTTCGTGATTGGTGGACTAGCCCATGACCGATTGCCACTCGGCCTGTGCGGCTGAGTGGCGTTCCTTGTAGGGCTTGCGGTCAACGAGATGGCGTTCGAAATCGAAGTAGTTGTGGACGTTGGCGTGGACGCTCGCAAACTTTTGTAGCGTCTTCATCTGTCTGAATCTGATCATTACTCCGCTCTCGTCGTCGGAAGGGCAGCTGGCTGTTTTTCACTCGGTTATTGGCCCGGCGATCGACCCCCTGCTTCTCCCCGTTCCCGAGGTCTTTCATCGTTGCGCGATAGGAGCGAAGGCCATCGGTCGTGATCGCCTCCGGCGAGCCCTGGCGCTTCAGCGTCTTTTTCATGCAGGTCAACGCCGCGGCCTTGTCGCGCGTCCTGGTGACGAAGCTTTCGAGGATCTCATCTTCGTGATCGACCGCGCGCAAGAAGTAAACCAGCTCGCCATCGACCGTTACGTAAATCTCGTCTGGATGTGAGCGCCAATGTCCAAAGCCGCGCATCCGGTTAACTCGCTGCCGCCGGATGTCGCCGGCGAAGATCGGGCCGAACCGCCCCCCACCCATTGCGCACTGTCTCATGGCAAATGTCGATCCCGCGTTCGAACAGCAGGTCCTCGACGCTCCGCGGCGACAGCGGGAACCACACGTACATGATGATGACCTAGCGGATCACCGCCGGTGACGAGTTGAAACTGATAAATGGGCTAGGCTTGATTTGCGGCTCATTGGACCTCGGTAGTGAACACCTCGTTGTTCTCACAAACCCCACCGGGCGCTTGACGTGCTGCTTACGCCATCGCCAGGCACAACGCTCCAACCGCCGTTCTTGCTCGGCGATCTACATGCATGCCCCGATCAGCACGCTGAGCAACTCGACAGCGCCTTGCGCGGCGTCGCCCATAATCTTGACGGGCCTCTGTTCGCGGGGGAGAAATTGCGCCTCCCCACAAGAGCCGAAAGAGGATGGCGCCGGGCAGATGAAGGGCGGCACCTGACGCTCGCCTGTTACGGCATCCTCCCTGCCACGCGGATCACCGACGTGCTGTCACAGGTCGAACGCTGGACCGGCTGCACTCGGCATTTCGGTCACGTTTTCAACCGGGTTACCGCCTGTCGACGAGCGCGCCTTTCTCGCCGCCCTGATTGCCTAGGCCACCAATCTGTGGTTGTCGCGCATTGTCTGAGCCTTAGGCTCAAGCGGCCC
>CAZZZI010000483.1:0-2296 GCA_964658415.1 uncultured Sphingomonas sp. | reverse complement strand
GCCCGAACGGCGCCGGCAAGACGACGCTGGTCAACGTGCTCACCGGCTTCCAGGCCCCGACGGACGGTGCCGTCAAGCTGGACGGCGTATCGCTCGACCGGCTGAAGCCGCACCAGGTCCGCCGCAAGGGTATAGCCCGGACATTCCAGGGCGGGCGCCTGTTCCGCGATCTCGCCGTCATCGACAATCTCGAGGTGACCGGCGTCGGGCTCGGCATGAGCCGGCGCGCGGCAGTGGCCGAAGCCGAGGCCATGCTGGACTGGATGGGCATCGGCGCTCTCGGTTCGCGCATCGCCGGGACACTTCCCTATACGGACGAGCGCCGCGTGGCGATCGGCCGCGCCTTGATGGGCCGCCCTGCCTACATCCTTCTCGACGAGCCCGCTGCCGGCATGAGCAGCCAGGAGGCCGCCGACCTCTCGACGCTGGTTCGCAAGATCGCCCGCGAACTCGGATGCGGCGTGCTGATCATCGAACACAATGTCGGCCTCGTCCTCGGTCTCTGCGACCACATCGTCGTACTCGATTCCGGTGCCGTCATAGAGGAGGGGACGCCGGCTGCGATCCGCAGCAGCGAGAAGGTGCGCCACGCCTACATGGGCACTGCGGCCGATACGCCCCTGCCAGTTGCGGAGGTGCTGCTATGAGCCTGCTTGTTCTTGCCAACATCGAAGTCCGCTACGGTCGCCTGACAGCGGTGCGCGGTGTGTCTCTCTCGATCAGGGACGGCGAAACCGTCTTCATCACCGGGCCGAATGGTGCGGGAAAGTCATCACTGCTGCGGGCCATAGCGGGCGTGACGCCAGCCGCCGCAGGGACGATCGATTTCGATGGCTACAACATCACCGGCCGCGCACCCGAGGACATCGCTAGGCTCGGCTTCTCGATGGTGCCAGAGGGCCGCGACGTGTTCGGTTCGCTGACGATCGAGGAAAACCTCATGGTCGGAACCGGCATGAAGTCCAAGGATCGCGGCTGGAAGGCCAAGCTCGCCGAGGATCTCGAGGCGGTGTACCAGACATTCCCGATGCTCAAGGAACGTCGCAACGGCCAGGCCGGCCTCCTGTCCGGCGGCCAGCAGCAGATGCTGGTCATCGGCCGGGCGCTGATGACCAATCCCCGCCTGATCGCCATCGACGAGCCCTCGCTGGGCCTGGCCCCCAATATCACCGACCAGGTCTACGAGCGGCTGATCGCACTGCAGGCGCAGCGGGCGCTCACCCTGCTGATCGTCGAGCAGAGTTCCACCCGCGCCAATCTCGTCGGCGGACGCATGCTTTTGATGCGCGGCGGCCAGGTCGTGCTCGACGGCGATGCCCGCGAGCTTGGCAACAGCGAGGCCATCCAGGCCGCCTATTTCGGTTACGAGGACAAATGAGATGCTCCAGATCGTATTTGACTCGCTTTCCCTCGGATCCCTCTATGCCCTCGGCGCGCTCGGCATTGCCCTGATCTTCGGCGTTATGCGCCTGGTGAATTTCGCCCATGGCGACGTCATCGCCTTCTGCGTCTTTGCCTTGCTGTGGCCCTCCACGGACGCCATGGCCATCGTCTTTGCCGGCAACCTGCCGTGGTTCCTGCTGGTGCCGCTGGTTCTCGCCACCGGTGCGGGCTTGTCCGTCCTTTGCGAGATCTTGGTTTTCCGCCGCTTTCGCCGCGCCAATCCCGCAACCATGATGATCGCGTCTTTCGCGCTCGGCTTCGTCATTCGCTACTTCCTGCTGATGCTCTTCACCAGCCGTCCGAAATCGATTTCGCTGCTACCGATGCTGTCGCAGCCCGTCGAGATCTTTGGCGCCCGACTGCCGCTGCTGCAGCTGATCACCATTGTTGCGACGGTGCTGATCCTGCTTGCCCTGTCGCTCTTCCTGCGACACACCCGCTTCGGGCTGGAGATGCGGGCGGCGGCGGAAAACTTCTCCATGGCGCGCATGCTCGGTGTCCGCGCAAACCGGGTGATCATGGGCGCCTTCGCCTTGTCCGGCGCTCTGGCCGGTGCCATTTCGCTGATCTTCGTCTGCCAGACCGGCACGGCCGATATCCAGATGGGCGGCGCGATCATGCTGATGGCGTTCATCGCAACCGTGATCGGCGGCCTCGGCAGTCTTCCGGGCGCGGTCCTTGCCGGCTTCCTGTTGGGTGCCGCCTCGGTCGTCATGCAGGTGGTGCTGCCGGTCGACGCACGCCCCTTCCGCGATGCCTTCGTCTATGGCGCCGTCATCCTCGTCCTCCTCTTCCGTCCGCAAGGTCTGATCGCCGCGCGCGGCACCAAGGAAAGGGTCTGATCCATGACCAC
>CAZZZI010000482.1:0-2332 GCA_964658415.1 uncultured Sphingomonas sp. | reverse complement strand
CCCCACCCTCGGGAATCTCAGCCTCGGCTTCCAGCAACGCCAGTGGCGTCACGCCGAGATCGTTGAGCGCCGTGACGTCAGGCAGGATCGGCGGCGTTTCATCCTCGGCATCGCCAACGATCCCATCGGCCGCAGGCCCGCCGGCCGTCTCCATTTCCGGCAGGACAGGATCGGCCGCCACAGGCAGATGCTCCTCGCGGCTTTTCGGCTCCAGCTCGGACGTGACAGCCTTGTCCTCGACCGGCACCTCCGGGACATCGTTGAAGCCCGGCTGGTCGTGACGGAAGGTGAAGACTTTCTTGATGAATCCGAGCGCCATGGAATTTCCGTCAGTCAGGCCGCTTGCGCGGGGTCAAGTTGCATGTCGAGACGCTTGCCGTCGTGGCCGGTGATGACGGCTGCGACCAGCGCGCGGGGCGCAAGGCCAGGTGCCGCGACAAGCGTGAAGTTTTCCGTATGCGCCATGCCGTTGTTTTCGACAAGCAGCCATTGCGTCGTGCCGACCATGCCGTCGAGATGGGATTGCTGCAGCCGAAGTCCAGTGGCCCTGAGCCTTGCTGCCCGCTCCTTGACCACACCCCGGTCGAGCTGCGGCATGCGCGCCGCCGGCGTTTCGGGTCGCGCACTGTAGGGAAACACGTGCAGATGAGCGATGCCGGCCTCTTCCGCCATGCTCACGGCATTGTCGAACATCGCCTCCGTCTCGGTCGGGAAACCGGCGATCATGTCGGCACCGAGGCTGATGTCGGGCCGGAGCGAGCGCACTTGCGCGCAGAAGGCCAGCGCATCCGCCCGCGAGTGGCGACGCTTCATTCTTTTCAGGATCATGTCGTCGCCATGCTGCAGCGACAGGTGCAGATGCGGCATGAAGCGCGGCTCGTCGGCGATCAGGTCGAGAAGATGGCGATCGGCCTCGATGCTGTCGATCGACGACAGCCGCAGCCGGCGGATTTCCGGCACCTGGCGGAGCAGGGTCTTGGCAAGCATGCCGAGCGACGGCTGGCCCGGCAGGTCGCCGCCGTAGCTCGTGGCATCGACGCCCGTCAGCACGATCTCGATATAGCCTGACGCGGCCAGCTGCCGCGCCTGGGCGACAACCGGTCCCATCGGCACCGAGCGGGAATTGCCGCGGCCATAGGGGATGATGCAGAAGGTGCAGCGATGGTCGCAGCCATTCTGCACCTGGATGAAGGCGCGCACATGCCCGTCGATATGCTTGACCATCTGCGGCGCCGTGTGGCGGACGCTCATGATGTCGTTGACGCGCAGCTTCTCCTCCGCCGAGACGCCGAAATCAGGCAGCCCCCGGTAACTGTCGCGCGTCAGCTTCTCCTCGTTGCCGAGCACCATGTCGACCTCGGGCATGGCGGCAAAGGTCTGCTTCTCGGTCTGGGCGGCACAGCCTGACACGATGATGCGGGCATGCGGATTGTCGCGACGCGCGCGGCGGATGGCCTGGCGCGCCTGGCGCACCGCCTCGCCGGTCACGGCACAGGTGTTGACCAGGATGGCGTTGTTGAGCCCGGCCTTCTCGGCCTCGCCGCGCATGACTTCGGATTCGTAGGTATTGAGCCGGCAGCCGAAGGTGATGACCTCGACGCCGCTCACCGCGCCAGGACCTCTGCCGGCTGTTCGTCGCGCGTAAAGACGCCCGTCACCGGATCGAGCCGGCCGGACCATTCCCAGACGGCAGGCCCCGTCATGACGACGTGATCGTCGTCGCGCCACTCTATCTTGAGCGTGCCGCGTGGCACGCTGCTCGCCACATCGATCTCGACGGTGCGACCGGTGCGTCCGGTGCGGGCGGCGGACACGCCGGCGGCACAGGCGGCCGAGCCGCAGGCGAGCGTCAACCCGGCGCCGCGCTCCCAGGTGCGGGTAATCATCGACGACGGCGCGGTAATCTGGGCCACCGTGATGTTTGCCTTTTCCGGAAACATCGGATGGTTTTCGAGCATCGGCCCGAAGCGGGCGAGATCGTAGGACATCACGTCGCGCTCGACCCAGAAGATCGCGTGCGGATTGCCCATCGACAGGACGGACGGCGAATGCAGGATCGGCGCCTCGATCGGCCCGATCTGCAGTTCGATGCGGCTGGTGTCGAAGAACTCTTCCGACAGCGGGATCCTATCCCAGTCAAACACGGGCTTGCCCATGTCGACCGAGATCGTCCCGTCCTCATGCTCGACGGCATTCAGGATGCCGGCGACCGTCTGGAAGGTGAACGACTTGCGTCCGGTCTGCGACGACAGCGCCTGGACGACGCAGCGCGTGCCGTTGCCGCAGGCCTCAGCCTTGGTGCCGTCGCAGTTGAGGATATCGATGAAGGCAT
>CAZZZI010000481.1:0-2341 GCA_964658415.1 uncultured Sphingomonas sp. | reverse complement strand
GCGATCAGGCCGGCGCGGGCGCCGCCCTCGATGGTCATGTTGCAGACCGTCATGCGACCTTCCATCGACAGCGCGCGAATGGCTTCGCCGGCAAATTCGATGACGTGGCCGGTGCCGCCGGCCGTGCCGATCTCGCCGATGATGGCCAGGATGATGTCCTTGGCGGTGACGTGGTCGGGCAGCTGGCCGTCGACGCGCACCAGCATGTTCTTCGCCTTCTGCTGGATCAGCGTCTGGGTGGCGAGCACGTGCTCGACCTCGGATGTGCCGATGCCATGGGCGAGCGCCCCGAATGCGCCGTGGGTCGAGGTGTGGCTGTCGCCGCAAACGATGGTCATGCCCGGCAGGGTGAAGCCCTGCTCGGGGCCGACGATGTGGACGATGCCCTGGCGGATGTCGCTGGCGGAGTAATATTCCACGCCGAACTCGGCCGCGTTGGTGGCCAGCGCCTCGACCTGGATGCGGCTTTCCTCGTTCTTGATGCCGAGGTGGCGATCCGGCGAGGTCGGCACGTTGTGGTCGACGACGGCGAGCGTCTTTTGCGGCGCGCGCAGCTTGCGACCGGTCATGCGCAGGCCTTCGAAGGCCTGCGGCGAGGTCACTTCATGGACCAGGTGACGGTCGATGTAGAGAAGACAGGTGCCGTCTTCCTGGGTGTCGACGACGTGGTCGTCCCAGATTTTGTCGTACAGGGTGCGGGGTGCGCTCATGGCTACAGATCCATATGGGGTTGGGCGTGACGAAGAATGGAAGCGACGGAAAGGGGTCCGCCGGCCGCAGGGCGAGATCAGCGAAGTCGGCTGTTGAGCGCGCCTGAAATCATCGCGAAGAAACGGGCCGGCAGACGCTTATGGTCCTGCAGCACGAAATTTTCCCCACCGATGCACTTAAACTTCGATTCCATGGGTTCGGCTTTATCAATTTTTCCGACGCTCGGCAATTCGAATCATTGAACACTATTGCCGTGGCCGACGTCCGTTCAGGCTACCAACGGACCTACGGAGCCTATTGCCATCGGCAACTCAATTCGTCCCGAAAACATTTATAGCCGACGTTTCCTGCCAGACAGCGTAACATTTCGGAATAAGAACCCGGCCCGAGCTTTCGACAATATTCAAAGGCACCGTCTGGCGTTATAGACCTATGCTCGAGGAGTTGATTTTTGGCATCGGCCTCTTGCCGAAAGCATCTCTCAGTCTCTGTCCGTTTCTCCTCGGGATTCAGCATCTTCGACGTCAAAGTCAGGCAGTAAGAGTCATTATACTGCGGAATATCGACGGCCCCGGCAACGCAGGCGGCCGTCGAGAACAACAAAGTCGCTAGAGTGAGCCGCCATGTAAAATTCATGTTGGAATCCCGCTGCATATCATTTTGCCGGCATAGCAACGACTTCCTACAAACTGAGAAAGACAAAGCATAAGATATTGGTAAGAGCGAATTTCGTTTTGGGTACCTTTGTATTTCATGCAAATCTTCATGTCGTCGTCGGTTACGAGAGACCAATGTGTCTGCAGCTGACTTTTTGCCTGGCTTTCGGCCGAATTACACTGAAAATAAGCCGCGAACCGTTGAGCTGGCGTTGTCGCTCGCTGTGAATATTCAGTACAATAATCCAGGAATACGGGTAGCTCCGCCGACATTGCACGAGGCGCTTGTACGCTGCAAACGACGCCGACTATTAAAATGAACCGAGCGAGACAACGCTTCATTTCAAAATGATCCATGCTGATTGGACGCAGACTTGAAAGGGATTGCCAAATTAAAGCAATGCAAAATTGAAGCTATGGACGAAGATGTTATCATTTTAACGCTCTTAGTCTTGCTTCAATCCGCCGCAGCAGCAGCGACAGGCCGACCGTCAGGATCAGGTAGATATAGGTGACGATCGAATAGGTTTCAAAGAAGCGAAACGAGCCTGACGCATAGACTTTGCCCATCTGGGTGAGGTCGGCGACGCCGAGCACGGACACCAGGGACGAGTCCTTCACCATCGACACGAAATCGTTCGACAGCGGCGGCAGGATGACGCGGATGGCCTGCGGGAAGACCACCAGCCGGAAGCGTTGGACCCTGGACAGGCCGAGGGCTTTCGACGCCTCGATCTGCCCGTGGTCGACCGCTTCGATACCGGCGCGGAAAATTTCGGCGATGAAGGAGGCATAGCCGATCGTCAGCGCGATGATCGCCCGCCACATCAGCGACAACTCGCGCACCATCAAAGGTTCGGTCCAGCCGACTGACACCAATGGCGCGGTCAGAAAATTGTAGAAGGCGACGATGGCCGGTGCGCCGACGAAGGCGACGTAGAACAGCAGCACCAGCATCGGGATGCCGCGGATCA
>CAZZZI010000480.1:0-2352 GCA_964658415.1 uncultured Sphingomonas sp. | reverse complement strand
CCACCCCAGTTCGTCGTCCTCGGGCTTGACCCGAGGATCCAGGCACAGGCGAGGCCGGATGCGCGGCGACCCCATGGCACTCGCGAGCCCTGCCCTTTACGCCGCACCTTTTTGGGCTCGCGTCGTCATCATCGGGTCAAGCCCGGTCAAGCCCGAGGATGACGACGCGGGGGCGCTGCAACTGGCTTTAGGCCCATGCATTACCGGGGGTGGAGGTGTCGCAATGCATGTGCGACAAGCGTCGCGACATCGTGGACAGGGTACGGGTGATAATGCGTATGCTTCTGAAATCGCTTCGGGTCGTGACCATCGCTGTAGGCGTGGTCCTGCTGTGCGCCTTGCTGGGTGTGGTCCTACCCCACCCGCCGGTTGCCACTCAGGCCGGCGAGGAGAGGACGCATCGCATCCTGATCCTCAGCAACCCCATTCACACCGATATCGCTGTCCCGATCGACGACGAATTGCGCCGGAAGTTCGATTTTCTGCCGTCCGCCGGTCTCGACTACAATCTTGAAGGCGCGCGCTACATCATCTTCGGGTGGGGCGGGCGCGCCTTCTACACGGAGACACCGACATGGGCGGACCTGAAGCCCATGCCGGTCCTGAAGAGCCTGACCCTCGACCGGTCGGTGATGCATGTGGAACTGGGCGGCGAGATCCCGGCCGACAGCCCCTATGTCACGGCCGTCAATCTCGATGACATCGGACTGCAGAGACTGCTCGATGCGGTGCGAAAGAGCTTTGCCGACAGCGCCGGCGTCCCTTCGCTACTTAACGGCTATGCCTACGGCCCCTACGACCGGTTCTTCGAGGCTAACGGCTACTTCAATGCGATCGCCGGCTGCAATACCTGGACGGCGGCCATGCTGCGACAGGCCGGTGTCTTCACGGGGTGGTGGACGCCCCTGCCCTGGATGTTGCGGATGGCGCTCAGCCTTCATAACGGCGACGATCGTGTGCCGGCCGGTGCGCCTTCGGCCGCCGGAACAAGCCGTTAGCGCTGCGCGGCCTCTCGTCAGGGGCCGGGCTTGACTCTATAGTGGGCCGATGAGGATTCTCCTGGTTGAAGACAATCGCGAACTCGCATCCTGGCTCGGCAAGGCGCTGCGCCAGGCGCATTATGCCGTCGACATCGTCCATGACGGCGAGGATGCCGAACATTCGCTGAAGGTCGCGTTGTACGCTGCGGTCGTTCTCGATCTCTCCCTGCCGAAGCTCGACGGACTGACGCTGCTGAAGCGGCTGCGCCAGGGCGGCAACAAGGTCCCCGTCATTATCCTGACGGCCAACGCCAGCCTCGACGGACGCGTGGCCGGACTGGACAGCGGGGCGGACGATTACCTTGCAAAGCCTTTCGAAATGCCGGAGTTGGAAGCCCGCATCCGCGCGTTGGTCCGCCGCGGCCATGACCGCGCGGCACCGGAGATTGTCGTCGGCGACCTGTTTTTCGATGGCGGAACGCGGCAGTTCAAGCTGTCGGGGGATCTCCTCGCACTGACGCCGCGCGAACACTCCGTTCTCGAGCACCTCGTCATGCGGGTCGGCACCACGGTCAGCAAGGACCGATTGTCGGAGAGCGTCTTCGGGTTCGACGACGCCGCCGATCCGAGCGCCATCGAGATCTATGTGCACCGCGTGCGCAAGAAGCTGGAGGGCAGCAGCGTCCAGATCGCCACCCTGCGCGGCCTCGGCTACATGTTGCGCGATGCGGAATAGGCGCGACATGGGTTTTCTTGCCAGGGCAGCACGCATCTTCCGCAAAATGCGCGACAGCCTGCGGGTGCAGCTGCTGACCTGGGTGCTGCTGACGCTCGCCGGCGCCATCTGCGTCAATCTCTACGTGAGCTTCGAGTCGGCCGACGCCACCGCCGATCTTATCACCGACCATACGCTGCTTGCCGCAACGCGCGTGATTGCCGAGGCGATGCGCGTCGATGCCAGCGGCACTGTGGAGCCCAATATTCCGCCGGCGGCCCTCGAAATGTTCGATACCGGTTTCGGCGATCGGGTATTCTATCAGGTCATCACCGCCTGGGGCGGCTTGGTGGCGGGCTTGCCGGACATGCCGCAGCCGAAAGTGCCGCAGCGGGCAGAGGACGGCGTATTTCGCGGCGAACCGGTGCGGGCGATGACGCTGATCCACCCGATCGTCGGTCTCGGCGAGGACGGGACGATCTCGGTGACGGTTGCCGTCACCCACAACAGCCAGTACGCCATGCGTCGCCGCCTCTGGCTCTCGGATTTCACCAAGCAGCTGGGCCTGGTCGTCATCGCCAGCCTGGTGACGATCATCGGCCTGCAACGGGGACTGGCACCGGTGCTCAGGCTGCGCGACGCCGTCCGCGCGCGCGG
>CAZZZI010000479.1:0-2359 GCA_964658415.1 uncultured Sphingomonas sp. | reverse complement strand
CGACCAGTTGAAGGAAGGATTGCATGAAAATTCTCGTAACCGTGAAGCGGGTTGTCGACTACAACGTCAAGATCCGCGTCAAGCCGGATGGCACAGGCGTCGAGCTTGCCAACGTCAAGATGTCGATGAACCCGTTCGACGAAATCTCGGTCGAGGAAGCCCTTCGCCTGCGCGAAGCCGGCAAGGCGACAGAAGTCGTCGTCGTCTCCATCGGCCCGGCCAAGGCCGAGGAAACGCTGCGCACGGCGCTCGCCATGGGTGCCGACCGCGCGATCCTGGTGGAAACCGACGACGCCGTCGAACCTTTGAACGTCGCCAAGATCCTGAAGGGCGTCGCCGAAGCCGAACAGCCCGGCCTCATCATCGTCGGCAAGCAGGCGATCGATGACGACAGCAACCAGACCGGCCAGATGCTGGCAGCGCTGATGGGCATTGCCCAGGCAACTTTTGCCTCGAAGATCGAGCTCGGCGACGGCAAGGCGACCGTCACCCGCGAAGTCGATGGCGGCCTGCAGACCATCGACATCAAGCTGCCGGCCGTGGTCACCTCGGACCTGCGCCTCAACGAACCCCGCTACGCCTCGCTGCCGAACATCATGAAGGCGAAGAAGAAGCCGCTCGACAAGAAGAGCCCGGCCGATCTCGGCGTCTCCACGGCAGCGCGCCTGAAGGTGCTGAAGACCGAAGAGCCCGGCGGCCGCAAGGCTGGCGTCAAGGTCGGCTCGGTTGCCGAACTGGTCGACAAGCTGAAAAACGAAGCCGGCGTGCTTTAAGGCAGGAAAGGGAGACAATCACCATGGCCATTCTTCTTCTGGCTGACCACGACAACACAAGCCTTTCCGACCAGACCGCCAAGACGCTGACCGCAGCCGCCAAGATCGGCGGCGACGTGCATATCCTGGTCTCGGGCAAGGGCGCACAGGCTGCAGCCGACGCCGCCGCAAAACTGACCGGCGTCTCCAAGGTGCTGCTCGCCGAAAGCGACGATCTCGCCAACAACCTCGCCGAGCCCCTGGCAGACCTCATCGTCTCGCTGGCCGGCGGCTACGACACGATCATCTCGGCCGCTACCTCGGTCGGCAAGAACGTGCTGCCGCGCGTCGCAGCCCTGCTCGACGTCGCGCAGATCTCCGAAATCATCGAGGTCGTGTCATCGGACACCTTCAAGCGACCGATCTATGCCGGCAACGCCATCCAGACCGTCCAGTCGACGGACGCCAAGAAGGTGATCACCGTGCGCACCGCCTCCTTCGCCTCTGCGGAAGAAGGTGGCTCGGCAGCGGTCGAAACCATCTCTGCGGTCGCTAATCCCGGCCTGTCGACCTTCGTCGGCGACGCCCTCTCCTCGTCCGACCGGCCGGAACTGACCTCGGCCAAGATCATCGTCTCCGGCGGCCGTGCGCTCGGCTCGGCGGAAAAATTCAAGGAGGTCATCCTGCCGCTTGCCGACAAGCTCGGAGCCGCCGTCGGCGCCTCGCGCGCTGCCGTCGATGCCGGTTATGCCCCGAACGACTGGCAGGTGGGCCAGACCGGCAAGGTCGTCGCACCGCAGCTCTACATCGCCGTCGGCATCTCGGGCGCTATCCAGCATCTGGCCGGGATGAAGGACTCGAAGGTTATCGTCGCCATCAACAAGGACGACGAGGCACCGATCTTCCAGGTCGCCGATTACGGCCTGGTCGGCGATCTCTTCGAGCTTCTACCTGAGCTAGAAAAGGCGCTTTGAGAGAACGCCCACCGGTTTGTTCGATAGCCGAAGACTGGAAAGATGGCTCTTATCAGTCTATCAATGATGCCGGGTTAGGGATGGCCCGGCATTATTTTTTCAAACGGATCGGCCGCATCGATGACATGCGCAGACCAGGGAGTGGGCGATGAGCACGGTTTTGAAAGCAATCGGTATTGTCGGCGCTGGTCAGATGGGCTGCGGCATCGCGCAGGTCTCCGCCGTGTCGGGCTACAGGATCCACATCTACGACCTCTCGCAGGAGCGGATCGAAAGCGCGCTGGCCACGATCAACGGTAATCTTGCCCGCCAGGTATCGTCCGGCAAGATGACGGACGAGAAGCGCAGGGAGGCGCTGGCGCTGATATCGGGCTCGGCCGACGTCAACGATCTCGCACCGATGGATCTGGTCATCGAGGCCGCAACGGAAGAAGAAAGCGTCAAGCGCAAGATCTACACGCAGGTCTGCGCCGTGCTGAAGCCTGATGCCATTCTCGCCACCAACACCTCGTCGCTGTCGATCACCCGGCTTGCGGCCTCCACCGACCGTCCGGAACGCTTCATGGGCATCCATTTCATGAACCCGGTCCCTGTCATGAAGCTGGTCGAGCTCGTGCGCGGCATCGCGACGGA
>CAZZZI010000478.1:0-2366 GCA_964658415.1 uncultured Sphingomonas sp. | reverse complement strand
CGCGCCATTTTGTTCGCCAAAGCAACAGCGACGACGTTGTAAGGCTTCTTCGCCAGAAGATCGGCCGCCCAACGCGTCGGTGCCGTTTTGCGGTTCTTACTGAAGCGAAGGACCGCGTGCGCGCCAACGACGAGAAGACGTCGCAGATAGGGATCACCTTGCTTGCTGATCCTCCCGAGACGGTCTTTGCCACCCGATGAGTTCTGCCGTGGTACGAGACCGATCCACGCCGCCAATTGTCGGCCGGATTTGAAGAGAGACGCGTCTGGCACTGTCGCGGCAATCGCACTGGCTGTAATCGGGCCGATTCCAGGGATCGTCTCCAAGCGACGGCTCAATTCGTTCGCTCGATGCCAAGCATGAATTTGGCAGTCCATTTCGCTAACTTTCTCATGCACCTCTCATAACTACCTTACCAGCGAAAAAAGTGCGGACCGCGCAAGCGGCGGAATGACATCTTGGTCACCATCTTCGACCAACGCGATAAGCGTTCCGACGCCGGCAACACCCTGTCGCGTGACAATCCGAACTCTGCGAGGTGTCCGCGCAAGGCGTTCACAAGCATCGTCCGTTGCCGAATCAAAAGCTCGCGAACCCGATGCAGCATCAGCACGCTCTGTTGCTCCTCGCTCTTGACCAGAACGAAGCGCATAGTTGGCCGGGTCACCGCCTCGCAGATCGCTTCAGCGTCTGTCGCATCATTCTTCTGACGCTTCACGTAGGGCTTGACGTAAGATGCCGGCATTAACCGAGCCTCGTGACCCAGTGCTATGAGAACCCGCGCCCAGTGGTGTCCGGTCGCGCAAGCCTCGATCCCGATCAGGCACGGCGGCAATACTTTAAAGAACGCAACGACATCACCGCGACGAAGCCTGCGACGGCACACGATCGCCCCAGCCTCATTGATCCCGTGAACCTGAAATACCTGCTTGGCGATATCCAGGCCAATAGTAGCAACCTTCTCCATGGATACATCACCTGTCTGAGTTCGACACCCCACATCTTGGCACATTGTGGTGCCGGGAGCGGAGGCCGTCCATCACATCAGGTCACCCTCCAGGAACTGCCTCAATTATCAATCTGAGATGTCAAATGGCGAGCTCAGCTCCGGCTGCATTTTTACGGTCAACAGGCAGTAGATCCCACGGTGCAAATACTAGCGCAGTATGGATCAGGGGATTGTTGACAGTTCAATTCTACATCTTCTCCAGTCGCCATCGCCTGAAAACACACTTTAGCTGATCAGCCCGAGGTGGCGATGCTTTTGGCATCAAGAGTAATCAGCAAAGCCACGAGAAACGCTGCGAGGGTGGCAAACAGAAATGCTGCAAAGAAGATGCCGGTCGCTCTTAGCGCGCCGATTCCCAAGTCGTGCATGAACCAGCGGACCTGTGCCTGGGCATACCAGATCGTAGCGACCGCCATCGCAACCAAACCTGCAAGCAGGCTCTGATCCTGAGGCAGGCTGACCAAATCAAAGCCCAACACGAGAAAGAAGGCGAAGGGTGCCGCGACATAACACTGGCTGAAGAAGGGCGGGCGGAGCGAATTGCGAGTTATCCTAACGGCCTTCGATCGCAGCAGCAACACCGCCATGCAGAGCGGGTAGATCCCGAAGATCACCCCTCGCGCAATCAGGAGGTTAGATCCGGAGCCCAGTTCCTTGGCTGCCTCTGTGGGATCGTACACCGACGGCAGAGCATTCGAGAGCCCCTGGGAAAGAAGCAGGGTGATCAGGAGGCACAGCGGCGGGCTCAGGGTATCCTCGTACTGGTCTTCCTGCTTGTCGAAGAGCTCGATGTCCGCGTAGCGCATCATGCTGAGGGGTCGGGTGACCGATCGCCATATGGTGACCGGATAAAACACCAGCCACGACACCAGCTCGTAGAGGAGTTCTTCGAGCGACTTCAGCAGTTTCATAAAGTCCACGTGCCAGTCCTTCCAGTCCGATGCCTGCGTTTGAGTGCACCCTCATACCAGCGTGTTTGCCCGACGCCACCGGGCCATTGCCTCCGGTCCTGGCGACCAACCATTATCTGTTATTATGGATGAATTGGCCGTGCAGGCTTCCCGTATCCCCATCCTGCGACTAATATAGCATCGTTTGATAAAGGCGGGAACGTTGTCGACATTGCATGCCTTGCGCGAAAGGCACGCCTGTCGAGATCGATGGAACGGACTGGCTGAGCGATCGCTGGACTTGAGGAGACAAGCCGGGCGAGATCCTCATCGGCGGACGCGATGTCACGGATGCCGATCCCTCGGATCGCGGCATCACTGTCGTTATTAGGACCAGGGATTGATCACTTTTAGCCCAGCAGCCTCGAAAGGGCTTGTGTCGCGAGTTGCGACGGCGAGGCCGTTGG
>CAZZZI010000477.1:0-2379 GCA_964658415.1 uncultured Sphingomonas sp. | reverse complement strand
CCCCGCAACCAAATCAAACATCAAGACCAACCAACACAATCGTAAGCCCGCGTCGCAAGACCGCGGGCCTTTCTGCGTTTGGGCTATGGATGCCCGGGGAGGGGGAGCTCGGTTTTCGGCGGCAACGCAGGTGGTTCCGCGCGATATATCGTGAGGCGCTGTCGCGATGGACGGCGATAGGCAATTTACCGAGGAAGTCTAGCTGCCATCGTAAGTAGCCATGGGCAGAGCTAAATTGGAGAGCTTGTAGCGTGGAACTTCGTGCCGTCGGTGCTCGAATCGTGGATCATCGGCAATCTCCTGGATTTGGTGAGCTATGCCGCAGCAGTCGTTGATCGGCGATATAAATCTGGCCGATAGGCTGCCGACGGTAGATGACAGCTTCATGTCCGCCGCTCTGACCGACTGTCAGCCGGTATTCGTGTTTCTCTCCAGGTGATCGTAAATCGATAGCTGGCGTTTCAGGATCAGCGACGCACGGTCTGTCGTTGCAGTACGCAAACAGGCGGCCTTTATATCCGCGTACTGCCGAAGTGATGATCAATTGCAGATCTGGGTTCTTGTGATCGACCAATTCGCAATCGTGATCTGCACGACAGAGTGCTTCCCCGAAGAACGGTTGGCTGCCCTCAATGATCACTCCGTACCGCACCTTTCTTTCGGCACATACCTCGTCTTCAGCAAACGCAAATGATGTCAGGATAGAAAGCGCTGCAATCGCGGCGAAGACTGATTTCAAAATTTACCTCCCAGCGAAGTTGACGATCTCTTCTTCAATCGGTCGGAATCGTGTCTCCTAATTGGGGGCCGGATAGAGGGCGGAGGTGCGGCCTGTCAGGTTGTAGCCGACAAGTCCGATCCACTCGCGGGCGGCTATGCCGAGCAATTCGCTGTTGAGCGAGGGCTGCGTCGCGTCGATGCCAAGGGTTTCCTTGCCGCCGGAGCGATAGTCCACCGGCCAGGGGACGACGGGGATGTCGAGCTTGCGGAATATGCCCATGGCCCGCGGCATGTGGAAGCCGGAGGTGATCAGCAGGCAGTTGTCGAGGCCGTTTTTGGCGAGGAGCGCCCGGGTGTTGATGGCGTTCTCATAGGTGGTGCGGGAATCGCGGTCTTCGATGAGGCGGTCCTTGTCGATGCCGAAGGCGGTGAACATCCGCTCGGCGATGATGGCATCGCCCTCGAGGTGGCCGGTAATGGTGCCGTCGCCGCCGGAGACGAGAATGCGCGCTTGGGGATATTTCATCGCCAGCCGCAGCGCCTCGACGAACCGGTCTCCGGCCGCATTGAGGTCATAGCCGCCGCGCCCGGTCGACACTTCGGTCGCAAAGCCGCCGCCGAGGACGATCATGCAGTCGAGCGCTGCGGGGTCGGCGGCGGGGCGCGGAAAGCGGTCCTCGAGGCCCTGGATCATGACAGAGCCTGCCGTCGTGAACAGGGTGACGAACAGCACTCCCGTGCAGAAGATGGAGGACGCGATGCCCGACCGACGCCAGCCAAGCAAGGCTGCCAGCACGGCGACGAGGGTGAAGAAGAAGGCGAGCGACAAGGGCTGGAAAAGGATCCAGACGAGTTTGGAAAACACGAACATGCAGAAGGGCTCCGGAGACGATGCGCCTTCCTATCAGGTTTTGCCCGCTGTCAAAGCCCGTCGGCCAAACCCATTCACCGCGGCTAGCGGGTCCGTCCGGCCAGCGCGGTCTGGCGGGCGATGCGCTGCCTGTAGCGGTGCTGCAGGGCCGGCGGGATGATCAGCGTCAGGAAGGCGGCGATGAGCGCCATCATCGCCACGAAGAGGAGGGCCTTGGCGGCGAACTGGTGCACCAGCAGGGCACCCGCAACCGCGCCGCTCAGCATGCCGACCCAGGGGACGATCTGCATCGTCCAGGCAAAGTCCCGGTCGCCCACCATCAACCGGCCGATGCCGCGACCGAAGCGCGACAGCGCGCCGGTGACATAGGTGAGGCCGATGGGAAGCCCCTCCACATGCTCGACGGTGGCATTGACCATGCCCATCGCGAGGACGACCAGATAGAACTGCACCACGACGGCGGAAGGCGCCGTGAATGTCGAGGCGATCGACAGAAGCACGCTGACCCAGCCGAGGACGACGAAAGCCGGCCGGCTGGCGGCATGAGCGAGAACGACGCCGAGCGCATTGCCGCAGACGAAAATCAGGATCGCGGCGAGGAGGATCAGAGCATGATGGGTGTCGCCGTTGCCGAACGCGATGGCCGCCCTGGTGGTATTGCCGGTCATGAAGGACACGAAATCGCCGCTCAACACCAGACCGACGGCATCGGTCATGCCGGCGATGAGCGAAATCAGGCCGACGAGCGCAAGGCCCGTCGTCTTCCGGCGTATCTTGATCAGGCGGCG
>CAZZZI010000476.1:0-2388 GCA_964658415.1 uncultured Sphingomonas sp. | reverse complement strand
TTCTCGAACAGCGCCGAGACTTCCCACATGATCCACTGCGACATGCCGTTGACGCGCATGGCAAGGCCGATGGCAATCGCAATCGAACCGACTTCGATGGCACCGTTCAACCAGAACCAGATGGAGATCGCCGAGATGACGAAGAGCGCCACGCAGTTGTTGATGTAAACCGATGCCTGGAAAAGGCTGACATAGCGCATCTGCCCGTAGACCGTCTGCAGGAACAGATCCATGCCCGCCTTGGCATAGGATTCCTCGCGGCCGGCATGGGAGAACAGCTTGACCGTGGCAATGTTCGTATAGCTGTCGACCACGCGACCGGTCATGGTCGAGCGCGCGTCGGCCTGCGTCGCCGCGATCTTCCTCAGCTTCGGCACGAAATAGCTGACGATGCCGATATAGATGCCGAGCCAGACGAGCAACGGCACCAGCAGCCGCCAATCCGCCGTGCCCACGACGATGATCATCGTGATGACGTAGGTGACGACATAGACGAAGACGTCGAGCAGCTTCATCACCGTTTCGCGGACGGCAAGCGACGTCTGCATCACCTTGGTGGACACGCGACCGGCGAACTCGTTGGCAAAGAAGGTCATGCTGTGGCGCAGCAGGAAGCGATGCATCTGCCAGCGGGCGATCATCGGATAGTTGCCGAGCAGCACCTGGTGCATGATGATCGAGTCCAGCACGGAGGCAACCGGCAGCCCGACAAGCACCATCGCCGCCATCCAGAACAGCGTGGCGCCTTCCGTCTGCAGGAAGGTGGCCTTGTCGGCATGGGACAGCCAGTCGACGATCTGCCCGAGGAACCGGAACAGGGTCACTTCGCCGATGGCGATCAGCATGGTGAGCACGCCCATGGCGGCAAGCCAAGGCGCTGCCGGCTTGGTGTAGTGCCAGCAGAATGCGAAGAGGCCGTGCGGCGGAGCACTGGGCTCCTCGCTCGGAAAAGGGTTCAAGCGCCGTTCAAACCAGCCAAACATGCAATACTCCAGAGACGTCGAAGCCGCATACCCGCCGCTGCGCCCAAAAGGTTTCGCAGCGTCATATGGGAGCGGTCGAGAAAAGAACGAGGCCGTGTCAGCCGCGTGGTGGCTCAAAAAGGGAGAAAGTTGTCAGATCCAGACAGGGACGGCCGGATAATTCACCGGCGCACGCATCGGGAGACGAACAGCCAAAAATCGATCCATTTGCGCCTCCTCTTGGTTTGCGTTGGGACAACCATGGCTTTACAGCAAAATCGACCGCCGCAAAAGCCAAAAGACGACGGCAGGAAGCAGAACTTTCAATGGCATTCATCACTGGCATTGATCGGTCCGGACTTCGTTAACGGGCTGGCGGGATCGTAGAGTGAGTTTTTCGACCTCGCAAACCTTTGCATCATGCCCTACAGCACTGAATTCCGAGCCTGTTTGGAGAACTGTTCGACTTGATGTCAAAATTTCAGGTTCGCAAGTTGCAGGCTGACGATACCGAGGCCGTCGTTGCGGTCTACGAAGCGGCAGCCGCACGCGATGCGAATATCGGTCCGATCACGCCCGCTCAATGGCGGGGATTGATCCAGCGCCCGCAAAATAACGGCGGCAGGGATTTCCGCGTTATCCTCCACGATGGTCGTCTCGTCGGTCTGGCCGAGTCCTCCCTGCGACACCAGACCGGCCAACGCGTCCGGTTCTTCAAGCTGGCGGTTGAGCCCTCGATACGCAGGCAGGGCGCCGGCACGGCCCTTTTGCGGGAAATACTGACGCTGGATGCATCCGACGCGCCTGTCTCGTTGCAGACCCTGGCGAGCAGCGACTGGCATGACGGTATCGCCTTTCTGGAAGGATACGGGTTTTCACATATCGAGTCCGAAATCGGCATGCGCTGTTCGTCGCTTCCGGCCTTGACGCCGCCTGTGCCGGACGGGATCTCGATCGAACGTTGCCCCATACCGTCCAGCGTTGCGCAAGACGTTGCGCGCCTTCACAACAGCGCCTTCGCGTCAGATGTGTCCTTCACGCCCAGCACGGCATCGGACATTACGACGCTTCTCGGCGAAGAGGGACAGGAACTCTGGATTATCAGGGATGCCTCCGCCATCCTCGGCTATTGCCATCTGGAATGCGACCCGCACTCGACATGGCTCGAGCAGATAGCGATCGATCCGGTCCGTCATGGCCAAGGCCTCGGCCTGGCGCTTGCCTATGCCGCCCTGCGCAATGCCGGAATTGATGAAAGCCACGTCGCGGCACTGAATGTTTGCAGCATCAACGGGGCCGCCCGCTCGATGTATCGAAAACTCGGTTTCGTTAACCGCCGCGAGACGCGTCGTTATAGCGCGCAACACAGCAGGCTGAACGATCGCCTGTCGCAAAATACGAGACGGTACCCATGACCTCCCTGCAC
>CAZZZI010000475.1:0-2392 GCA_964658415.1 uncultured Sphingomonas sp. | reverse complement strand
TCGAGACCGACTTCCGCAACGAGAAGATCAACTACAAGATCCGCGAGCACAGCGTCACCAAGGTGCCTGTGATCATCGTCTGCGGCAAGAAGGAGGCCGAGGAACGCTCCGTCAACATCCGCCGGCTGGGGTCGCAGGCCCAGACCTCGATGTCGCTCGATGCGGCCATCGAGAGCCTGGTGCTCGAGGCAACGCCGCCGGACGTGCGCCGCAAGGCCGAGGAGAAGGCTGCCCGCGCGGCCTGATCGACTTCCAATCTGACAGAGCCGGTTCGGCTCTGTCAGATAACTGACATCGATTCGTAATATACCGGCGCCAGTGTGATCAGGAGCGGGTCCTTTCCCGATACAGTCGTGAAGCTCAAAGTCCTCTCCTATGCCAACGACCGCGACCCGCGCCTGAAGCGGTGGTTCATCCGCTCTATCGAGGGCCTGTCCGGCCGCGACCGCTACGCCCGCCTGTACGACATCTGGCGCAGCGACATCGTCGCCAGCGGCGACCGGGTGTTCGGCAAGATGCTCGATCTCATCGACATCCGCATGGACGTGCGCGGTGCCTGGCCTCCGGTCAACTTGCCGGATACGCCGCTTGTCATCGTCGCCAACCATCCTTTCGGCATCGGCGACGGCATTGCCATCCTTGCCCTGGCCGAACAGCTCGGCCGTCCATTCCGGGTGCTGATCAACGACGAGCTGCTCAAGGTTCCGGAAATGAGCACCTATTCGCTGCCGATCTCCTTCGAGGAGACGCGCGAGGCGATGGCGATGAACATGCAGACCCGTCATGAAGCGGTTCGTCTGCTGAAAGAGGGCGTCACCATCATCGTGTTTCCGGCCGGCGGCGTTGCCACGGCCAGAAAGGGCTTTGGGCTTGCCGAAGACCTGCCATGGAAGATCTTCCCGGCAAAGCTTGTCCAGGCGGCACGGGCTTCGGTTATACCGATCTATTTCGAGGGCCAGAACGGCCGGCTTTTCCATCTCGCCAGCAAGGTCTCGCTGACCCTTCGCATCTCGATGCTGATCCGGGAGTTCCGTCGCTTGTCCGGCAGCACGATCACGTCGCATATCGGCGATCTCATCGCCTACGAGACCCTCAGCGAAGGGGCCGATCGCAAGGATCTTCTGTCCAAGCTCTACAGTGCCGTTTTCTCGATGGCCCCGGCAAAGCGCGTGCTCAAAAGACGCGCGAGCTAGATGCTCTAACTATTTGTCTTGATTAATCTAAAACGCAGTGCGCCGAATGCATTTGGCGGCGGTCGCGCTAGTCCATGCTGGTGCCGTCGTCGCCCTCGGGCAAGGACGGCTGGGGCGCGGATGGTGCGCCGGTCTGGGCAGGCGCAGTTGACGTCGACGTTTCCGCAGGAGCTGGTGCCTGTTGCGACGTCGGTGGGGGCTGCTGATCGTCCGACCCGTTCTCGGGATCCTGCATGTCCTCAGGCTGCTGCTCTTTCATCAGCACCTCGACATCCGTATTCTTGCCGGCGACAACGGTGAAGTCGCGCTGGTAGATCTTGTCCTTGTTGCGGGCCACGGCCGTGTAGCGTCCTTCGGCGAGGATCATGGTCGGGAATGCGCTGACGCTCTCGCCGACGATGTCGCCGGCGGCCGTCAGCACCGACCACGCCGTATCGGCAATCGCCTCGCCACCGGCGTCCGATACCAGCTTGAAGGTGAGCTTCGCCGCCCGGTGCTGGATGGTCGCCTCCGTCACCTTGCCGGCCTCGACCTGGATATCGGCGCGGATGATGGCGTTGACCTGCCCGTATTCGGAGACGATGTGATAGGTGCCGGCGCTGAGCCCCACCAGCGTGTTCGGCTTGACGTCCGACATCACGAGGCCGCGCGTGCCGTCTTCCTTGACCTCGTTGGAGTAGACGGAGAAGCTGAGTTCTGCCGGCGGGATCCGGACGTCCGAACCCGACACCGCGTTCAGCAATATGCCGCCGGCATCCAGCACCATCACCTGCTTCTGTGTGTCGCCCGTTTCGGGCACGGTCAGCTTCTTCGTGACGCCGGCTCGACCGAAGGAGACATTGACGAAATAATCGCCCGGCACGAGATGAAACGCGGCCGAGCCTCCCTTCGAACTCGCCACGAGCGGCAGCTTGCCGTCACCGGCAGCAACGGGACTGAACACGTACCAGGACAGGCCCTGCTGCAGGGGTGGACCGTCCGCAGTCAGCTTGGCGTCCAGCGCGATCTCCCGGCCCGGGGTGGCCTTCCGGTCGCCGCCCGGCGAGACAAACCCGTTCAGTTTGGGCATTTTCGAGGTGCTGTCGAGCTGCTTGAATTCCTTGAAGGCGTCGTCTGCACGAACGGCAGGGCAGGCGGATGCCAGCAGCATCGCCGTCAGGCCTATCCGACCGGTGTTGAGTAGTGCAGACATGAATTCC
>CAZZZI010000474.1:0-2414 GCA_964658415.1 uncultured Sphingomonas sp. | reverse complement strand
CTAAGATGCTCCGGCGCATCATGCAGGAGACCAGCGAGATCCTTCTCGTGTCGGACCAGGACGTCTGGGTGTACATCTCGGACATCCCGGCCGTTGGCGTTCTTGAGTTTGGCAACGTTTTACCTGAGCCGGGCGAGGAAGAGCAGTGGCTTGCATCGCTGCCCAGCGCCTTGCGCGAGAAGCTTAGGCAGGTAGCTTGAACCTGCGCTTTGTCTAGAAGTGTCGGCCTAACGCCGTACTAAAAACCATCAAGGAAGATGCTGCGTGCGGACCGACATTTGAGGGAATGAGTCTTTCGGCTTTCCGCGTTCGAAGCAAGTTATCCTAGGTTCCTCAGGAAAACCGCTCCGAAGAGAGATCGCGCCTCATGAACCAAATTTCAGACGAGATGGGAGTGATCTACAATCAAATTAGAACGACGATTTTTCCGCCGGCACTGTTTTCCTCCATAGAGCGGTGTGCCTCGGCGATCTCGTTAAGGCGAAACGTCTTTCCAACCTGGACGCGCAGCTCGCCTCGCAAAATCTGAGCAGCCATCTCATTGATTGGCGTTTCGGCGAAGTTGTCTGCATCGGTACGATAGTTCGTCAAGCAGACGGTGTTGGGAATGAAATCCATCGGCGCAAAATCTTTTAGAGACCACTCGTTGCCGACCATACCAATCATGCAGACGATGCCCTGCCGAGACGCACAGCGCAGCGAGTCCTTCAGCGTTGTCGTGCCGATCAATTCCAGCACCTTATCGAAGCCATCGCCGCCTTGGCGGACAAGGTCGGCAATCTCGCCGCTGTCGACAAATACCTGATCCGCGCCACTCGAACGAAGGAGCTCTTCACGGTCCGATCGGCGGCTGGTTGAGGCGACGAAGGCACCATGAGCCTTCGCGATGGCGGCTGCAGCAAGCCCCACCGACGTGGTGCCGCCGCGGATCAGCAAACGCTCCCCGTTTGCCAACCGGAGCGCCTTGAACAGGGATCCCCAGGCCGTATGGAGCATCTCGGGGATGGCGCCGAGCACCTCCCAGGGGAGTGCTGTCTCGACTTTCTGGACCTGGCTCGCTGGTACAAGGGTGAACTCCGCATAGCCGCCGTCGAATTGCCTGCCCATGCCGCCCATTGCTGTGGCAACAACGGTGCCGGGTGCAAACTCGCCTCCGGGTGCCGCTTCGACCAATCCGACCGCCTCGATGCCAAGCACGCGGGGAAAGGTGACGCCGGGCGAATGGCCCAGACGGGTATACAACTCTGAACGGTTCAGTCCGAACGCCTTCACCCGTATGAGCACCTCCCCGGGCCGGGGGCGAGGAACGGGCAGCGTTTCGATCTTTAACACTTCAGGGCCGCCCGCCTGGCGGATCACGACACCGCGCATCGTATCGACCATCCGTAAACTCCCTTCAGGCCGGGCACCGTTCCAGCGGCGCACCTGATGGCCATTGAAAGCTAATAGCTGGTGCAACTCAACTGAAGCGGTCGTCGTATCCCAACAAGACAACGCGTTCGAAAGGTTGTCGCTGAATCGCCTAAACACCGTCGGGGTGACGCTGCCGCATTAGGGTCGGAGCGCAAGTGGCTCGCAAATCGAAGTGCGGTGGCATTGGCGGTATGCCGCAATCACGCCGAACGTCCGCTAAGATTAGCGCCTGCTTGGAAGCTGTCGTTCTTCTGTCGGCTAGCTTCAGCCGTCGCTCACTTCGCGCTCACAGCGGCCGTTCAAGGGTCTGGTCGCAAATCGAAAGCATTTGTTCATTTCAGCTTGTGGCAGCTCCATCAGACAGGCTACCATGTCGAATTGCCTTCATCCTTATTCGTGTCCGTCACTCGCCGACAGAGACGAGTTCCTCAACTGCACAAGCTCTGTGATGTCGGTCGCCGTCACGACTAGCCCGGCTTCGCTGTTGCGAAGCTTGTCAAACGGCCGGATGAGCAGCCGGTAGTACGTGCCTCCGTCGCGAGCCGGGACCTCTACTGACTTAGCCACGCCCTCCGACAAACAGGTCTGCAGATCCCGCTCGAAGTCCGGATAATCGATCCTTGTCGACAAGTCCGCTAGAGCCCGCCCCTTGTCGCCCGCCTTCATCCTAAAAATCTCGAGCGCGGGGACCGTGTAATTTCGAATGGTGAGCCGTGAGTCCAGGAAGACCGTGGCAACCTCTGTGCTCTCAAAGAAATGTCGAAGATCTTCATTGGCGGCGTCAAGCTCTAGAATATTCATCTTGAGCTCGGCGTTAACAGTCTGCAACTCCTCGTTCAAGGATTGCAGCTCCTCGCGAGACGCTTCGAGCTCCTCGTTCGAGGATTGCTGCTCTTCATTCAGAGAGACAAGTTCTTCGTTGGCAGAACGCAATTCCTCCATCGAGGTCTCGTATTCCTCGATGGTCGCCTGCAGTCGGTCCCGGATGTCCCTCATCTCGG
>CAZZZI010000473.1:0-2417 GCA_964658415.1 uncultured Sphingomonas sp. | reverse complement strand
ATCGACGACGGGGTTTGCAACCTTGATCTTTTCCATATATCTGCCTCGTTCTGCTGGTGGCCGGGCGGCCCGGTGTGTTGGACTGAAGTCTCGAGCGCTATAGCACCGGGAGACGTCGAGGCAAAGCCGGGAAGGTCGTGGAATTTGCCTTTTTGCGCTTCGGATCCTTCGCGCCAATCCGGCCTCATCCGGCCGAAGGCGCTTGCCAGCCGGACCGTTCTCGCCAAATTTACAACGATATTTTCGTATTCAAGGCCACCACCATGCCCCGAACAAAGTTCACGATTCTGTTTTCTGCCCTCGTCGCCGGCCACGCATCCCTGGCTTTTGCGACCGATCCCGCCGTATCGCCGGTCAAGGCGATCATGGATGCCACCGTGTCCAACTGGGCCGGCGGCGACAGCGACTGGCAGGATCTGTTCGACGGCGCGCACCTGAAGCAGCTTTTCAGCGCCGATTTCGTTCGCGGCTACCAGGCGGCGCAGAACTATCCGGCGACCGAGGATGGCATCTCGCCGTTCGACTACGACGTCGTTGTCGGCAGCCAGGACGCGTGCCCGCTGGAAAATCTGACGATTGTCCCCGGCGTGGCTTCAGGCGGCAAGACAGAGGTGCTGGCCCGATTCCAGAAGGCGCGCTGCATGGGGACCGACGCGGCATCGCAGGCCTTCACGGAAGTACGGTTCGAAGTGCTGAGCGAAGGCGGAAAGCCCGTGGTCGACGATATCCTGACGACCGACGACAGCGGCAAGCCGAGTTCTCTGAAGGCCGAGATGCAGGCAATCGCCAAGCAGCCATAGCGTGACTGAAGGCGCGAAACGATGCGCTCAACGACGAAGGATCCGGATGCACGTCGCCCATCGTTTTCGTGACTGGCTGGCCGCCAACGACCCGGCCTTCTCGCGGCTGCGGCAGGCGTCGCGGGTGACGCTCACGGTCGTGCTGTCGTTCAGCATCCTGTTTGCCATCCATCTGGCAATCGTGCCGCTGCCTGACGTCGCCTATGCACTCGGCATCCTGCTGTCGATCCAGGGCGGGTTTACGGTGCGTGACAAGCGGCCGTCGGAGCAGTTGGTGACGCGGCTGATCGGTTGCCTGGCGAGCGTGCTGGCGGTGACGCTTGCAGCAGTTCTTGCGGAGCACCGCTACCTCAGCGACATCGCCTTCCTGGTCGTGATCTTCGCGGCAAGCTGGGTGAGGGCACTCGGCGTCCGCTGGAACGCTGTCGGCATGTTCGCTTTCATGTCCTATTTCATGGGCGCCTATTTCCGGCCTGAGCTCGGCGAGATGCCGCTGGTGGCGCTGGGGTCGGTGGTGTCTTCGCTGGTCGCCCACGGCGTGCGCTCCTTCCTCCTGCCGGACGACTGGCGCAAGGACCTGTTGCGGGCGCTCGAGAGCGTCCTTGGCCGGGTCCAGCAGATGATGATCGAGCTGGCGGTCAGCGTGCGCGACGGAAAGATCTCCGAGAGCGAGCATCGCGCCCTCATCCAGTCGGAGGAGAGGCTCAAGGAGGTCGTGCTGATGGCCGAGAGCTTCATTCCGAAGCCCTCCGACGATCAGCCCTCCAGCGACACGCCGGCCGCCGATATCGCGATGCGGCTGTTCGACGTGCACCTGGCGGCGGAAAGCGCCATCGTCATGAGCCAGAGCGCCGTGCCGAGTTTTGCGCTGGTGCATGCCGTCATCGACCATGACGATGCGCTGCTTGCGCGCGAGACCGCAGGCTTCGAAACGATGGAGGACAAGAGAAGCGGCGAGACGATCCGGGCGATGATCTGGCTGCGGGACGCCCGCGATGCGCTGGCGGAAACGCTCGCGGCCGGCCGCACGACGGGCTTCAGCGATGTCGCGGGTCAGAACGGATCGCGGACGGTGATCAAGTGGCCGAAGCTGTCGCTCGACGATCCCGCGATGCGATCGGCGCTGCAGATCACACTCGCCACGGGCATCGCCATGGTGTTCGGGCTGCTGTTGTCGCGGGAGCGCTGGTTCTGGGCGGTCCTGACGGCGTTCCTGGTGTTCGCCAACACCAACTCCCGGGGCGATACCGCCGTCAAGGCGTTTCAGCGATCGATGGGCACGGTGCTGGGTATCGCCGTCGGCATGGCCGTGGCACTTGTTGTCGCCGGCCACACCGCTGTCGCCATCGGGTTGTCGATCGTCTCGATCTTTCTCGGCTTCTACTTCATCCAGGTGTCCTACGGCACCATGACCTTCTTCATCTCGATCGTTCTCTGCCTGGTCTACGGCATGACCGGCGCGCTGACGCTGCATGTGCTGCAGCTGAGGATCGGCGAGACCATCATCGGCGCGACGGCCGGTGCCGCTGTTGCCTTCCTGGTGTTTCCGGCCAAGACCCGGGGCGTGCTCGATGGCGCGCTGGCCAAGTGGTTCGATGCGCTGAGAGCCCTGCTCGA
>CAZZZI010000472.1:0-2444 GCA_964658415.1 uncultured Sphingomonas sp. | reverse complement strand
GATACGTCGGATTTCATGCCCTGCTTTTGCATCTGCGTCCAGAGTTTTCGATCCTCGAAAAGCCGGATGGCGCGGCGGACGGCCTGCAAAAGGCCGTCGACGGTAACTGGTGCGAACTGTACGCCGGTCGCGACTTTTGCCTGCAAAGCCGCGTGGTTGGCGTCGATCACAGTGTCGTTCAACCCACCGGTGCGGGCAACGATCGGCACGCATCCGTAGCGCAGACCGTAGAGCTGGGTCAGCCCGCAGGGCTCGAAGCGGGACGGGATGATGATGCCGTCGCAGCCGGCCTGCATCAGATGCGACATCGGCTCGTTGTAGCCGACGGCCATGCCGACGCGGCCGGGATGGGCCGAGGTGGCAGCCAGCAGCGCGCCTTCGAGGGCTGCGTCGCCGGCCCCGAGGATGGCGAGCTTGGCGCCCATGCCGACGATCTCGTTGATCGTCGTGGCGACGAGGTCCATGCCCTTTTGCCAGGTCAATCGGCTGATGATGCAGAAGATCGGTGCGTCGTCGTTGTCGAGGCGGAAATGGTCGATAATCGCCAGGCGGTTCGCATCGCGGCGGGCGAGCTTGGCCAGGCTGAAGTTCTGGGTGATCATCGTGTCGGCATCGGGGTTCCAGACGTCCGAATCGATGCCGTTGACGATACCGTGCAGATGGGCCTGGCGGCTGGCGATGACGCCTTCGAGACCCATGCCGAACTCGGGCGTCAGGATTTCCTCGGCGTAGGAGGGGCTGACGGTGGTGATGGCGTGGGCCGCCTGCAGGCCGCCCTTTAGGTAGCAGATGTCGCCGTAATATTCGATGCCTTCCATGGAGAGGGCATGCCGGGGCAGTCCCAGACGCGAAAAGATGTCGTTGCCGAACTGGCCCTGGAAGGCGATGTTGTGGATGGTGACGACGCTCGGCACTTCCGGGGTTTCGGCGTAGCGCATGTAGACGGGCACCATGGCCGCCTGCCAGTCGTGGACGTGCACGAGGTCGGGCTTCCAGTCCGGCAGGATCCCCGCCGCGATTTCCGCGCCGGCCAGCGACAGCGCGGCGAAGCGGTGCCAGTTGTCCGGATGGTCGCGGCCGCGCTCGTCCACATAGGGACCGCCCGGCCGGTCGAAATAGGCGGGCGCGTCGAGCACCAGGACCGATATGCCGTGATGTTCGACGCCCAGCAGCGTGGCCGGCGCGCCAAGGAGATCGCTGAAGACGTGCAGGACCTCAGGCGTCCGGATCGTGCTCATCACTGCCCGGTAGCCGGGCAGCAGGGTTCTTGTATCGACGCCGTAGCCCTTGAGGGCGCCGGGCAGGGCCCCGACGACATCGGCCAGGCCGCCTGTCTTGATCAACGGGAAGACTTCGGAGGCGACCGATAGAACTTTCATATCGTCAAATATCCAATTTATCGATCATGGACTGGGTAATCAGGCAGATGCCACCCTCGCTGCGGCGGAAGCGCTTGGCATCGAGCTCGATGTCCTCGCCGACCACCAGTCCCTCGGGGATGGTGACGCCATGGTCGATGACGACGTTCTTCAATTGCGCCCGGCGGCCGATCTTGACGCTCGGCAGCACGACGGCGCCCTCGAGACGCGAATAGGAGTTTGCCCTGACACCGGTGAACAGCAGGCTGTTCGAGAGCGTCGCGCCCGAGATGATGCAGTCGCCCGCCACCAGCGACGAGACGGCCGAACCGCGGCGATCCTCGTCGTCATGCACGAATTTCGCCGGCGGGTTGATCTCGGCATAGGTCCAGATCGGCCAGCTCTTGTCGTAGATGTCGAGTTCCGGGACGATCGCCGTCAGGTCGACATTGGCCTGCCAGTAGGCGTCGATGGTGCCGACGTCGCGCCAGTAGGGCTCGTTCTCGAAGTCGGAACGAACGCAGGACTGGGCGAAACGGTGGGCGACGGCTTTGCCGTTCTTGACGATATAGGGAATGATGTCCTTACCAAAGTCGCGGCTGGAATTCGGATCGGCGGCGTCGCGACGAAGTTCCTCGATGAGGAATTTCGTGTGGAAGACGTAGATCCCCATCGAGGCGAAGGAGCTTTCGGGCTTGCCGGGGATTGCCGGTGGATCGGCGGGCTTCTCGACGAAGTCGATGATGCGGTCGGTCTCGTCGACATGCACGACGCCGAAGCCGACGGCCTCCATGCGCGGCACTTCCAGACAGCCGATGGTGACGTCCGCGCCTGAATCGACATGCTGCTGCAGCATGTATTCGTAGTCCATCTTGTAGACGTGGTCGCCGGCGAGGATGACCATGTACTCGACACCATAGTCCTGGATAATGTCGATGTTCTGGAAGACGGCATCGGCCGTGCCCTCATACCACTGCGTCTCGGAGACGCGCTGGCTGGCCGGCAGGATGTCGAAGCTCTCGTTGCGCTCCGGGCGGAAGAAGTTCCAGCCGCGCTGCATGTGGCGGATCAGCGAGTGGGCCTTGT
>CAZZZI010000471.1:0-2459 GCA_964658415.1 uncultured Sphingomonas sp. | reverse complement strand
AAGGACTTGAGCTGACTGGATCCCCGCCACAAGGGCGAGGATGAGGGGAGTTTGGAAATCGCCTCCACTTCCCGAGCGACCTGCACAGTTATTGGATAATACCTTTGTCAGCAGTCTGGAGCGCCGCCCACCCTCGAGCGGCGCTTTTTTGTATGCTGGGCTCAGAGGCCGCGCAGATAGGGATTGCTGCGGCGCTCTTCGCCGATCTGCCCGCCGGGTCCGTGGCCGCAGATGAAGCCGACGGCATCGCCGAGCGGCAGCACCTTGTCGCGGATCGAATCCAGCAGCTGCTGATGATTGCCGCCCGGAAGATCGGTGCGCCCGATGGAGCCGTGAAACAGCACGTCGCCGACATGGGCGAAGTTCTGCGCCTTGTTGAAATAGATGACGTGGCCGGGCGAATGGCCGGGCGTGTGGAACACCTGGAACTCGTGCTCGCCGAACGAAACGGTGTCGCCGTCCTTGAGGAAGCGGTCCGGCGTGACGTTCTGGACGCCGTCGATGTTGTAGGCGCGGCCGCGATCCTCGATCAACTGCAGCAGCGGCAGATCGTCCTCGTGCGGCCCGACGATCTCGAGCCCCAGCGCCTCCTTGACCTCCTTCGCCCCGCCGGCGTGGTCGATATGGCCGTGGGTCAGCCAGATCGCCTTCAGCGTGATGCCGTTCTCCTTGACGGTCTGCAGGATCACGTCGACATCGCCGCCGGGATCGACGAGCACGCCTTCCTTGGTGTCGGGGTCGAACAGGATGGTGCAGTTCTGCTGGAAGGGAGTGACCGGTATGATACCGGCCTGGAGCATGCCCATGGAGGCCTCACGCTGTGGATGACGATCTCTCGGATATAGCCGCAAATGCACGCCGAGACAGCCCCGAAGAGTCTCGAAATAGGCATCCGGGCGTCCCCATCCGGTTGATACACCGTCAACCATCGGATCACGATCCCTCTACTGGTGCGGTGGAGGCATGCCAAATCCGCGCGGCCAGCGCCGGCCCTGACCGGACGCCGGCGGCGATCCGGAACCTCCTCCGACATGCCGCGTTCTCGAAGCGATCAACTATTCGTCAACACGGAGTGATACCATGATCCTGTCCAAGAAAATCCTGCTCGCCGGCGTCATTCTCGCTGCGACCGCAGGCCTCGCCCGCGCTGAAATGCTGGCCACCACCGTCACCGACATGGACGTCAGGTCCGGCCCGGGTGAGGAATATCCCGCCGTCGGAACCGCAACGCGCGGCTCGCAGGCCACGCTCGACGGCTGCGTCGAAGGGGGCCAGTGGTGTCGCATCGATGTCAACGGCATGCGCGGATGGGTCTTCGCCCAGTCGCTGACCGTTGATCAGGACGGCGGAACTGTCGTCGTCGAAAAGCATGGCCGCGATCTCGGCGTACCGGTCGTCACCTACCAGAAGGAAGTCGCACCGCCGGTCTCGCCGAGCCCTGACGATGAACTCGTCGGCACCGTGCGCAGCGATGGCACCATCGATCCCCCTCCTGGCACGGTGCGGACCTACATCGACGCAAACTCGGTCGATGCCGTCGAATACCAGGGCGACGTTGCCGTCGGCACCGAGCTTCCGCAGACCGTGACGGTACGCACCATCCCGGACTACAAGTACAGCTATGTCCGGATCAACGGCCAGCGGGTCCTGGTCGACCCTGCCACGCACCGCGTCGTCTACGTCTACAACTGATAGTCCCGTTTCGATCAGAAAGGGCGGCCCTGCGGCTGCCCTTTTTGTCGTTCGGGGTCGGATCGGCCGGCAGATGTGCCATTTTGCAACCTCGTCACTCCATGCGGTCAATGCCCTCCCCGCCAAAACCCTGCAAACACTGGAAGACGTTCAATCGGCCAACGACACCGGCGCCTGCGTGCGCTAGGTTATCCCTGTCCCAAAACAGGAAGGATATGCCAAGGTGCCAAGCCAGACGAACGAGAGCGAGAAATCGGACCTGCTGTCGACGCCGTTGCAGGATACCGGCGGCATCGATTTCGAGATCATCGAGCTTCTCTTCTTCGCCTATCGCGATTTCGTCTCCGATCCGGACGCGATCCTGGCCATCGGCGGCTTCGGCCGCGCCCATCACCGCGTGGTGCATTTCGTTAACCGTGAACCCGGCATGACCGTTGCGGACCTTCTGGAAACCCTCAAGATCACCAAGCAGAGCCTGGCGCGTGTCCTCAAGCAGTTGATTGATTCGGGATATATCCACCAGGTTGCAGGCGACGAAGACCGGCGACAGCGAAGGCTTTACCCGACCAGAACCGGCCGCGACCTGGCCCTGGCTCTGGCCGAGCCGCAATCGCGCCGTATTGAAAAGGCATTCGAAGCAAGTTCGGCCGAGGCACGCGACAGCGTCAAGGCCTTCCTGCGGGGGATGCAGGATCGACAGAAAAACGAGACCGATTGAATGACGACAAAAACGCCCATTTCGGACGACGCCGCCCATCTTCTGGTGG
>CAZZZI010000470.1:0-2462 GCA_964658415.1 uncultured Sphingomonas sp. | reverse complement strand
GCATGAGCGGCCTTTTTGACCTTCTTGATGATGATCGGCTGGACGGCCATGGTCAGCAGGTCCCTGTTCGGGATGGGGTCAGATCTAGGCGGGCAGCGCGGCGGTTGCCGCTTCGACTTCGTTGAAGGTCGGGCGGACGTCGCTCATCAGAGCCTTGCGGGCGAATTCGACCGCCATCACCGGTGGCTGACCGCCGATATGGGCGAGGAGGCCCGCCTTGAGAGACACGAAGTACTTGGATTCGGCCTCGAAGAGGCTCTTGAGCGACTGCGCCATGGGCCCGAAGAAGCCATAGGCGACGAAGACGCCGAAGAAGGTGCCAACGAGCGCGCCCCCGATCAGATGCCCGAGGACCTCCGGCGGCTCTTTGATCGCCCCCATCGTCTTGATCACGCCGAGCACGGCAGCGACGATGCCGAGCGCCGGTGTTCCGTCGGCGAGCGCCTGCATGGCAGAAACGACACGCTCCTGCTCCTGGTGATGCGTCTCAAGTTCCTCATCCATGAGCGTGTCGATCTCATGGACGTTGTTGGCGCCCAATGTCACCATACGCATGTAATCGCAGACGAACTCGACCGCGTGATGGTTCGCAGCAAAGGTCGGAAAGGCGTTGAACAGGGTCGACTCGCTCGGATCTTCAATGTGCGGCTCGAGCGCCATCAAGCCCTTCTGCTTCGTGAATTTGTACAAGGAATACTGCATTCCCAACAATTCGACATAGGATTGCTGATTGTATTTCGGGCCCTTCACGAGGGTGGCCAGCATGGCGGGAACGGCCTTGAGAACCGGCCCGGTGTTGCCGATGACGAAGGCGCCGATCGCTGCACCGAGGATGATCACGAACTCGAACGGCTGCCAAAGGACCTCCAAATGGCCGCCCATCGCCGCGTAGCTGCCGAAGACGCAGGCGAAGACGATGATTGCGCCGATGATCAGCCGCATAATTTGCCATCCTTGCGTGGCGGCAGATCCAGCCCGCGTGAAGCCACTAACGTCCAGACAATTTACTGATGAAAGTTAACGGCGAGTTTAGAACTACGGCGGGAGGACTATGAGAGAGCGCTTCCGGGTTGCGCTGTATCGGTGGTTTGCGGTTCACGCGGGCTGAGGGGCCCGTTGACGGCGCCGGTCGATAGCCGGAGGGACGGATGCGCCACCCGACAGTCTGGACCCACGCGCACGTGGTCGAAAGTGGCGGCGGTGACCTCGCGTCGGCAGGCGGCGGCACGGTCCGGGGTCGGTACCGCCACCTCCATCCGCTGGACGGCCATGCGCGCGCCCGCATGATGAGAACGGTTTCAACATGGCCCGTGCGGCAATACGTCGAGAATGATGCGTCTCGGTTGGCCGTGCGTTCTGGCAAATCCGATCTCTTCCGAGATTTAAACCACCAATCCAGCGGCAGTCCTTGGCTGGGGCGCCAGGATTCCAACTCCTGAGCGGAGGACTCGCAAGCCTTTGATAAATAGGCACATTTTTTGTCACACTTTTGAAGGTGATACACGAATGTGTCACATAAAACTAACGCATTAGGCTCGGAAAGGCGAACGATCCAGAGCCGTCGGCCTTGTCGCCCCCGCAGTGAATGCTGGATCAGGCGCTCGCCGTAGGCGGTGTTTGCCGAGGCTCAGACTATGGTGTGACCGTCTGCCCGTAAAAATTTGTTGTCGTCAGCGAAGAATCTCCGCTCAAAATCAAGAACGAAATTTAATGAGCAAATAAAAGAACGCTAATATCAATAGATAGCCAATTCTACAATCGGAGATAGGCCGAAATAAACATGTAGGCGCGCGCAATTGCGGGTTCTGCATTCAAATCTACGCAGAACAAAGTTTTAGCGCAAATGGTCTGGGATCGTGGCGGTGTAGTGGCTTGTCGACCAGTATCGTAACCGGGTTCCTCCTTCCCTCCGGGGCTAGGGGGGCTGAGGTCCAGCCAAGCTTTACCGGTGTCGGTTCACGTGGCATGCAGAACGTGCTTGCGTAGAAGATTGAAATTGGTCCGGCCACACATGCTGCGCTTGATCAGCTTGAGGTAGTTGACCTGCCCGTCGACCGGGCCATTGCTCCAGGGTTCAACGATGGCTGCACGCATGAACATCCCCGTCCAGACCTACCAGCGCACGGCGTTGCGGGACGTACCGATACGGCGAGCGAACTCCTTGTTCGGTAGACTTTCGCTGCGGAGGCACGGGGCCGGCTCGCCGCGGTCGCATCGCCGGCTATTCACCGCTGGCGTGGTGCAGTCTCCGTCAGGTTAGGGAAGCAAAGGGATTGTGAACGCCACGATAGACGATGTCCCAGATCTGGGATTTGTGCCGTTCAATGATGCCGCGCAGTGCCTCGGACGCGTTGACGAGCAGGTACCAGCAATCCGCGACCTGCGTCCCCGCTGGCGTTCTCGTGCACTAGCACTACTTTGGCAGATTAGGGGAACGCGGCAGGTTTTTGCGGATTCGTGTG
>CAZZZI010000469.1:0-2487 GCA_964658415.1 uncultured Sphingomonas sp. | reverse complement strand
ACAAACTTGCGCTTGCCGAGCATGAAGGCATCGGCGACGTGCCGCAATGGCGCGAGATCGACGTCCGACGTGCCGGCCTTGACGATTTCGGCAAAGCGTCGGTAAAGCGACGGATATTCCGCCTCCGGCTCGGCGAGCTTCAGTTCCTCATCGATGAACAGCTTGGCACCGCCATCGGCCAACCGCATCGTGCCGGCTTCGGTCTCGACGATGATGTCCCAGCTCTGCTTGCCGGTCTGGCGCCAGTCGAATTCGGCGTGGACGGGCACGTCGTTGGCGTCCTTGAAATGCAGGTCGGCAGCAATCGGCGCGTCGCGGTTTTCCGGGAATTCCAGCGTCGCGCTGGTGAGGAAGATGGCGCGCGGCAGGATGTGAGTGACGATCGACAGGGCGTTGATGCCGGGGTCGAACACACCGAGCCCGCCGGCCTGCCAGATCCAGTCCTGGTTCGGATGCCAGTGGCGCACGTCTTCCTTCCAGATAACATGCATTTTCTTGATCGTGGTCGAGGCGAGGAAGGCCTTGGCGGCCTCGACGCCCGGCGCATAGCGTGAATGCCAGCTGGCAAACAGCGACACGCCCTTGGACTTGGCGAGAGCCTCGAGATCGTGCACTTCGCTCAAGGTCGCGCCCGGCGGCTTTTCGAGAAACACGTGCTTGCCGGCCGACAGCGCCTTGTAGGCGGCTTCGTAGCGATACTGCGGCGGCATGCAGAGCGACACGGCATTCATATCCGGCACTGCGGCGATCATGTCTTCGATGGCGGTAAAGCTCTGGATGCCATCGACGGTGCCATTGCGGCTGGCCGTGGCGATCAGATTGTAGTCCGCATTGGCTGCGATCGATGGCAGATGCTGGTCGCGGACGATCTTGCCGACGCCGACAATGCCGAGCTGGATGGGGGCGGAGGGATTGGAAGACATGGGCTTGCTCGCGTTCCGGTGTTTCACTCAAAAGTATGATTATTTTTGAGCTGGTTGTAGCAGAATGCGGGCCGCGAGCAAGGCCGGGCTTGGTGTCGGCAGCGCCTTATCGGCTCGTTTTCAGGTCGGCCATGGCAAGGACGTTGTTCGGCGCGGAACTGCGCCCGAAGCGTAGCGTCACCACCTTGTAGCCTTCCTTTTCGAGCCTCCCGAGCAGGCTCGGCAGCATGATAGCCGTTCGCTGGTGAATGTCGTGCATCAGGATGATCCCGCGACCGCGACGGTGCAACTCGTCCATCGTCCGCTCCAGCACCGCTGCCGGCTTGACGGTGAAGTAGTCCTTGCTGTCGACATCGACGTCCATGACGATCATATCGCGCCCGGCGATGGCGGAGCGCAGTCTTTTCGTATCGGCGAGATAGGGGAAGCGGAAGAAGTTGACGTCGGTGCCGATCGCCTTCGACACGGCATTCTCGCCCTTGACGACTTCGGCCATCGCCATCTCGAAGCTCATGTTGGCGAGATCGGGATGGCGATAGGTGTGGCTGCCGATCGCGTTGCCGTCGGCAAGAACCTTGCGGGCGATCGCCGGGTGGGCCGATGCCATTTCGCCGACCAACATGAAGGCGCCTTTGACGCCGAACTGGTCGAGGGTTGCCAGGATCTTTTCCGTCTTGCCCGGCATCGGGCCGTCGTCGAAGCTGAGGATCACTTCCTTGTCGGAAAGCTTCAGGTCCTGCAACGAAGATACGGTCAGCGTCCGTCCTGCCAGGTGATGCCAGTAGCCGCCCCATGCCCTCGGCTCCATCGCAACAGGCTCGTCGGCCTTCAGCGGCGCTTTGACGGCAGGGCCCGCCGCGTAGGAACTTTTCAGCGACATGTCAGTGGTCGGCTTCGTCGCGCAGCCGGCAAGCATCAGGCTAGCCACGAGGCCGGCGACGAGAGGACGTAATGGCATGGGAATCGCTCAATCAGGAGAGGAATATTGAGGCGATATTTTCTGATTATGGTTAACGAGAGGTTGATAAGCGCCACCGGTTTGCACAGCGCGCACCTCCGTGCGGCGCAAGTTCGCCGCTGTTGCCAATTGGCATCACAGACGGTGCTCAAGCGGATCCGCGCGAGCCGTGGCTCGACGCGGGTTCACAGTTCGGGAGCAAAGATAGCCTGGGGGCGTAGGGGCTATCGGCTGCGCGACGGCGGTCAGAGCGTGGATGAGCTTTCGCTCAAGCCGCTCACCCCGCCATCGCCGCCTCGTACTCGTCCGACAAGATCATCCACTGCTCTTCGCTCTTGGTGATCTTGGCCATGATATCGGCCCGTTCCTTGACCTTGGCAGCGGCCTTGTCGGGGAACTTGTCGTAGATTTCCTGGTCTTCGAGTTCTTTGTCGAGGGCCTGAATCTGCTTCTGCAACTTCTGCGTCAAGGCCTCGACATCGTTGATCTTTTTCTTCAACGGTGCGTTGGCGGCGCGCTTGTCGGCGTTGGCCTTGCGCTGTTCTGCCTTATTGGCCTTGTCTTCCGGGCTCTTCTTGCCGCCCTTGCCGCCGCGCGAGGCGGCGA
>CAZZZI010000468.1:0-2490 GCA_964658415.1 uncultured Sphingomonas sp. | reverse complement strand
GTGGTCCATGTCTTCACGCATTTCGAGCTGCGCCTGTCGATTTTCCGGGCCACCGTCGGCGCGCGGTCCGGCGGCGACGGTAGCTGGTGGGAGCCGGTCACAAATCTTGACGCCCAGGCCTTGCCGACTGTCATGAAAAAGGCGATCGCTCAGGCTATTCCCCGCGCCTTCGATTAACGCCAATCCGATCAACGCCCAAGAGGTCCGCATGACGACTGACATCAAGCATATTGTCTTCGATATCGGCAAGGTTCTCATCCACTACGATCCCAACCTGCCGTTCAGCCGCGTCATCCCTGACGAGGAGGAGCGCAACTGGTTCTTCGCCAACGTCTGCACCCACGACTGGAACATCGAGCAGGATCGCGGGCGAACCTGGGAAGAGGCCGAAGATCTGCTGATCGCCGAGCACCCTGATCGGGCCGAGCAGATCCGCGCCTTCCGCAAGCACTGGCACGAGATGGTACCTCATCACTACGAGGACAGCGTCGCAATCCTCGAAAAGCTGGTGGCCGAGGGGCGCGACGTGACGCTGCTCACCAACTTTGCCTCCGACACGTTCCGCGAAGCCCAGGAGCGCTTCCCGTTTCTGACCCGGACGCGCGGCGTGACGGTGTCCGGCGACATCAAGCTGATCAAGCCCGACGTGGCGATCTATGAGACCCATGCAGAGACTTTCGACCTCGATCCGGCCTCGACGATCTTCATCGACGACTCGCTGGCCAACGTCGAGGGTGCCAAGGCTGCCGGCTGGAATGCGGTCCATTTCACCGGCGCGGACAAGCTGCGCGCCGATCTTAAAACTTTTGGCATCGAGGTCTGAGCCCATGAAATTCGATCCTGCAGAACGCATCGAACTCTTCCATGAAGCCGTCAACGGCATGGATTACGCGGCCATGGAGCGGTTTTTCGCGCCAGAGGCCACCTATGTCTCGAACGGCGTCGGCAGCCTCGTCGGGCGCGAGGCCGTGCTTGCCGCCATCCGCCAGTATTTCGAGACCTATCCGGATCAGGTGGGCACCAACAGCCTGGTGGAAACGCTGACACCGCTCTCCGGCCGTGCCGTCTGGTCGGTGCGGGCGACGCATGCGACAACAGGCAAGCCGCTGGTGCGCGAGGGCGAGGAAACCATCACCTTCAACGAGGACGGACAGGTCGTCAGCGTTGCGGTGACGGACTATCAGGCTTTCTAAGCGGCCCGTAGCCTTAAGCTGAAATGCACGACGCCCAGGGCTTATCACCCTGGGCGTCTTTTCGCCGGCTGCCGCAACTGGAGGTACAATCGGCAGACGGGGACCATGCGATCCGGTAAAGCCGTCAGGCTTCGGCTTTTGCCAGATCGGCGCGGATGATGGAGCGGAGTTCGTCGATCGGGCGCAGGGATTGCCCGTCGTCGAAATGCCAGAAGGTCCATCCGTTGCAGGCATCGAGGCCCTGAACTTTGGCGCCCAGGCGATGAATGGAGCCGGCCTCGCCGCCTGACGCGACCGTGCCGTCGGCGCGCACGATGGCGCTGTAGCGGCGGCGGCTGTCGGTCAGCACCTGGCCGGGACGGATCATGCCGTTCTCGACCAGCACGTTGAAGGCGACGCGCACCTCCTGTTTCTTGCCGGTCATGACGGTCAGTTCCGCCTTGCCCAGCGTGCTGACGGCAGCGATACGCGCGGAGGCGTGATCGATATATTCCTGTTCGCGCTCGATGCCGACGAAGTGGCGGCCGAGGCGCTTGGCGACGGCGCCCGTGGTGCCGGTGCCGAAGAACGGATCGAGGATGATGTCGCCGGGCTTCGACGACGCCATGATGACGCGGGCAAGCAAGGCTTCCGGCTTCTGGGTCGGGTGGGCCTTCTTGCCGTCGTCGCCCTTCAGCCGCTCGCCACCGCTGCAGATCGGGAACAGCCAGTCGGAACGCATCTGGACGTCGTCGTTGGACGCCTTCAGGGCATCGTAGTTGAAGGTATAGCCCTTGGCCTTGGCGCTCGGGCTCGCCCAGATCATCGTCTCATGGGCGTTCTGGAAACGACGGCCCTTGAAGTTCGGCATCGGGTTGGTCTTGCGCCAGACGATGTCGTTGAGGATCCAGAAATTGAGATCCTGCATCATCGAGCCGACGCGGAAGATGTTGTGGTAGGAGCCGATGACCCAGAGGGTGCCGGTCGGCTTCAGAACGCGGCGGCAGGCAAGCAGCCAGGCACGGGTGAACGCGTCATAGGCCTCGAAGGAGGCAAACTGGTCCCATTCGTCGTCGACGGCGTCGACCAGCGACTGGTCCGGCCGGTGCAGGGCGCCGCCGAGCTGCAGATTGTAGGGTGGGTCTGCAAAGATCACGTCGACCGAATGGGTGGGCAGTGCCTCCAACGCGGCGACGCAGTCGCCCTTGATGATCGTGTCGATCCAAGACCCCGGCCTCTCGGAAATCTTGAGGTCGGCAAGCGGGAAAACTGACGCCATGGGATACTCGCTCTTACGCTTACGCATTACGCTTTAACT
>CAZZZI010000467.1:0-2491 GCA_964658415.1 uncultured Sphingomonas sp. | reverse complement strand
CCGGCATGCTGGCCGGTGCCACCAGGTATTTCTGCACGTGATAGAAGCCGCCGCCATGCACCTGCCACTCCTCGCCATAGGCGCCGGCCGGCAAGTTGGCATGCTTCACCAGGCCGAGATCCAGCGCGATGAAATAGAAGGACGAGCCGATCCAGGCGATGGCGGTGATGACGTGAAACCAACGGGCCGCAAAGGCCAGCCATTCCCACGCGATGGCGTATTCATACATGTGCGTCCCCTGTCGTCTTCGCCCTCACATTGAAAAATTTTCGACCCGGAGGGAAGTGGACAGCGGCAAATCCGGCGCTGTTTATTGCGCCTGCGAACACGCGGTGGAGAGATGTGACGGTTCGGTTACAGTTGGCCGTGCCGACAGGGAACTCTGGGTCCAGGGCTGCGCCGTCGGTCACGGGGCCTGGCCCTTGATCGCCGCGGCGATCCAGTTGCGGAAAGCCCTGATCTTCGGGATGTTGCGCCGGCTCTCGGGACAGGCCAGCCAGTAGTTGCGACCGTCGTCGCAGACGAGGGGAAAGGGCTGCAGCAGACGTCCGGAGGCGAGATCGTCCCGGTAGAATTCCGGGGTCAGGATGGCTACGCCCTGGCCGGCGATCGCAGCGCTCGCCTCGAAGGCCTGGGCGCCCAGCCGGGTGCGAGGGCGGCTGGCAAGATCCGGATTTTCGACGCCCGCCGCCTTGAACCATACGCCCCACCAGGGATCGCCGGCATCGATGATCCGCAGCTTCAGCAAGTCCTCCGGCGCGTGCAGGCCGCCCATCTCACTCGCGAGACGCGGACTGAGCATAGGCGTGAAATCGACGATCATCAGCCGGTCGGCCACAAGGCCCGGCCATTGGCCGTTTCCGCTGCGGATTGCGACGTCGGCCGCTTCGCGGGTGAAGGCGATGACGTCGTCCGATGTCTTCAGCCGAACCGCGATATTCGGATGGAGCATCTGGAACGATCCGAGATTGCGCGCCAGCCATTGCTGCGCGAAGGTGGCCGTCGAGTGGATGATCAGCGTCTCCTCCGTCGCCTCCCGGACGGATGCCATCGCTTCCTGCAGGATGGCAAAGGCTTCCACGACCTTGGGTATCAGCCGCTCCCCGGTCTCCGTCAGGCTGATCTGCCGGGGGCGTCGCAGGAACAGTTGCTCGCCGATGTTCTCCTCGAGCAGCTTGATCTGGTAGCTCACGGCCGTCTGCGTCATGCCGATTTCCTCGCCGGCCTTCGTGAAGCTGCCCAGCCGGGCCACCGCTTCGAACACGCGCAGGGCGTTGAGCGGAAACTGCCGCGATAGCTTCATGAATCAAATCTCTTTATGCATGCAGACGGTTGTTCTATTGGAATTGCAGCATTTCCGGTCGCACAGTGCAATCCTCAGGATCAATATATCAGAGGAAAGCCATGACCCGCAACATCGCCGAAACGTCGTCACTGGCGGAGCAGGGCACCGGTCTCTTCGCCCGTCTGCTCGCGATCATCACGCGAAAGCCGCTTCCAACGGGAAAGCTCGATTTCGAAATGATGCCGGACCGGGTCAAGCGCGATCTCGGTTTTCTCGATGGTCGCGATCCGCGTCATGTCGATGAGCGGACGCGATAGGCGGCAAGTGCCGTGAGAATCTCGGCGGCGGTCATGGCGGCGATCACTTCGGGGCGCTTGTCCTTGACGGCGGTGCCGCCGACCGGCAGCGTCAGGCGCTCCATCAAGGACGGCGCGCCGCCTTCGCGGGCCAGCCAATGGGCAAAGGTGGCCCGCTTGGTGGCCGAGCCGATCATGCCGACATAGGCAAGATCGCTTCGTGCCAGTGCCTCCCGGGCGATGAGGAAATCGAGAGCATGGTCGTGGGTGAGAATCAGGACGAAGCTGCCGGGAGGGAGTTCCGCGATCAAAGCCTCCGGCATGGCGACCAGCCGTCTCTCGATGCCATCGGGCAGTTCGTCCAGCTCTGCCTGCCGGGTCTCGACGACGAGCGTCGTCACCGGCAGCGGTTTCAGGGCTACCGCCAGCGCGCGTCCGACATGGCCGGCGCCGAACAGCGTCACCTGCGGGAAGGCCTGCGCTTCGGTATCCAGCCGCCGGCGGAGATCGTCGACGATCTCCGTACTCGCCACGCGGCACCTGAGTTGCGTCCGTCCGCCGCAGCACTGGCCGATCTCCGGGCCGAGCGGAATATCCATGACCTCGAGGCCGCCACCGTCGAGCATCGCCCGGGCATTGGCGATCGCCAGAAACTCGAATTGCCCGCCGCCGATCGTGCCCCAGATGTCGTCTGCCGACACCAGCATGAAGGTGCCGGCCTCGCGCGGTGTCGACCCTTGCGTGCCGATGATCTCGACGAGGACGGCGGCGGGATTTTGGGCGAGGAACACGGCGAGGGATGGTGTCATGGGACGTCCCTCAGCGTGGTGACTTGCCTAGGGCAGGCTACATTCTCCTTCCTCATTCCTGTGCTTGTCACAGGAATCCAGTGCGCCCAAGTCCTTGGGCG
>CAZZZI010000466.1:0-2494 GCA_964658415.1 uncultured Sphingomonas sp. | reverse complement strand
GCGCGGCGGTGCGGGTGCCCTGAAGGTGGCTGTACCGGTGCTGCCGCGCATTGCCAATTTCGACGATCTCGATCCGCTGAGGGCCGAGCCGGATGTCGAGCTGGTGTTCGTGCGGGCCGGGGAGCCGCTGCCCGCCGATGCCGCGCTGGTCGTGCTGCCCGGCTCAAAGTCAACGATCGGTGACATCGAGGAATTCCGGCGTCAGGGCTGGGACCGCGATCTCGCGGCCCATGTCCGGCAGGGCGGGCGGGTGATCGGTATCTGCGGCGGCTACCAGATGCTCGGTACTTCGATCCGCGATCCGCTCGGCATCGAGGGCGAGGTGCTGGAAACGCCGGGCCTGGGCCTGCTCGACGTCGAGACGGTGATGGCACCGGAAAAAACCGTCCGCAACAGCGTCGCGCGATCGACGGAATACGACACGCCCCTCGAGGGCTACGAGATCCACCTGGGCACGACGACCGGTCTCGACTGCGCACGACCGCCGGTCACCATCGACGGCCGTCCCGACGGCGCGATCTCGGGCAGCGGACAGGTCATCGGAACCTATCTGCACGGCCTGTTCGGAAGCGACGCCTACCGCGCCCGCCTGCTCCAGAGTTTCGGCCTCACCGGCGAGCGCAGCAACTACCGCGAGACTGTCGACAGGGCGTTGGACGAGGTTGCCGGGGAACTTGAGGCGGTGCTGGACAAGGAATGGCTGGGGCGGTTGCTGGGATAGGGCACACACTTCGTCATCGGGTTCCAGGCACCCTGCCGATCTTCCCTCAATTTCCCGATATGTAGAATGCCATAAACCCGCTGCAGAGGTCGCAGTCTGAATTTGGCGATACCGAGCGTTTGGCAACACGAATACCGCTTACATCACCTGAAGCCGTAAGCCGACAGAACGAGCCCCCCGCCATATCAAGGTGTTTTGGGTTTTCGTGGCAGCAGGCCTGCTTTGACCTGAGATGGAGAGGCGGTGATTACAGGGGAGCGTCTTAAGGCTTCCGCTGCGAGCTTTTCTTTGGCATGGGCTTCGTTGAGCTCAGCGACCTTGTCCTTGTGGAACCGATAAAGGAGCTCACCTTTTGGCATTCCGGCGAAATTGCTGTGATTGCCAATGGCAAGGAGAATGACCCGATCCTCGTACTGCATCACCCACAGAAGCTCGTTCGACCCTTGGGAGCCGAGGTGCAAATGCATCATACCGTAACGGTTCAGCACTTCGTCCGGCTTGGTATCGATGTCGCGCCGATACGCCCAGTAAGGTAAGGGCTGGCCGTTGGAAATTGCATCCAAGATATCGAGGACATATTCCTCGAGCTCAGGCTTGCCTTTGTAATATGAAGCAACATCGAAAAGGGGGGACTTAACAATTTTCAATCGCTTCCCCTGAATTAGGGGAAGTTTCAGTACCTCATCGTTCATTTCCGAAGAGTGCCTTTCGGCGTTCTTCCCTGGTCATGTCTGTGAGGTCAACGCCCCCATTTTTCAGGGCGTCCTTTGCTTCCTTCGCAGCGCGAAGAAGAAGACTGCCGTGCGTGTCTTTCTCGTCCCGTACTTCTTCAAGCGCCGGCTGAGCCATTTAATCACCTCTGCATGAGAAGCTTTATATAGTCCATTTTGAGATATTTGCAAAGTGGCCAGAGGTCACGGGTATCTTGTGGCACTTACTCCATAGCGCCGAATGTCCTGCGTTCCCCGATTGCTTCCCATATCCCTCTGCTCGCCACTGGGGTCCAGTGCAGCCAATTCCTTGGGCATGAAAGGCTCTCTCCCGTTACCGCATGTTGTTTCCTCACGGCGCGGACGCGCCGTGGCTGGATCCCCGTGACAAGCACTGGGATGACGGCGGGTGGGGTTTGACGTCCTGTAAGGTAGCGACTTTCGAGCATCTATAGGCAACCGACACTCCAGCAGCATTGGCGGAGATCGGCACCGTGTCGAGGGCCTTCGCTACTGCAGAAACACACCCACCGTTGCTGCACGTCCTGTCGCATCGATGACCGTCAGCGTGGAATAGCCGTCGCCGTCAGGCGTCCATTGGCTGACCCGGTTGCGGGCTATGGTGGCCAGCGGTTTGCCGTTGGCGAGCCAGCGGAAGGGGGCGCGGCCGCCCTGGAGTTTGAGCACCAGCGGCATCATCCGGCCGTCGCCGGTTTCGCCGAGTTCGACATGGGCACCTTCCGGCGGGTAGACGATCTGCGGGGCGGGTTCGCGGGTGGTGGCGGCCATCAGGCCGCTGGCATCCATCGAGAAGCGGCGCTGGCTGATCGGCAGCTGCGCTTGGGCGATGCGCACCGCGCCGATCGGCGCTGACGGCAGCGGCGTGATGCCGACGCCGGATTTTGCGAAGGCCTGGAACAGGATGGGCGCTGCGGAGGCGTAGCCGGTGAGGCCGGGGACTGCGCCATTGTCGGGACGGCCGACCCAGACGCCAAGCACATAGCGGCCATCATAGCCGACCGACCAGGCATCGCGGTAGCCGTAGCTGGTGCCGGTCTTGTAG
>CAZZZI010000465.1:0-2501 GCA_964658415.1 uncultured Sphingomonas sp. | reverse complement strand
GCATTCATCGTGTCCTGCATCTTGTAGCGACCTTCGCGGTCGTACATGAAGGACTCTTCCTTGTTCAAAAAATGGTTCGACTGGGTCGGCAATGCTGCCATGATCGTGAGCCTTCAAATGTTACGGCATTTTTGAAGAGTAGCAGTCGATCTTTAACAGACTGTTCGATGCGCGAAGCTTGCGTCGCAAAAGTTGCGCACCGTCCCGTGCTCTGATTCAGCGGCGATATGTTTTGCCGTTGCTGTCGAACAAGTGCAGCTTTTCCTTGTCCGCCACGAAGCGCATCTTCTGGCCGCGCTCGATGGGGGCGATGCCGGGCAGCTTGGCAACGATCGGCTCGCCGTCGACCAGGCCCTCGATGTAGAGCAGCGTCACCTCGCCCAGGGCTTCGACGATCGCCACCTCGCCCTCGAAGAGATAGTCGTCGCCCTCCGCCAGCCTAAGGTCCTCCGGCCGTACGCCGAAGCTTGCCGTGGCGCCCTTTTCCGACGCGGGGGTCGGGATATCGAGCGTCACCGACTTGCCGCCGGTCAGCGTCACCACCGTCTGCGCGCCGGCCTCGGCAATCGTTGCCGGGATGATGTTCATGGCGGGCGAGCCGATGAACTTGGCGACGAACAGGTTGGCGGGGCGCTCGTAGAGTTCGAGCGGCGGGCCGACCTGCTCGATGCGGCCGGCCGACAGCACGACGATGCGGTCGGCGAGCGTCATCGCTTCCACCTGGTCGTGGGTGACGTAGATCATCGTCGTATCCGGCATGGAATCGTTCAGCCGGGCGATCTCGATGCGGGTGGCGACGCGCAGGGCCGCGTCGAGGTTCGACAGCGGCTCGTCGAACAGGAAGACTTTCGGGTTGCGGCAGATGGCGCGGCCGATGGCGACGCGCTGGCGCTGGCCGCCGGAGAGCGCCTTCGGCAGCCGGTCGAGATATTGCGTCAGTTGCAGCTTGTCGGCTGCCGCCCGAACGCGGCGATCGATCTCCTGCTTGCTTTCGTGCGCGATGCGCATGCCGAAGGCCATATTGTCGTAGACCGTCATGTGCGGATAGAGCGCATAGGACTGGAACACCATGGCGATACCGCGCCGTGACGGCGGCACTTGGTTGACCACCCGCCCGTCGATGATCATCTCGCCGCCGGTGATGCTCTCGAGCCCGGCGATCATGCGCAGAAGCGTCGACTTGCCGCAACCTGACGGCCCGACGAAGACGATGAATTCGCCGTGGGCGATTTCAAGGTCGATGCCGTGCAGCACATTCACCGCGCCGTAGGATTTACGGATATCCTTCAGAACCAGTCCCGTCATCGCAAAGCCCCTCCCGTTCTTTTCTTAGGCAAGACGCGCGAAATAGGCGCCCCAGGCCGGAATATCTATTCTGTTGCCGTAGTTTTCGCTCGCAAAGCCATGCCCGGCCAGCGCTTCCCAGGCACCCTCCGGCAGCTCGGCCGAACCATCCGCAGCGCTCATGTTGAAGACGCAGAGGATCGTCTCGTTGCCGAACGTCCGGGTGTAGAGCATCACGTCGTCCTGTGGCGGGTAGAAAGAAATCTCGCCGCTGGCAAAGGCCGGATGCTGTTTGCGGAAGGCCAGGAACCGGCGGTAGTGCTCGAGCACCGAATGTTCGTCGCCGCTCTGGACGCTGACGGCGCGCAGGATGTGCTCGACCGGAACAGGCAGCCAAGGCTTCTCGGTGGAGAACCCGCCCTGCACCACCTGGCTGTCCCAGACCATCGGCGTGCGGCAACCGTCGCGGCCCTTGAATTCCGGCCAGAACTGGATGCCGTAGGGGTCCTGCAGATCCTGATAGGCGATCTCGGCTTCGGTCAGGCCGAGTTCCTCGCCCTGGTAGATGCAGACGGAGCCGCGCAGCGTCATCAGGATCGCTGAATATTGCTTGGCAAAGGCTTCGCGGTCGGCCACCAGGCTGCCCCAGCGGCTGACATGGCGGACGACGTCATGGTTGGAGAAGGCCCAGCAGGCCCAGCCATCCGGGGCAGCTGCGCCGAAATCCTTCATCACTTCCTCGATGCGAACAGGCGTCAGCGCATCGGGTGAGAGGAATTCGAAGGCGTAGCACATGTGCATCTTGTCGTCGCCGGAGGTGTATTCGCCGACGATTTCCAGCCCGCGCTGGCTGTCGCCGACTTCGCCGACGGCGGCGATCGCCGGATACTCTTCCAGCACGGCGCGGAAGCGTTTCAGGAAGGCAATGTTTTCCGGGCGGTTCTTGTCGTAGATGTGCTCCTGGAAATTGTAGGGGTTGACCGCCGGTGCGGTCGAGGCGTTGCGGCGCGATGGAGCCAGCGCCGGGTTGTCGCGCAGCTCGCGGTCGTGGAAGTAGAAGTTGATGGTGTCGAGGCGGAAGCCGTCGACGCCGCGCTCGAGCCAGAAGCGGACGACCTGCAGCAGGCGATCCTGGACCTCCGGATTGTGCAGGTTGAGATCGGGCTGCGAGGTCAGGAAGTTGTGCATGTAGTATTGCATGCGGGTCGGATCCCAGG
>CAZZZI010000464.1:0-2511 GCA_964658415.1 uncultured Sphingomonas sp. | reverse complement strand
CACCCATCTGGTCGCCGCCTTCCGGGCGACGCTGGAAGAGGTGCTCGAGGCCGACCTGATCCTCCACGTCCGCGACATGTCTGACGAAGACAACGCCGCCCAGAGCGTCGACGTCATGCGCATCCTTGCCGATCTCGGCATCGACGAGGCGGAAGCCGAAAAGCGCATCATCGAGGTCTGGAACAAGATCGACCGGCTCGATCCTGAAGCCCATGACGCGATGATGCAGAAGGCCTCGACGGCCCGCAACGTCATCGCCGTCTCGGCTATCACCGGCGAGGGCGTTGAGACGCTTATGGACGAAATCAGCGGCCGGCTGTCCGGCGTGCTGATCGAGGCGACGATTGTCGTGCCGCTCGACAAGCTGGCACTGCTGCCCTGGCTCTACAGCCACGGCATCGTCGACGGACGCGAGGACAACGAGGACGGCACCGTGTCGCTCGATGTTCGCCTCTCCGAAGCCGAATCGGCCGAGCTGGAGCGCCGTATGGGCAATGGCCAGAAGGCGCAGGGCGCGGATTGGTAGGATGCTGCTTGGACGCGGCTAGCCCGTCGCGTCCTCAGATCATTTAAGGCTGCTTTTCTCTGCAGCCTCAGGCCTCCCGTCCCGTCATCCTCGGGCTTGTCCCGAGGATCTAACCAAGCAACGAAATCAGGCACTTGCAGATCCTCGGGACAAGCCCGAGGATGACGCCGGTGACTGGGCGGTCCTCGCAGTCAGCAATCTCAGCTGAAAGCATGGCAAATCCGCCCTCAACCCAGCTGCCGCTCGATCGCCTTGGCGGCCTGCCAGAGGTCCTCCATCCGTTCCAGCGTGGCTGCCTGCAGCGTTTCGCCTTCTGCCGCCAGCGTTTGCTCGATATGCCCGAACCGGCGGCGGAACTTTGTATTGGTGCCGCGCAAGGCCTGTTCCGGATCGGCGTCGACGTGCCGGCCGACATTGACGACGGCAAAGATGAGGTCTCCGAGTTCGTCCCGGACCTTGGCCGGATCGCCTTCCTTCAGCGCGACGCGCAATTCGCCGATCTCTTCCTCGATCTTGTCGAGGATCGGTTCGGCTGTCGACCAGTCGAATCCGACCTTGGCAGCGCGTTCCTGCAATTTCAGGGCTTCCGTCAGGGCCGGAAAGCTTCGCTGCACCGAGCCGAGGTGACCGGCGTCGGGATCGGCGTTCAACCCGCGTCTCGCGCGGCGCTCGGCCCGCAGCCGCTTTTCCTCCGTCTTGATCTGATCCCACTGCAGCTTCACGGCGCCCGGCGTCGCGGCATCGGAGACGGCAAAGACATGCGGATGGCGGCGGATCATCTTGGACGTGATCGCCTCGACGACGTCCCCGAAGGAGAAGTCGCCGGCTTCCTCGGCCATGCGGGCGTGAAACACCACCTGCAGCAGCAGGTCCCCGAGCTCGTCGCAGAGATCGTCCATGTCGTTGCGCTCGATCGCGTCGGAAACCTCGTAGGCTTCCTCGATCGTGTAGGGCTTGATGCTCTCGAATGTCTGGACGATGTCCCAGGGACAGCCGGTCTCGGGGTTTCGAAGCGCCGCCATGATCTCGATCAGGCGGGAAATATCCTTGGAAGCTTCCATCACGGGATCTCGGTCACTTTCGGGTCAGTTGAGCGGAATGGCGTTGTCGTCCTTGGTCGCCTGGTAGCTGTCCGACAGCTGATCGTAGACGGCCTTGATCCGCGCGGTCTGCGCCTCCAGCGCCGCTTTGACGGGCTCCGGCTCGATGGCGACAAGGTCGGCGATGGCAAAGGAGTTCCAGAAGGCGTTCTGCTTTCTGTACCCGCCGGGCTCGAGGCCGAACACTTCCTTCAGGATTTTCAGGTCGTGCGGTATGGCGAAGGCATCGCGCGAATCCTCGTGGCTGAAGAAGTAATAGAAATTATCGAATCCGGCCCAGGTGATCGCCGACATGCACATGCTGCAGGGTTCGTGGGTCGAGAGGAAGATCAGCTCCTTGGTATCAGGCGTCTGTCCCATTTCATAGAAGCGCTTCAGCGTATGGACCTCGCCATGCCAGAGCGGGTTCTCCATCTCGTTGTTGGTGGCGGCAACGACGAGCGACAGGTCCGACTTGCGCAGGATCGCGGCGCCGAACACCTTGTTGCCGTCGGCGACGCCTCTTTCGGTCAAGGGCAGGATGGACTGTTCCATGACATCGAGCAGGCGGGCGGTGATTTGGGATGACATCAGAGGATTTTCCTTCAACGGCTTTGTGCGACTTTACCCGCACAAAACCTTCCGATGAAAGGGAAAATGGCGAATGGACATTCTTTGTCACAGGGAATAAAAATCGCCGGTTCGGCAATGCCGGACGGTGAGATTTACTCCAACGCGGTTCTTGTCTGGCAAAACAATACGCAGAGCGTCCGGTATTGGAATTTCTGTTTCTTCAATTTCGCGCTGACAACAGCCATATTCGGGCTCTCTCGAAGTGGATCGACAATGCATTCCTGGAATGAGCAGCTTTCGGTGTTTCCGGCCTTCATGCGCGTGGAAGGGCGG
>CAZZZI010000463.1:0-2513 GCA_964658415.1 uncultured Sphingomonas sp. | reverse complement strand
GCCGGTGGCTGCTTCTGGGGCATGCAGGATCTGATCCGCAAGATGCCCGGCGTCGTCTCGACGCGCGTCGGCTATTCCGGCGGCGAGGTGCGCAATGCCACCTACCGCAATCACGGCAACCATGCCGAGGCGATCGAAATCAACTTCGATCCCGCCAAGATCAGCTATCGTGACCTGCTGGAGTTCTTCTTCCAGATCCACGATCCCTCGACGCCGAACCGCCAGGGCAACGATCTCGGCCCGGGCTACCGGTCCGCGATCTTCTACGTCAATGACGAGCAGAAGCGGATTGCCGAAGACACGATTGCCGACGTGGACGCCTCGAAGCTGTGGCCCGGCAAGGTGGTGACGGAAGTGTCGCCCGTCGGCGATTTCTGGGAAGCCGAGCCCGAGCACCAGGATTATCTGGAGCGGATCCCGAATGGCTACACCTGCCACTTCGTCCGCCCCAACTGGAAACTGCCGCGTCGCACGCAGGCAGCCTGAACCGGTTTTTAGAACAACAGAAGGGCCCGCCGGCGTCTACCGGCGGGCCCTTTCGTTTGCTCAGTGCTATTATCAGCCGGCGCTTGTCGCTGTCGGCCGGTCCAGCGTTTCCACAAGCGTCGAACTCGCCTCGTTCATGCCGCGAACGTCCACCGTCGCCTCCTGCGCCTTGAAGCGAGCGACCACCCGCTCCAGCGCGGCGACGGCGGTGATGTCCCAGAAGTGAGCGCGCGAAACATCGATGACGACGGACTTGCCGGCGCTTTCCGCGACGTCGAAGGAGTCGACGAACAGGTCGGCAGAGGCAAAGAACACCTGGCCGGTGACGCGGTAGGTCCGATGGCCGTCGCTCGCCACCGGCTCCAGCGTCACGTTCATCAGTTTCGCCACCTTGGAGGCGAAGAAGACGCCGCTCAAAAGCACGCCGACCGCGACCCCGAGCGCCAGGTTCGATGTGGCGACCGTCACCGCGACCGTTGCCAGCATGACGGTGCTCGACATCTTGGGATGCACCACGACGGCCCTGACGGAGGACCAGTCGAAGGTATCGATCGAGACCATGATCATGATCGCCACCAGGGCTGCGACCGGCACTTGCGATACCCATGGCTTCAGCAGCACCATCAGGATGAGGAGGAAGGCGCCGGCAAACAGCGTCGATAGGCGACCACGCCCACCATATTTGATGTTGCTGACGGTCTGGCCGATCATGCCGCAGCCGGCAATACCGCCGAACAGGCTGGCGGCGGCGTTGGCAATACCGAGGCCTGTCGCCTCCCGGTTCTTCGAGCTCGGCGTATTCGTGAGGTCGTCGACGACGCTTGCGGTCATCATCGATTCCAGCAGGCCCACCATGGCAATGGCGATGGCGGGGCCGGCGATGATGCCGAGGGTTTCCAGCGTGAACGGAACGGTCGGCCAGGCGAAGATCGGCAGGCTGTCGGGCAGCCGGCCGAGATCGGCCACCGTTTTGACAGGCAGATGCAGCATCGCGGCCGCCACGGTCAGCACGACGATGCAGATCAGCGGCGAGGGGATGGCGGTGGTGAGGCGCGGCAACAGGTAGATCAGCGCGAGACCTGCGGCGAGAACCGCATAGGTCACCCATCCCGCTCCGATGATCTGCGGCATCTGGGCCGAGAAGATGAGGATCGCCAGCGCATTGACGAAGCCTGTTCGCACCGACTTCGAGACGAAGCGCATGAGCACGCCGAGCCGAAGCAGGCCGAAGACGATCTGGATGAGGCCGGCAAGCAGGCCCGCCGCCAGAAGATAGGGAAGGCCGTGGCTATGGACCAACGGTGCCGCCACGAGCGCGACCGAGCCGGCTGCGGCCGAAATCATGGCAGGTCGGCCACCGGTGAAGGCGATGACGATGCCGATCACGAAGGAGGCAAACAGCCCGACCTGCGGGTCGACCCCGGCTGCGAAGGAAAAAGCGATGACTTCCGGGATGAGGGCGAAGGTCGCAACAGCGCCGGCCAGCATTTCGCGGGTGGGGCGGGCAGACCAATCCCTGCCGAAGGATGATAGGATCATGGTGGGTTCTCGCAACGCATGGCGATCGCCGCTCAGGCATGCGGGTATCGTTCCATGCAAATATTTGCGTGGTCCGGCGGATCGGCGGCCGGAATAGCCACCCGGATTTTCACCGGGTCCAGTCGAATAAGCTCTTATAGCCAGACTCGATATTGCGGCGCAACAGAAAATGGCACCGCTTGCAGTTTTGCAGTCGATGCCATTCAGACGTTCAAAATCGGTGCCGGGCCGTTGGTCCGGCTGGCCTGATACCTTACTGCGCGGTAAAGAACGTCAGCAGGACCTTGCCCTTGTCGCCGAGAAGACAGACGAAACGGTCGGATTTGCCGGTCACGCCCTTGCGCGAGAGATAGGCTTCGCCGAGCACGACGGTTTTCACCGAGACATCCTCGACCTTGGTATCCGCAGCGCTGACGGCCAGGCTTTCCATGTCGAAAACGATGTCGGTGATGTCAGGCGATTTTGCCTGCAGGGCGATCAGGCCGGTG
>CAZZZI010000462.1:0-2518 GCA_964658415.1 uncultured Sphingomonas sp. | reverse complement strand
TGACCATGATCGACGAATTTTTCGACGCCGTTGCCCGCGCCCAGATGCCGGCAACTGCCTCAGGGAGCTGACAGTGAACGAAACGCCAAACGTTAATTCCTTTCGCGCCGGGCCGGACGAAGACGGCCGCTTCGGGATCTTCGGCGGACGCTTTGTCGCCGAGACGCTGATGCCGCTGATCCTTGACCTCCAGGCCGAGTGGGAAAATGCCAAGACCGACCCGACCTTCAAGGCCGAGCTCGACTACCTCAACACCCATTATATCGGTCGCCCGAGCCCGCTCTATTTTGCCGAGCGCCTGACGGCGGAGCTTGGCGGCGCAAAGATTTATTTCAAGCGCGACGAGCTTAACCACACCGGATCGCACAAGATCAACAATTGCATCGGCCAGATCCTTCTGGCCAAGCGCATGGGCAAGACCCGCATCATCGCTGAGACGGGCGCCGGACAGCACGGCGTGGCCTCCGCCACCGTTGCCGCCCGCTTCGGCCTGCCCTGCGTCGTCTACATGGGCGCCACCGATGTCGAGCGTCAGGCACCGAACGTGTTCCGCATGAAGCTGCTCGGTGCCGAGGTCGTTCCCGTGACCTCCGGCCACGGCACCCTCAAGGATGCCATGAACGAGGCGCTGCGCGACTGGGTCACCAATGTCGACGACACCTACTACATGATCGGCACAGCCGCCGGGCCGCATCCCTATCCGGAAATGGTCCGCGATTTCCAGTCGGTCATGGGCCGCGAAGCCAAGGAACAGATCATGGCCGCCGAGGGCCGGCTGCCTGATATGCTGGTCGCAGCCGTCGGCGGCGGATCGAACGCTATAGGCCTGTTCCATCCTTTCCTCGACGACTCGAGCGTGAAGATCGTCGGTGTCGAAGCCGGCGGCAAGGGCCTCGAGGGCGAGGAACACTGCGCGTCGCTGACGATAGGCTCGCCGGGTGTCCTGCACGGAAACCGCACGTACCTGCTGCAGGATCGGGACGGGCAGATCAAGGAAGGCCATTCCATCTCGGCCGGTCTCGATTATCCCGGCATCGGCCCCGAGCATTCCTGGCTGAAGGACATGGGCCGCGTCGAATACGTGCCGATCATGGACACCGAGGCGCTGGCCGCCTTCCAGATGCTGACCCGCCTCGAAGGCATCATTCCGGCGCTGGAGCCGGCCCATGCGCTGGCCGAAGTCATCAAGCGGGCTCCGGCCATGGACAAGGACCAGATCATCGTGATGAATCTCTGTGGCCGCGGCGACAAGGACATCTTCACGGTCGGTAAAATTCTCGGCGTGGAGCTCTGACATGACCGCACGGATGGACAAACGTTTCGCCGATCTGAAGACCGAGGGCCGCCCGGCCCTCGTCACCTATTTCATGGCCGGCGATCCCGATTACGACACGTCGCTCGGCATCATGAAGGCGCTGCCGGAAGCCGGCTCCGACATCATCGAGCTCGGCATGCCGTTCTCCGACCCGATGGCTGACGGTCCGGCGATCCAGATGGCCGGCCAGCGGGCGCTGAAGGCCGGCCAGACGCTGAAGAAGACGCTGCAGCTGGCAGCCGACTTCCGCAAATCCGACGATACGACGCCCATCGTTCTGATGGGCTACTACAATCCGATCTACATTTACGGCGTTGAAAACTTCCTCGATGACGCGCTGGCATCCGGCATCGACGGCCTGATCGTCGTCGACCTGCCGCCGGAAATGGACGACGAACTCTGCATCCCGGCGATCCGCAAGGGCGTCAACTTCATCCGCCTGGCAACGCCGACCACCGACGACAAGCGTCTGCCGATGGTCCTGCGCAACACGTCCGGCTTCGTCTACTACGTGTCGATGAACGGCATCACAGGCTCGGCGATGGCCGACCCGTCGCTGGTCTCTGCCGCGGTTCGCCGTATCAAGAGCCACACCGATCTGCCGGTCTGCGTCGGCTTCGGCGTCAAGACCGCCGAGCACGCCCGGGTGATCGGAGCCGCTGCTGATGGCGTCGTCGTCGGCACCGCCATCGTCAACCAGGTCGCCAACTCGCTGACCTCGGATGGCAAGGCAACGGCCGACACCGTGCAGGCGGTGGCAACCCTCGTCCGGGGCCTTTCAACCGGAACTCGTTCGGCGCGCCTTGTTGCTGCCGAATAGGTTCCCCACATTGGCTTCGGTCAATTCAGTCATTCAGGAGAGTTCGATTTGAACTGGATCACGAATTACGTTCGCCCGCGGATTAATTCCATGCTGGGCCGCCGCGACGATATTGCGGAAAATCTCTGGATCAAATGCCCGGAAACTGGCGAAATGGTCTTCCACAAGGATCTGGAAGACAACAAGTGGGTTATCCCGGCCTCCGGCTTCCACATGAAAATGCCGGCCAAGGCGCGTCTGCTCGATCTGTTTGACAATGGCGAATATGAAGCGCTGGTGCAGCCGAAAGTGGCGCAGGACCCGCTGAAGTTCCGCGATTCCAAGAAATACAGCGACCGTCTGAAGGACAGCCGCGTCAAGACCGAGCAGGAAGACACGATTCT
>CAZZZI010000461.1:0-2568 GCA_964658415.1 uncultured Sphingomonas sp. | reverse complement strand
TTCAGCTCAAGGACTTGAGCTGACTGGATCCCCGCCACAAGGGCGAGGATGAGGGAGTTTGACAAGCGGCTCAGTGTAGCGAGTGACCTGCAAAGTGGTCAGATATACCTTTGTAAGCAGTCTGGGAGAGCCTCAGCTCTCCCTTTTTCGACAGCCCTGTCCGGGAAACGGGGCTGCTTCAATATCTGGGAGGATAACAGGATGCCGAGCCGCCTTTTGGCAAGCCATTTTTCAACGCCGCAGCCATCGGTGAGAGGCAAGTTAACCTCGCCCCCACTTTTCCATTACCATGACGCGCTTGACCATGCGCGCCCGAACTTGCAGCGTCGGGTCAGGGCAATGCAGATGGCAAAGAGGGCTGAGAGATGACGGAATTGCGCGGTGCCCTGATCGGTTGCGGCTTCTTTGCGGTGAACCAGATGCATGCCTGGCGGGACGTCGCCGGTGCCGGCATCGTCGCCATCTGCGACCGGGATCCGGAGCGGCTGAAGGTGGTCGGCGACCAGTTCGGCATTTCCAGGCGATATGGTGACGCGGCAAAAATGTTTGCCGAGGGCGGCTTCGATTTCGTCGACATCGCAACCACCGTCTCCAGCCACCGGGCGCTGGTCGAGATGGCGGCTGCCCACAAGATGCCGGCGATCTGCCAAAAACCCTTTGCCAGGACGCTCGACGATGCCAAGGCGATGGTCGCGGCCTGCAAGGCCGCCGGCGTGCCGCTGATGATCCACGAGAATTTCCGCTGGCAGACGCCCATCCAAGCGGTGCGCAGGGTGCTGGATGCCGGCGTCATCGGGACGCCGTTCTGGGGTCGGCTGTCGTTTCGCTCCGGGTACGACGTGTTTTCCGGCCAGCCTTACCTCGCCGAGGGCGAGCGCTTCATCATCGAGGACCTGGGCATCCATACGCTGGATATCGCCCGCTTCCTGCTCGGCGACGTCACGGCGATGACGGCGCGCACGACGCGCGTCAACCCTGCCATCAAGGGCGAGGACGTCGCCACCATGCTGCTCGACCACGAGAGCGGCGTCACCTCCATCGTCGATGTCAGCTATGCGACGAAACTGTCCGCCGAGCCCTTCCCGGAAACGCTGATCGAAATAGACGGCAGTGAGGGATCGCTCCGGTTGACGCACGGATACCGTCTTGAGGTGACAGGGCCTGAAGGCACCGAGGTCAGCGACGTTTCGCCTGCCCTGCTGCCCTGGGCCTCCCGCCCCTGGCACAATATCCAGGAGAGTGTCTTTGCGATCCAGCAGCACTGGGCCGATCAGCTCGCCAAGGGCGGCGACACCTCCACCTCGGGTGCCGACAACCTCAGGACCTTCGCACTGGTCGAGGCGGCCTATGACAGTGCGGCCAGCGGCAGGACGATCGATGTGAAAGCCATGCTGGCATGACCACACGGGATGGGCAGGACCGCGCCTTCGCCCTCTACGGCACGGACAGCAGCGAGGTCCAGCCTGTCAGGCTAACCGCCGGTCGCCTCACCGCCGATCTTGCCGGCGGGCAATTGCGCAGCGTCCGTTACGACGGCGTCGAAGTCTTGCGCGGGGTCGCCTTCCTGGTGCGCGACCGCGACTGGGGCACCTACGACCCCGACATTGATAACCTCGTGATCGACCAGCGCATCGATGGCTTCTCGGTCAGCTACACGGCAAAATGCCAAGGTCCCGAAAACACGGACCTTCTCATCCTGGTGACCATCTCCGCAGATGCCGGCGGGCCGCTGGTGTTTGACGCCGAGGCGGTGTCGGGAAGCGGCTTCGAGACCTGCCGTTGCGGCTTCTGCATTCTGCATCCGATCGTCGGCCTCGCCGGCCAACCGGTCACCGTCACCCATGTCGATGGCAGCGTCGAGGCCTCGACCTTTCCCGACCTGATCGAGCCCTGGCAGCCCTTCATGGAAATGCGCGCCATCGCCCATCAGGTGATGCCGGAGGTGTCGGCCGAATGCCGGATGGAAGGCGACACCTTCGAGATGGAGGACCAGCGCAACTGGTCCGATGCTTCCTACAAGACCTATGTCCGGCCGCTGGCGCTGCCATGGCCCTACAGGATCGAGGCCAATGAGCCGCTGCGCCAGCGCGTCGTGCTGACGATCACGGACAGTCGCGAGGCGTTGCCGGCGCCCATCGCAAGCAGTGCCGAACCGTGCCTCATCCGTCTGACGCCGGGCGCGCGATCGGGGCGGATGCCAGCCATCGGGCTGGCGGTGACGCCCGAGGAGGCCGCCGCGACCTTTGCTGCCGGTGCCAGGCTTAACGAACTCGGCGTCCAGGAGCTGCTGTTCCACTTCGATCCGCTCGCCGGGCATGATGGCCGGGCATTGGTCGATTTTGCAGCGATAGCGGCCCTGCACCAGGGGACGACGACGCTCGAAATCGCGCTGCCCTGCCGGGCTGCGGTCAGCGACGAACTCACTGACATCGCCGCCATGGCCCGGGCCGCCGGTTTTCTGCCCGATGCCATCGTCGTTTCCCCTGCTGTCGACCGCCAGTCGACGCCGCCCGGCAGCGCGTGGCCCGATTGCCCGCCGCTCGAGGATGTATACCGCGCTGCCCGCGA
>CAZZZI010000460.1:0-2582 GCA_964658415.1 uncultured Sphingomonas sp. | reverse complement strand
GGGCACCAGCCGGCTGACCGGCGCGCTGAAAAGCGACGACACCCGCTACATGGCCGATGCCCTGCGCGCCATGGGCGTGAGCGTCGAGGAGCCGGACGATACGACGTTTGTCGTGACCGGCAGCGGCAGGCTGTTGCCGCCGACGGCGCCGCTGTTTCTCGGTAACGCCGGTACGGCGACCCGTTTCCTCACGGCGGCAGTGGCCAGCGTATCTGGAACCGTCGTCGTGGATGGCGACCAGCATATGCGCAAGCGGCCGATCGGACCGCTGGTCACAGCCTTGAAATCGCTTGGTATCGATATTGAGGCCCCGACCGGCTGCCCGCCGGTGACGGTGCGCGGCAACGGCCATTTCGGCTCGGGCCGGGTGGAGATCGATGCCGGCCTCTCCAGCCAATATGTGTCGGCTCTGTTGATGGCGGCCCCTCTGGCATTGCCCGGGGCAAACCAGCCCGTGACCGTGACGCTTGCAGGCCCCGACATTGGCGCACGCGGCTATGTCGATCTGACCCTCGATGCCATGCGGGCATTCGGGGCGAAGGTGGAGCAGCGCGACAGCGTAACCTGGCGCGTCGAGCCAACAGGCTACACCGCCACCGATTTCCACATCGAGCCCGATGCCTCCGCTGCCACCTACCTCTGGGGCGCCGAGGTGCTGACCGGCGGTGCCATCGAGATCGGTACGCCAGCCGAGCGGTTTACCCAGCCCGATGCCAAGGCCCATGCGGTGATTGCAGCCTTCCCGCATATGCCTGCAATCATCGACGGCAGCCAGATGCAGGATGCCATCCCGACCATCGCCGTGCTCGCCGCCTTCAACGAGACGCCGGTGCGCTTCGTCGGCATCGCCAATCTGCGCGTCAAGGAATGCGACCGTATCCGCGCGCTGTCGACCGGGCTGAACGCCATCCGCGAAGGACTGGCAACGGAAGCGGGCGACGACCTGATCGTCGCCGCCGACCCGAGCCTATCCGGACAGCGTCTCGAAGCCTCGATCGATACCTTTGCCGACCACCGCATCGCCATGAGCTTCGCGCTGGCGGGCCTGATGATCGACGGGATCACCATTCTGGACCCCGATTGCGTTGCCAAGACCTTTCCCAGCTACTGGCGGGTGCTGGCATCGCTCGGGGTGACTTATGAGGACGACGCCGGCTAGCGAAAGCGTTTCGCGGGGCGTCACACTGGGTTCGGGGGAACGCGCCGTGATACGGAATGCCGCACGTCTTTGCATGATGGCGCTCGCGCTGGTTTTCGCGCAAGCCGCATCGGCGCGGGAGGTCATCAACGACTTCCAGCAGGCCATTGTCCTCGATGCGGATGCATCGATGGAGGTCACCGAAACCACCCGCGTCACGGCCGAGGGCAGGGACATCATTCACGGCATCTTCCGCGATTTCCCCCTTACCTTCGTGGATTCAACCGGCAGGACGGCGACGGTCGACCTCACGGTGCAATCCGTCAGCCGCGATGGCAGCCCGGAGCGATGGCGCAGCGAGCGCATCGATGGCGGCATTCGCATCTACATGGGTTCCGCCGACGTCACCCTCAGCCCGGGACAGCATGCATTTCAGCTGACCTACAAGACCACCCGCCAGATCCGCTATTTCGACGACCACGACGAGCTCTACTGGAACGTGACAGGCAATGGCTGGCTGTTTCCCATCCTTCATGCGTCTGCGACGGTAACGCTGCCCGCCGGCGTCGCGCAGCAGGGCCTGGACTTCGCCACCGGCCCGCGCGGAACCCGAGGCAAGAACGCGCGGGTGAGGGAGGATGGTGCCGGTGTCGTCTTCGAAACGACTAGGCCGCTCGATCCGGGCGAAGGCCTGACGATCGCCATCAAGCTCGCCAAGGGAGCCATCGCTGTCCCCAGCGCCGAACAGCAGCGCGCCTGGTTCCTGCGCGACAACAGCGACCTGATCATCGCCGGCATCGGGCTGCTGCTGGTGCTGGCCTATTACGGACGCAGCTGGGCCAAGGTCGGCCGCGATCCGGAGAGGGGCGTCGTCGTGCCGCGCTGGGATGCGCCGGAGGGCGCTTCGCCGGCGTTGGTCAACTACATCGACAATCGTGGCTTTTCGGCCGGCGGCTGGACGGCGGTGTCGGCGACAGCGCTCAATCTCGCCGTCAACGGCTACGTCGTGCTGGAAGATCTCGACAGCAGCATCGTGATGCGCCGGACGGCAAAGCCTTCCGACGCAGGGCTGGACACCGGTGAGCAGGCCTTGCTCGGGGTGATCGGCGGCACCGACGACAGGCTCGTCATCGACAAGGCGCACGGCGAGAAGGTCCAGGCCACGGGCGAAAAATTCCGCGGCGCCATCGAGATGGAGCACCGGAACGCCTATTACAGGAGCAACGGGCTCTACACCTTCGGCGGCGTCGTGCTGTCGCTTGCCGTCTTCCTCTGCATCGTCGTCTTCGGACGGCTGCATGAGAACGCCGTGCCGCTGATCATCGTTCCGGGCATCCTGTCGGCCATCGGCATGATGGTCGCGGTCTTCATCGGCAGATCGTTCCGCCCCGATGCCGGTGCCGTGCGCAAAGTGTTCGCCGTGCTGGTCGCTGCCGTCATCGGG
>CAZZZI010000459.1:0-2584 GCA_964658415.1 uncultured Sphingomonas sp. | reverse complement strand
TGCCGGAACTCTACCAGATGGCGCTGCGCTCCTACGGGATCGGCGAAAACGAGATCTCCAAGGTGCAGATGAAGAAGATCATGGAGAGCGATCCCTATGACCCGAAGAGCTACGTCAACACGCTGAAGGACGACCGCTTCGTGAAGCTCGCCAAGGCCTTCAATTTCGACAGCGCCGGCAATCTCAAGACGCCGGTGACGGCGCTGTCGACGACGCAGGTCAACAGCTACATCTCCAAATATTCGACCGAGGAGCAGCGCGGTTTGTCGGGATCCGCGCTGACGGCCAAAACCGCCACCATCAAGAAGGATGCCACCTACTTCACCACCAACATCGCCAAGGTCACCAGCGTTTCCGACCTTCTGGCCGACCCCAAGCTCACCGACTTCATTCTCAAGGCGAGCGGCATCGACCCGAAGAAGGTCACGGCCGATACGCTGAAAAAGGCCTTCGCATCGGACCCCGACAATTCGAAGAGCTTCGTCAACACGACGGCCGGGGCGCAGTTCAAGGACATCGTGGAGGCGTTCAATTTCGGCACGAACGGCGCCATGGTCGACACCAAGCTGGGAACCGCCCAGAACAAAGGCGCCCTCGACGCGACCAACGAACTCTACCTGCACCAGACCCTCGAATCGCAGGAGGGCGACAACAACGACGGCACGCGCCTCGCGCTCTATTTCCAGCGCCAGGCGCCGAACATCAATTCCGTCTACGACATCATGGCCGACAGCGCCCTCTATTCGGTGATTACCACGACGTTCAGCCTGCCGAGCGCGATCTCGTCGATGGATGTCGACGCCCAGGCGAACTTGCTGAAGAAGTTCATCAATGTCGACGATCTCCGCGATCCGACGAAGCTGAACAAGCTGCTCCAGCGATTCTCCGTCGAATACGATCTGCAGAACAACACCGGCAGCAGCACGTCATCGGCCCTGTCGATCCTCCAGGGATCCTCCAAATCCGTCGGTATCAGTGCCGACACGATGCTTTCCATCGCCCAGCTGTCGACCTCCTGACGGCGTCTGCCCGCCGTCCGCAACAGGGCCTCCGGCGATCGCCGGCCCCCGACGGCGCCCGCGCGATGGCTAAAATATTTATGCGCGACGCAACACCAGAAACCCCGCAAAACATGGGTTTTCGCGCCCGGCCCTTCAAAGTCACGCCATTTCGGAAGGAACTTATTAACCGTCCCTGGCCTATTCGATTGAGGTTAGCCATCGGCAAATCAATGACTGGATTGCAGGTCTCATGCGTTTTTCCAAAACCAACTTTTCCAACGGCGAAACGGATTTCAGGCAAGACGTCCAGGCCGACGCCGAGCGTGCCGAAGCCGAAGCGCGCGAAGCCCAGCAGATCGCCGAGCGGCGTGCCTATCTGGAGCAGAAGCTGATCCAGGCGCGCGAAGCCAAGCGCCGTTCCGAGATCGCCCATCAGCAGCGGGCCGACCAGCTGAAGGCGGAGCAATTGCGTCAGTCGCAGGCCCCGTCCGTGGCCGCTCCGGATGCTGGCGTCGCCCTGCCGGGTCGTACAAACATGCCGCTGGTGCCACCCCTGGTGCCGGCCGATGCCGTGCAGGATTGGCAGACCGCCTTTTCGCTGGCACCGAACGTCCGCTTCACGCGGACCCCAGAAAGTCTGATCAGCCGCAAGAAATCGCCGGATCAGGACGTCAACGAGACGGAGCAGACCATCCAACATAACGCAGTCAAACCAGCCGCCATCCGTACCCATGCCCCTGCCGCGCCCGAGCCCGTCGAGGCCGCACCGGCAACGACGACGACCCCTGATGTCGAGATGTCGCGCCCGGCAGCACCGATGCCCTGGAACAACAGGCTGGTCGAGGACATCTTCACGCCCGAATCCACGCCTGTGCCCGCGCTGACCGCATGGCAGCGCCAGCCTGTCGCCGTCGTGCCGCAGTCGCAGCTTGCCTCGCATCTTGCCAATCTGTCCGACTTCGCCTTCTGGGATGTCATGCCCTTCGACGGCGAACTGCCGCCGCCCGCCGTGGCCGCGCACGCACCGGTCTTCGTTGCGCCACCGATGGCCGCCCCCGCCACAGAGGCTCCGCAGAACTCGGCCCTGTCGCTCTATCGCATCATCGACTGGCAGCCGACCGGTCGGGAACCAGTGCTGCCCGCTGCAGCCGCTCAGGCCCCGCTTGCCGCCGCGCCTCAAGCCGTGACTGTCGGGCTCACACCGGTTGCCGAGCCGATCGTGCTCACACCCGTCGCGCCGGCTGAAATCGCCGTACCGCCCGTGGTAATGGTACCGCCTGTGGTCGCCGCCGTCGTGCTGCCGAAGCCGGTCGCCCCCGTCGCGGCAGCTCCGGCAAAGGTCGCTCCCTTCGCAGCGCCCGCAGCACCGGCCCCGAAGGCCGCCGTCGTCGAAGCGGCCCCGAGCCGCCGCATCCCGGTCGCGACCCGCGCCGACCGTCCGGTCAGCCCCGCGCCGATGGAATGGCGTCCCGTATCGATTGCCAGCGACGGCGAATACGAACTGCCGCCGCGCGAGCTGCTGCAGGAGCCGCCGGAACGCGTCGGCGTCATCATGACCCAGGAAGCCCTGGAGCAGAATGCCG
>CAZZZI010000458.1:0-2605 GCA_964658415.1 uncultured Sphingomonas sp. | reverse complement strand
TCGCCGGTCTTCAGGTCGATCAGGTGGTCGTGGTGTTCCTCCGGCACGGTCTCGTAGCGCGAGCGGCCGTCGCGGAAATCGTGGCGGGTGATGATGCCGGCGTCCTCGAACAGCTTGACCGTGCGATAGACGGTCGAGATCGAGATTTTCGAATCGATCTTCACCGAGCGGCGATGCAGTTCCTCGACATCGGGATGGTCCTCGGCTTCGGCAATGATCCGGGCGATGACGCGCCGCTGCTCGGTCATGCGCATGCCGCGTTCGGCACAGAGCTCCTCGAGCGATTTGGCGATATCATTCATCGATGTGCTCTTCTGCCCCGTGGATTCGACCTCATGGACTAGCGAAGATCGCGGCGCATGACAAGCGCCGTCGATTTCGCGCCGGAGGCATCCGTGTAATAGGCCTTACGCTCGCCGACCGTGTCGAAGCCCAGCTTGCGGTAAAGCCCGACTGCGGCCAGGTTGCCGGCATCGACCTCGAGGAACATGCTTTCGCCGCCGCGCCGGTGGGCCTCGCGCATAGCCGCCTGCATCAGCCGCCAGCCGAGACCGGCGCGACCGAGCCTGGGCTGCACGGCTATCGTGAGGATTTCCGCCTCATCGGCGACATGGCGGGCAAGCACGAAGCCGCAAAGCGCCGGCTTGCCATTGGTCTGGCGAGCGACGAAGCCGAAAACCGGCTCTTGCGACAAAAGGCTGTGGAACTCGCCCGTGCCCCAGGCTTTCGGAAAGCGGGCGCTGTGCAGCGTGGAAACGTCGGCGCAGTCGCGCGAGACCATCGCGACTAATTCGTATTCCGGCTTTCGCGTCAGGAAGGATGGCAGCATCGCCTACTGCCTCGCGACCGCAAAGCCGAGCTGCGGCTTGGCATCGGGACCGCGCAGGTAGAGCGGCTTCGGCTTGTCGCCGACCTCCATTGCAGCGCCAAGCCGGGCGACGTCGGCGATCGGGAAGACGTTGGCAACGGTATCAACCGGGGTGGTTCCGGCCTCGGCGCGCAGCAGCGGTACGGCCGAGCCGGCCAGCAGGCCATCGAATGCAGCCGCCAGCGCCCACGCATCCTCGATCAGCATCGCCTGCGGCTCATTGACCGGCAGCCCGTCGGCGCCGAAGGTCTGCAGGTAGACTTCTCCGCGCTTGGCATCCATCGCCACCAGGATCGGGCGACCCGCCGCCTGCTGCCGATGGGCAGCGGCGATGACGGCAAGCGTGGTGACACCGACCGCCGGGATGCCGAGGGCAAGGGCAAAACCACGGGCAGCGGCAACACCGACGCGGATGCCGGTGAAGGAGCCAGGTCCAACGGTGACAGCTATCCGCTCGATCTGATCGAGCGTGAGGCCGGCTTTTTCAAGCACGCGGTCGACCAGTGCAATCAGGTGCTCGGCGTGCCCCTTGCCGATGGTCTCGGTGATGTCTGCAAGCAGGCGATCACCGCCGCTGTCATAGACGGCGGCGGCGCAATCAACGCCTGCGGTATCAAGCGCCAGTACGATCATCTTCTGATATTTCCGACAAGGCCTCGATCAGACGGCTTCGACTTCCAGCACTTCGGGGACGAAATGGCGAAGGAGGTTCTGCACGCCATGCTTCAGCGTCGCCGTCGAAGACGGGCAGCCGGCGCAGGAGCCCTTCATGTTGAGAAAGACCGTTCCATCCCGGAAGCCGCGGAAAGTGATGTCACCCCCATCCTGCGCCACGGCCGGACGAACGCGGGTGTCCAGCAGCTCCTTGATCGTCAAGACGATGGACTCATCGCCCTCTGCAAAGAACTCGCCATCGGCATCCATGGCTTCCGACAGGGCGGACGACGTTCCCATGACCGGCTTGCCGGACATGAAATGCTCCATGATCGAGCCGAGGATCGCCGGCTTCAGGTGCTGCCATTCCTGTTCGTCCTTGGAGACGCTGATGAAATCATAGCCGAAATAGACGCCGGTGACGCCGGGCACCGTGAACAGGCGGGCGGCCAGCGGCGAGGCTTCGGCATCTGCGGCGTTGCGGAACTCGGCCGTGCCGTTCTCCATCACCACCTTGCCAGGCAGGAACTTCAGCGTCGCGGGGTTGGGCGTGGATTCGGTCTGAATGAACATCGTCATCTCCATGACGGTCGGTAGGAGCCGGCCCGTCTTTTAGAACTCTTCAAAAGAAAATAGGCCTTTTCGACCTGCCAATCAAGAGCGCAACACTCAACAAATCGGCAACCTGATCGTCGGGACATAGCCGACAGGCTTAGCAGAGCGCGTCGATTTCCTCGTTGGTCAGCGAATCCGGCAGGACGGTGACCGGGATCGGGAAAGCGGCACCCCTTCCGGCGACCGAGGACACCAGCGGACCCGGGCCTTCCTTGGCGGAGCCTGCGGCGAGCACCAGGATGGCGACGTCGCGGTCCTCGTCGATCAAGGCGTTCAGCTGCTCGGCCACGTCGCCCTCGCGGATGACCGTTTCCGGCTCGATGCCGATCGTCTCGCGCACCAGCTGGGCAGCCTTGGCAACGACGGCCTCGGCCTCCTCGCGGGCCTCGGCGCGCATGATTTCCTCGACCCCTAGCCACTGCTGGAAATCACCATCGGGAATGACGTAAAGCAGCAAAAGGCCGCCAT
>CAZZZI010000457.1:0-2613 GCA_964658415.1 uncultured Sphingomonas sp. | reverse complement strand
TGGCGGATGGCAAGGCTCGCCTATTTCGACCCCAAGCTGGAGGAGCTGTCCGTCGGCCCGGCCTTCTGCTCGCCGCAGCGCGCCGGCTTCGAAGCCGAGTTTTCGGATTTCAGCCTCACCGACCGGGTCTCCCGGGACATCCATTAAGCGGCCGAGCCGCTTACATCATCCGGCGGCCGTTCGGCGTGCCGCGCTCGACGCTGGCAAGCACGATGGCGCCGGTCTCGTCCTCGAAGCCGAGGGTCAGCACTTCAGAGCGAAACGGACCGATCTGGCGGGGCGGGAAATTGACGACGCCGAGGACCTGGCGGCCGATCAGCATTTCCAGCGTATAGTGGACGGTAATCTGCGCCGAAGACTTGCGGATGCCGATCTCCGGGCCGAAGTCGATCTTCAGCTTGTAGGCCGGCTTTCGCGCCTGGGGAAAATCTTCGGCCTCGACAATCGTCCCGACGCGAATATCCACCTTTTCGAAATCGCCGTAGGTGATCTCTTCGGTCATGGAAAACTCCGTTATGTCAGCCGGCCAGTTCCTGCGCACGGGTCCTGGCCGCAGCAATGGCAGCATCGAACAACGGCTGCATGCCGTCATCAGCCATCAGCACCCCAAGCGCTGCAGCAGTGGTGCCGCCGGGCGAGGTGACGTTCTGGCGCAGCCGCGCGGCATCGTCGGGGAGCTGGTGCAACAATTCACCAGCTCCCGCGACGGTTTCCCGTGCGAGACGCATGGCGAGGTCCGCCTGCAGGCCGAGCTTACGGCCTGCTTCAGCCATGCATTCCACGAGATAGAAGACATAGGCCGGTCCGCTGCCGGAAACGGCGGTGACCGCATCGATATCTGCTTCCTCAGGCACCCATTCGACCGGGCCCGAGACTTTCAGAAGATTTTGTACGAGCTGCCGCCGGCGCTCGTCGGTGGCGCCATTGGCATAGGCACCGGTGACGCCGCGACCGATCATCGCCGGCGTGTTCGGCATGGCCCGAACCATGGCCGCCTGCCCCAGATGTCTCTCGAGAAAGGCCAGTGTCTTTCCGGCAGCCACAGAAACGACCACGGTCTCAGGCCTGACGGCATGCCGCAACGACGGCAGCACCGCCTCCATCACTTGCGGCTTCAGGGCAAGAAAGAGAACGCCCGCCACGATGTCATCGGGCAGGCTGGTAACATGCCGCGCACCCGCTTCCGCGATCAGCGTCAGCATAGACGGCGCCGGGCCGGGATCGACGACGATCACCGACGAGCCGGCAACGCCGCTCTTCAACCAGCCTGTCAGCAGCGCACCGCCCATATTGCCCGCCCCGACCAGAACGATCGGACCGTGGGACGATGACGAAGCAGAGGCGGCAGGGCTCATGTCAGCACTCACCGACGGTTTCGAACAGGACGGCTTCCATGGCGCTTTTCGCTTCCATGCCGGACCAGACGACGAACTGGAATGCCTGATAATAGGCTTCGCAGGTCTCCAGCCCATTGGACAGCAGCACTTCCACCTGACGGTTCGTCGGCTCGGCACCACCGGCCAAAAGCAGCGACTGCCGGAAGATCACGACATCCTCCTGACGCCAGAGATCGAAATGCCCCATCATCACCTGGCCGTTGATGCAGGACAGCAGACGGATGACTTCGTTGACCCTGACTTCGGCGACCTTGATATCGAACGCGCAGGCGATGTGCAGGGCCTCGCACTCTTCCATCCAGGAAAACGACACATGGTAATCGGTCCAGTGGCCGGCAACCGTCATGGCGATCTCGTCCTCGCCGGATCGCTCGAACGACCAGTCGTTATTCGCAGCGACGAACTCGATCATGTCGACCGGGTTGGACTGGCGCTCAAGTTCTATTTCCATCAGGCTCATGCAGCACCTTTTCAACCGGAGCGAATGCAGCTGTTCGTGCTTCAACACACAACCCTGCAACAGTTACTCCGGCACAACCACTGGGATGATGTTGAACGGGGCCAGTATAACCAGACCACCATGCCCGTAGCTTACCAAGGGCCGTTCCGAATCATCATTTAAAATCAGTGTATAGGCGCCGTCGGCGGACGCCATCCCCTCGAGTTGCAATTCACCGATCCGCCTGTGGAAAGGTGCTGCCAGATCGATTCAGAAGCGAGTCATAAATGACTCTGGCGATTGAGTTTTTTGTACATGTCCACAGGTCTTAAAAAATTCGTTCAAATGATAACAAAACGGGCATGGCGGAGGTCCGCCATGCCCGTTGAACCGACCCTCAGGCCGAAATCGTCAGGCCTTGGCGGAAAGCTTCGCCTCGAGGGCATCGATACGGGCATTGAGTGCGTCGTTTTCGTCGCGCGCCTTGATGGCCATTTCGCGCACGGCTTCGAATTCCTCGCGCTTGACGATGTCCATGCTGTTCATCCAGCGTTCGGCCTGGGCATTGAAGGCCGTCTCGATCTCGCGACGAACGCCCTGTGCAGCGCCAGCCGCATCGGTCATCAGCTTGGCGAATTCATCCATGATGCGGTTCGGTCCTGTGGTCATGCTGCTCTCCTTTGCGGCCATCGGCCCGGTGAAGGTGTCTCTCCTCAAAGATAGTGTTGAGTTAGGATTTCGGAAGTCCCGTTGCAAGCGGTTTAAGCCGTGGGCAAC
>CAZZZI010000456.1:0-2637 GCA_964658415.1 uncultured Sphingomonas sp. | reverse complement strand
CTGGATTTCCTCCATCGCCTGACGGTTGGAGACATGGACGATGACGATCGGCGTCTCGACGATTTCGGCCAGCGACAGGGCGCGATGGGTTGCCTCCCGCTCGGCGGCGATCGGCCGGCTGGTGGCGTGGTATTTCGGCGCGAGCTCGCCTTGCGCCTCGTGCTTGCCGATCAGGAACTGGATGGCGTCCTCATTCTCGCAATGAACCATGACGACCGCGCCGGACCGCCTTGCGGCGTCGAGCGTGTCGAGGATCTGGTCGTCGCGAAGCCGCAGGCTTTCATAGGTCATGAAGACCTTGATCGAGGTGTAGCCATCATTGACCAGCGCTGGCAGCTCCTGACCGAGCACGGCTGCGGTCGGGTCGGTGACGACGAGATGGAAGGCGACATCAACATAGCACTCGCCATCCGCCTGGGCGTGATAGACTTTCAGGCCCTCGCGCAGGCTGGTGCCCTTCTCCTGCATGCAGAAGGGCAGCACCGTCGTATTGCCGCCGAAGGCAGCCGAGAGCGTGCCGCTGGCGAAATCGTCGGCCATGACGATGCCGTCGCCCGAAGGCTGGGCGAGATGCACATGGCTGTCGATGCCGCCGGGCATGACATAAAGCCCGGTGGCGTCGATAATCTCTGTCGCACCAGCGCTATCTGTCGTCCCGGCGAGGCCTTCTGCCAGCGCCGCGATCCGGCCATCGATGATGCCGACATCGCAGACGAAGGTTTCGCTGTCGGTAACGACTGTCCCGTTCCTGATGATCGTGTCGAACCGCATCCGTAGTCTCCTCTTCCGGCCTTTGCCTAAGCCGTTGCGCCAAGCATGCCGGTGTCGCTGGCGAGGATCTCGTCCAGCGCCGCAATCAGCCGGTCGACTTCCTCGAGCGTGTTGTAGTGCACCATGGAGACACGTACCGCCCCATGATAGTGCGGCAGGCCGATGTGGTCGCCCAGCCGGCGCGCATGAAAATCGCCAAAGCGGATGGCGATCTTGTGGGCGTCCATCGCCTTGCAGATGCTTTCGGAATTCCGCCCCTCGAAGGCAAAGCTGATGGTCGGTATGCGGGTTCCGCGCGCATTGTCGCGTTCGCCGAAAATCCGGCAGTCGTTGCGGCCCCGGAGATAGGCGAGCAGCCGGTCGGCGAGCGCGTTCTCCTGCTGCGCAATGGCCTCGAAGGCGCCGACGATCTTGTCGCGCTGGGTGCCGACGGCACCTGATCGCTCGCCAAGTTCGGCCAGGTAGTCGACGATGCCCGTCAGCGAATAGGCGAGCTCGTAGTTGGCATTGCCGGGCTCGAGCTTGCCAGGCACTTTGTCCCGTCCATAGAAGAAGTGATAGAGAGGATCGAGCTCGAGCAGATGCTCGTACTTGCCGTACATTATCGCGTAGTGCGGGCCGTAGGTCTTGTAGAGGCTGAAGACATAGTAGTCGACGTCCCAGGCCTTGACGTCGATGGCCCGGTGCGGCGCATAGGCGACGGCATCGACGCAGATGCGGGCACCGCGTGCATGGACGAAGGCCGCGATGTCGGCGATGGGGTTGATCGAGCCCAGGATATTGGAGACATGGGTGACGCAGACGAGCTTGGTCCTGTCAGTCATCAACGGCGCGAGATCGGCCATGTCGAGCACGTAGGTCTCGGTGTCGAGCGGCCAGAACTTGAGGACGATGCCGGCGTCCTTGAGGCTTTCCCAGGGACCGATATTGGATTCATGATCGGAGATCGTCACGATGATCTCGTCGCCCGGCTGCAGCTGGCTGCGCATGCCCTTGGCAAGGTTCTGTAAGAGCACCGTCGTCGAGCCGCCGAAGACGATCTCCTCGGGCCGCGACGCATTGACGAGCTGCATCGCCGCCATCCGTCCGTCCATCAGCGCCTTTGCCGCCTTGAGCGAGATGTCGTAGCTCCCGCCGATCTGGACGTTCATGTCGTAGAGAAAGCTCACCATGCGATCGACGGCGGGCTTGACGATCTGCGAGCCGCCGGCGTTGTCGAAAAATGTCCATCCGTTGCCGAGGCCCGGAAACTGGCTTCTGGCAAAATCGATGTCGAGGGGGCGTTGCATAAGGAAGTCTCTCCCGGATTTCTTTTATTCACTAGTGATTGAGGACGGCGCGCAGGAAGCTCTTGGTGCGGTCCTGCTGCGGCGCGTCGAAGATTTCGGCCGGCGTGCCGGCCTCGATGATGCGGCCACCATCCATGAAGATCACCCGGTCGGCCACTTGGCGGGCAAAGCCCATTTCATGGGTGACGACGATCATGGTGACGCCGGTGCCGGCAAGCTTGCGCATGACGTCGAGCACCTCGCCGACCATTTCAGGATCGAGCGACGAGGTCGGCTCGTCAAACAACAGCACCCGCGGCTCCATGGCCAGCGCCCGAGCAATGGCGACGCGCTGCTGCTGGCCGCCCGACAGCATCTCCGGATATTTGTCCGACTGCTCCGAGATACCGACGCGCGCCAAAAGCTCGCCTGCCTTGCGGGCCGCATCCGCCGCATTCGCGCCGCGCACCCGCATCGGTGCCAGCATGACATTCTTCAGCACCGTCAGGTGCGGAAACAGGTTGAACGACTGGAACACCATGCCGACTTCGGCGCGGACCTGCGCCAGCGCCTTGCCGCGCTCGACCTTGATGCCGTC
>CAZZZI010000455.1:0-2640 GCA_964658415.1 uncultured Sphingomonas sp. | reverse complement strand
ACTGGGTCTCAAATGCGGATAGTGGTGCCGCCATTTGCGTCCTGTCGTCAAATCGGGTCGGATTTTCCAAGGCCATTGCTGAGAAAGGGACGCACCCCTTTGTCGATCCCGTCATCGCCCCTATGATCGCGGCGACAGTGCCGGATGGCGGCCGGATTTATACGCGGAGGAATGGACATGGGAACGAAATTTGTTCAGCAGAGGGGAGGGGCTGGTCGCCCATGACGCAGGAAAAGAAGCAGATCGTCCTCAACGCCTTCACGATGAACTCGGTCGGCCATATCAACCACGGGCTCTGGACGCATCCGCGCGACCGGTCCGTGGAGTACAAGACGCTCGAGCACTGGACGTCGCTCGCCACAACGCTGGAGCGCGGCTTGTTCGATGGCGTGTTCCTTGCCGATATCCTCGGCGTTTACGACGTCTACGACAGCTCTGTCGACCTGACCTTGAGGGAATCCATCCAGCTACCGCTGAACGATCCGGCACTGCTGGTGCCGGGCATGGCGGCGGTGACCAAGCATCTCGGCTTCGGGGTGACCGTCAATGTCAACGCCGAGGCCCCCTATCTGTTCGCCCGCCGCATGTCGACGCTCGATCATCTGACCGGCGGGCGGATCGGCTGGAATATCGTGACCGGTTATCTCGACAGTGCGGCCCGGGCGCTGGGTCAGGATGCGCAGGCCGCCCATGATTCGCGCTACGATCGCGCCGACGATTATCTCGAGGTGCTGTACAAGCTCTGGGAGGGCAGCTGGTCCGACGACGCCGTTCGGGCGGACCGGGCGGCTCGCGTCTATGCCGACCCGGCAAAGGTGCGCGCCGTCAGCCATGATGGGCCCTATTACCAGATGAGCGGGTATCATCTCAGCGAACCTTCGATCCAGCGGACGCCTGTCATCTATCAGGCGGGAACGTCCGGTCGCGGCCGGCAATTCGCCATCCGTCATGCGGAATGCGTGTTCATCACGGCGACAGACAAGGCGTCTGCCCGCAAGACATCGCGATTGCTGCGCGAGGAGCTGGTGGCATCAGGGCGACGGGCCGACGACATCAAGATCCTGGTCGGGATCACCGTCGTTGCCGATCGCTCGTCGAGGGCGGCGCAGGAAAAATACGAGGACTATCTCCGCCATGCCAGCCCCGAAGCCGGGCTTGCCCATTTCTCGGCGAGCACCGGCGTCGATTTTTCCCGCTTCGAGCTGGACGAGGTCATCGCCTATGGCGGGCCGTCCAATGCCAGCCAGTCGGCGGCGCAAGTTGCGCAGCAACGCGGCTGGACCAAGCGGCAGCTTCTCGGGGAAATGGCAATCGGCGGTCGATATCCGACCATTGTCGGCGATGGATCCGATGTCGCGGACGAGCTTCACGCCTGGATCGTCGAGGGCGAAATCGACGGCTTCAACCTGACGCGCACGGTGACGCCCGAAAGCTACGAGGATTTTATCGCCTACGTCGTGCCGGCCCTGCAGGATCGGGGCATCTACAAGACGGAATATGCGGAAGGGTCGCTCCGCAACCGGCTGTTCGGCCAGGGCAACCGGCTGCCGTCGCGGCATGCCGGCTCTACGTTCCGGGCGCTGTAGTCGTCAGGTCCCCGATATGCAAAAGGGCCGGAAGGAGATCATCCTTCCGGCCTTTTTCGATGTCTTTCGTGCTGGAGCCTTATGCGGCTTCCGAGGTGGCGTGGGCCTTGCGGACTTCTTCGTCCGTGAGGATGCCGCTGGCGCGAAGCAGGGCGGCGAAGCGGCCGTTGCTCTTGCTCAGATCGTCGAAGCTGCCGTTTTCAACAACCCGGCCGTTTTCCAGGAAGAGCACGATATCGGCTTCGCGAACCGTCGAGAGGCGGTGGGCGATGATAAAGGTCGTGCGGTTCTGGCGCAGGTTGTCGATGGCTGCCTTGACGCGGTTCTCGGTTTCGACATCCAGCGCGCTGGTTGCTTCGTCGAGGACCAGGATCGGTGCATCCTTGAGGATGGCGCGAGCAATGGCAATCCGCTGGCGTTCGCCGCCGGAGAGCTTGTTGCCACGTTCGCCGACGCGGGTGTCGTAGCCGTCGTCACGGGTCTCGATGAAGTCGGCAGCGGCTGCAGCACTGGCTGCTTCCATGACCTGTTCGAGCGTCGCATCTTCACGGCCGAGGCGGATGTTGTCGCTGATCGAACGGTTCAGCAGACCGGCATCCTGGAACACCGTGGCAATGCTGCGACGCAGAGACTTGCGGGTCACCTTGCCGATATCCGTGCCGTCGACGAGGATCTGGCCGACCTGCGGGTCGAAGACGCGCTGGAGCAGGTTGACCATCGTCGTCTTGCCGGCGCCGGTGGGGCCGACGATAGCGACAGTCTGGCCAGCCTTGACCTTGAAGTTGACGTCATGCAGGCCCTGCGAGCTTTCGCCACCGAAGGCAAACGAGACGTTGCGGAACTCGACGTCGCCCTTGACGTCCTTGATTTCGGCAAGGCCAGCAGGTTCTTCGCGATCACGGACACTGTCTTCCAGAGCGTAGAAGTCGACCAGCTTGGCACGGGCTTCGAAGATCTGCGTGGCGAACATGCGCATCTGGTCGAGGCGGCCGATCAGAAGGTTGGCAAAGCCGATGAAGGCAATGACGTCGCCGACGCGCAGGCTGCCGGCCTG
>CAZZZI010000454.1:0-2641 GCA_964658415.1 uncultured Sphingomonas sp. | reverse complement strand
TGCGCACAAACCTGATGCATCAGCGCCGAACCGACCAACTCACAAGGCCACCACCCGACCCAAACCGAAGGCACGATCAGATGGTCTTGATGTGGGACTGAATTTAAACCGGACAGTCGTGCCACAAGGGCGAGGATGAGGGAGACAGCGGTGTCGCCCTCGTCAAACAAGCTTTTTCAGGTTTTGTCAGCCTTCTGAGCCTCCCCGTCGTCGTTGACGGGGAGGCCAGGATTGCAGTTGTCGCTCCGATTGTTACGGCAGCGTGTAGGCCATCACGTAATCGCCGGGCTTGGTGCCGATGGAGCCGTGGCCACCGGCGACGATCAGCACGAACTGCTTGTTGTCGCCAGCCGTGTAGGTCATCGGGGTGGACTGGCCACCGGCCGGAAGCCGGCCCTTCCACAATACCTTGCCCGATGTCAGGTCGTAGGCGCGCAGAAAATCGTCGACGGCAGCGCCCATGAACACGACGCCGCCCTTGGTGATCATGGGGCCGCCGATACCGGGAACGCCGACGTTGAAGGCGAGCGGCAGGGGCGTCATGTCGCGCGTCGTGCCGTTCTTGTGCTTGTAGACGGTCTTGCCGGTCTTCAGATCGACGCCGGCGACATAGCCCCATGGCGGTGCCTGGCAGGGGATCTTCAGCGGGCTGAGGAAGGGGCCCATGAAGACGCCGTAGGGCGCGCCGTCATTGCGGTTGAGGCCCTGTTCGCTGCCCTTCTCGTCCTGTCCCCGTGGCGGGATCTGGCTTGCTGGCACGAGCTGCGAGGTGAAGGCAAGGTAGGTCGGCATGCCGAACATCACCTGGCGCTCCGGATCGACGGCGACGCTGCCCCAGTTGAAGGTGCCGAAATTGCCGGGATAGATCAGCGAGCCCTGCAGCGACGGCGGCGTATAGCGGCCCTCATATTTCAGCTTGTGGAACTCGATGCGGCAGGCCAGCTGGTCGAACAGCGACACGCCCCACATGTCCTTTTCCTGAAGCGGCGGCGGGCTGAAGGTGAGGTCCGAGATCGGCTGCGTCGGCGAGGCATGGTCTTCCGGGATCGTGCCGCCCGGCGCCGGGATTTCCTTGAACGGGATGACGGCTTCGCCGGTGCGCCGGTCGAGCACGTAGATGTCACCCTGCTTGGTGGCGCCCACAAGAGCCGGCACGGTGGTGCCGTCCTTCTTGGTGATGTCGATCAGCGACGGCTGGGCCGGCACGTCCATGTCCCAGAGATCGTGGTGGACGAACTGCTGAACCCAACGGACCTTTCCGGTGGCAAGGTCGAGCGCCGCGATCGACGACGAGAACTTCTCGACGCTCGGGCTGCGGCCCATGCCCAACTGGTCGGGCACCTTGTTGCCGAGCGGCACGTAGAGCAGGCCGAGCGCTTCGTCGGCGCTGGAGACGGACCAGCTGTTCGGCGAGTTCGTGGTGTAGGTCTGGCCTGCCGGCAGCGGTGTCGTCTCGTCCGGGTTGCCTGTATCGAAGTTCCAGACGAGGGCGCCGGTGTTGATGTCGAAGGCGCGGATGACGCCCGACGGTTCCTTGGTCGAGTAGTTGTCGTTGACCGCCCCGCCGACAATGATCATGCCCTTGGCGACAACGGGCGGCGACGTCGAATAATAGTAGCCGGCCGGATTGTATTTCATGCCCTGGCCGAGGTCGAGCGTGCCCTTGTTGGCAAAAGTCTCGCAGACCTTGCCGTTGGCGGCATCGAGCGCGATCAGGCGGGCATCCGAGGTCGGCAGGTAGACCCGTTCCGCGCAGGCCGAGCCCGCCGGTGCGGCCACATCGTGATAGTAGCTGACGCCACGGCAGGTCTGGTGCTGCCGGTTCGGGTTCATGCCCGAATTCGGATCGTAGCGCCATTTTTCCTTGCCCGATGCGGCATCGAGAGCGATGGCCAGATTATGCGGCGTGCAGAGGTAGAGACTGTCGCCGACTTTCAGCGGCGTCACCTGATAGGTGGTCTCGCCGACGTCATCGGGGCGCTTGACGTCACCCGTCTGGTACTGCCAGGCAAGCTTCAGATCGGCGACATTGGTCGGCGTGATCTGGGCCAGCGGCGAGTAGCGCTGGCCGTAGGGCGTGCGGCCATACTGGTGCCAGTCGCCATCCGGCATGTCGCCACCCATCGGGGCATTGCTGGCGACTTCGGTCGGCAGGCTGCCTGCGAGGTCATGCGGATCTGTTGTCATCGAGTAGCCGGCAATGACGACGGCAATGATCACCGGGATGGCGAGCGGCCAAGGGCTTGCCCCGTAGGTGAAGCCGGTCGGGCTGCGGAAGCCGAGCGGCTTGCGGATCCACGGCGTCAGCAACCAGATGCCGAGCACGATGATCAGTCCGCCGCGCGGTCCGAGCTGCCACCAGTCGAAGCCGACTTCCCAGACCGCCCAGCCGAGGGCGGCGAGCACCAGGACTGCATAGACCCAGAGAGCCGCCGCACGGCGCATCCAGAGGAGGACGCCGGTGACGATGAACATCACGCCGGCAAAGAGATAGAAGGGACTGCCGCCGAGGGCAACGAGCCACCCGCCGCCGCCGCCGAGCGCAAGCCCGATCAGAATAAAGAGAATCGACGTAATCGTGATCGCCATCGAGCAATCTCCGCTGAGAGGGAGCCGCGGCACCGGAGAGCGCGCACGGCAT
>CAZZZI010000453.1:0-2646 GCA_964658415.1 uncultured Sphingomonas sp. | reverse complement strand
CGTATAAGCCGCCATGTTCGCAAACCCGGTCATCTGGCTGGTGGCTGAACGGAGGGCCGGTTTCCCTGGAAATCGTTCGGAACGGAAGCGTTCCAGCCTCCCGTGTCTCCGCTCTCGACCGTCTCGGATTAACGCTTTCTTGCTTGGGTTCGCCCTTACAGGAGCAGTCGTTGAGGCTTAGCCGCCGATACCGGGTTTCACAAACGCAAGAAAGGCAAAGCTCATCATGGCTCTTTACGAACATGTATTCCTTGCCCGACAGGACGTTTCCGCGCAGCAGGTTGATGCCCTCGTAGAACAGTACAAGGGTGTCATCGAAGCAAACGGTGGCAAAGTCGGGCGTATCGAGAACTGGGGCCTCAAGTCCCTCACCTATCGCATCAACAAGAACCGCAAGGCTCACTACGCCCTGATGGACATCGATGCTCCTCCTGCCGCCGTGCAGGAAATGGAACGTCAGATGCGCATCTCGGAAGACGTCCTGCGCTACATGACGATTGCCGTCGAAAAGCACGAGGAAGGCCCGTCTGCCATGATGCAGAAGCGCGACCGTGACGATCGTCCGCGTCGTGATGGCGACCGTCCGGACCGTGGTGGCTTCGGCGACCGTGGCCCACGCCCGGATCGTGGTGATCGCGAAGACCGTCCGCGCCGTCCGCGCGAAGACCGCGTTTAAGGAGATCTGAATATGTCTGAAGCTTCCTCCTCTTCGCAGGTCCGTCGTCCGTTCCATCGTCGTCGCAAGACCTGCCCCTTCTCCGGTGCCAACGCACCGCGGATCGACTACAAGGACGTCCGTCTTCTGCAGCGCTACATTTCCGAGCGTGGCAAGATCGTTCCTTCGCGTATCACGGCCGTTTCCCAGAAGAAGCAGCGCGAACTGGCCCAGGCCATCAAGCGCGCCCGTTTCCTCGGTCTGCTGCCTTACGTCGTCGCTTAATCGCGACTGATCGATCAAGACCTCTAGGGAAGGCAGTCATGCCTTCCCTTCTTCCTTCCACGGTGGGCGTGGATCGAAACCATTTGAAACCCATGTTGGGGCTGCGTTGCTGAGATTTAGAATCAGCGGTGAACCTCTAACTGCTTGAACAAGCAGGACAGCGACTTGAAGACCTTGAACTCCCGATTGATGCTGACCGGCGTGCTCGCCGGCATTACCGCGACCCTGCTTGTGCTGGCCGCGAATGCACAGCCGTCGTTCAGCGCCATCCTCTATGCCGCTTCCGCGCTGCCAATCCTGATTGCCGGCCTCGGCTGGGGCAATATCGCCGCCATCATCTCGATCGTGACAGCCTTCGTGCTCGGCGCCGTCGCCATCTCGCCGTCCTTTGCCTTCGTCATGGCGCTCGTGACGCTGGTGCCTGCCGGCTGGATCAGCCATCTGGCGAACCTCGCTCGCCCCGCCAACGAACTGGGCGGACCGGACCACCTGATGGCCTGGTATCCGCTGTCCGACATGCTCGTGCAGCTCTGCGGCCTCGTCACCGTCGGCGTGATCGCCGTCGGCGTGATGATCGGCTACGGGCCTGAACTCACCGACAAGATGGTCGACGCCCTGATGACGGCGCTTGCAGCCCAGGAGCCCTCGTTCCAGCCGGATCCGGCCGCCACCGCGCAGACCAAATCGCTGATCGTGCTGATGCTGCCCGCCCTGCAGGCCGGCATCTGGGTGATCATGCTGTTTGCCGCCTATTACATCGCCACCCGCATCGTCACCGCTTCGGGGCGCAATTTCCGGCCGCGCGAGGACGTGCCCTCGGCGCTGCGCATGAACCGCAATGCGATCTTCATTTTTCTGGCCGGCCTCGTTGCCTGCTTTGCCGGCGGCATTCCGGCGATGGTCGGCGCCACCGTGTTCGGTGCCTTCGGTGCCGGCTTCGTGCTCGCCGGCTTTTCGGCGCTTCACTACAAGACCCGGGGCAAGGACTGGCAGCTGCCGGCTCTCGTCCTCTGCTACCTGGCAGCCACCATGGTGCTGCCGATCTTCTTCATCCTCGTTCTCGGACTGTCCGATACCCGCAAGGCAATCGCGCTGACCCCGAACACGGGTGCGAAATCCCCCGATAATACCGATCCAAAAACCTGACATTGAAAGGACACCACGATGCAAGTCATTCTTCTCGAACGCGTTCCCAAGCTCGGCCAGATGGGCGAGACCGTAAAGGTTCGTGACGGCTTCGCCCGTAACTACCTGCTGCCGCTCGGCAAGGCACTGCGCGCCAACGCTGCCAACAAGACCCGCTTCGAAGCCGAACGCTCGACCCTCGAAGCCCGCAACCTGGAGCGCAAGAGCGAAGCCCAGAAGGTTGCCGACGTTCTCGAAGGCAAGTCCTTCAACGTCGTCCGCTCGGCTGGCGAAACCGGCCAGCTGTACGGCTCGGTCGCTGCTCGCGACGTCGTCGACATCCTCGCTGCCGAAGGCTTCAACATCGGCCGCAGCCAGGTTGAGCTGAACACGCCGATCAAGACCATCGGCCTGCACAGCGTCACGCTCGCCCTGCACGGCGAAGTCGAAATCGCCATCGAGCTGAACGTTGCCCGTTCGGCCGAAGAAGCCGAACGCCAGAAGCAGGGCGAAACCCTCACTTCGGCCGACGCCATCTACGGCATCGACGAAGACGCGCTGCGTCCGGAAGACTTCTTCGA
>CAZZZI010000452.1:0-2691 GCA_964658415.1 uncultured Sphingomonas sp. | reverse complement strand
ACACCGGCTGCCAGCATCGACAAGGTCTTCCTGACGGGCGGAACGTCCTTCGTGCCGGCGGTCCGCAAGCTCTTCACCGAGCGCTTCGACGCCAGCCGCATCGAGACCGGTGGCGAACTGCTTTCGATCGCGCACGGACTGGCGTTGATCGGCGAGCGCGACGATATCGCCCAGTGGACGGCCTGAGACGGGGACGGCCGGGGCTTTGGCTCTTCCCTTGCCCGGCCGGCTTCGGTAGAGTTCAGCCATGATCTCCGTCCAAGACCTTTCCCCGGCCGAACTTGCCGCGCTTCTGCATTTTCATGCGGATGCGGGCGTCGGCTGGCTCCTGGAAGAGGATCCGGTCGACCGTTTCGCCGAATTCGAGACGATGAAGGCGGCCCGGCAGGCCGGGCGTCCGGCGCAGTCACCCGCCTCCACACCGCAGAGCCAGATCGTGGGCGGTGCCGAAGGGCGACCTTCTGCGCCGGCGCGTGCCGCTGCGCCTCCGCCCGCCGCTGCCGCGCGGGCACCGGCCATCCCCGACGAGCAGGCCATCGACCAGGCACGCTTTGCCGCCGAGAGCGCCCGCTCCCTGCCAGAGCTGAAGGCGGCGCTGGAAGCCTTCAATGGCTGCAACCTCAAGAACAGCGCGCGATCGACGCTGTTTGCCAGCGGTAGCCCGGAAAGCGGCATCATGATCATCGGCCCCATGCCGGGGGCCGACGACGACCGGGAGGGCGCCGTGTTTGCGGGACGCTCCGGGCTGCTGCTCGACCGGATGCTGGCCTCCATCGGCCTCGGCCGCGACGGTATCCTGCTCACCAACGTCATTCCGTGGCGGCCGCCGGGCAACCGCGCACCGTCCATTCCGGAAACGGATATCTGCAGACCCTTCATCGAGCGGCAAATTGCGTTGGCGGAGCCGAAAGTTCTGCTGCTGCTCGGAAATTTCACGGCACGTTTCTTTTTCGGCGGCAACGAGACGATTCACGCCCTGCGCGGCCATTGGCGCGAAATCGGCGTCGGATCGGGCTCCGTGCCGGCAATTGCGACGCTGCATCCCCAGGATCTGCTGACCGCGCCGATCAATAAGCGCTTGGCCTGGCAGGATCTTCTGGCTTTCCGCCAGCGGATCGACGCAATCCTTTAATCGGCTATTTTTTTGGCACTATAATGAAAATATGAATTGAGCCATGCATATATTGCATTGCTGGCATTGCATCCGCACACATTGTCGAATCGATGCTGCGCTGCGATATTCATCCTGCGTCTTGGGAGGAACCACGAGCAGGATCCAAGGCCATGACAACTCGTTCGCGTCCTATACATTGTGGGTTTGAAACCCTCCGCCAAGCCAGCGAGCATTTTCGGATGCAGCGCGGTTATCGCCGTATCGAAGCGACAAACGAGCAGATGTCGGCGCGCGGGACGGGTACATCCTCCCGTCTGGTTCGGCCGACGACGATGTTCGCCGAATTCCGGGCCTACTGAATAGTCCGCGTCCGTTGCATGGCTCGGGTGCCTGTTGAGCTTCGTCTTCTGAGCTCAGCAAAGGCCGTCTGCACCTGACGTTTTTCTTCTGCCGATTGCGCTCTCCGTAGAGAGCACGACGCTGACAGCGACAGGTGACGGAGGTCCCGCTTACGAGCGTTGGGCATATCCGGAAGCAATGTATACCGTCATCTGATGATCAATTGCCACGCCGCGTCGCGCATCAAGCTGCTGTTTTGTTTCGAAAAAATCCGCGGGATCTGCGCGATGCCGCTATCTGCACCACTCGGCGTCGTGATTGATTGCGCACCGTTCGTGGGATAGAGGACAATGCATCTCTGCATATCTCTGTCCCAGGAGCGGAACTGCGCCATGCTGGCAAGCCTGATCTCAATCGCCAGCCTGATGCTGTCGACACTCCTGATGATGGTCGGTCTCGGACTGATGAACTATGTCGTGCCGATCCGCTCGGTGGCGGAGGGCTGGTCGACGTTCACCATCTCCTTCATCGCGACCGGCTATACGCTCGGCTTCACCATTTCCTGCGTCATCACCCCTCTTTTCGTGAAGCGGGTCGGCCATGTGCGGGTGTTCGGCGCACTGATCTCGCTGCTCGGCGTCGGCATCCTGCTCTGTGCCCTGTTGGTCGACTGGCGCGCCTGGGTGGCGTTCCGCTTCATCAGCGGCTTTGCCATCGCCGGAAGCTACCTGATCATCGAGAGCTGGCTGAACGAGCGCGTCACCAACGCCAACCGTGCGACGATATTCTCGGTCTACATGATCACCTGCCTGGTCGGATCGATCGGCGGACAGTATCTGGTGCCGCTTGGCGATCCCAAGTCCACGTCGCTGTTCATCCTCTGCGGCATCATCTTCGCGCTGGCCATGCTGCCGACGGCCTTGTCAACGGCCGCGTCGCCGACCCCCATCGCCCAGGCCAAATTCGATCTCCCCAAGCTCTATCGGCTCTCGCCCGTAGCCTTCGTGGGATCGCTTCTCTCCGGCGCGCTGTCCGGCACCTGGAACAGTCTTGGCGGCGTCTACACCCAGATCGTCGGCATGAATACGGCACAGGGCGCGACGCTTCTGGCCTGCGTGCTCGCCGGCGGCGCGATCTCGCAAATGCCGATCGGCAGGGTGTCCGATCTCATCGACCGTCGCCTCGTGATGATCGTGTGCGGCATCGTCGGCGTCGTCGCTTGCGCGATCATGACCCTG
>CAZZZI010000451.1:0-2694 GCA_964658415.1 uncultured Sphingomonas sp. | reverse complement strand
GATGTCCATGAAAGCACCGTCTATATTGCCGTCTATATAGACAGAGCATCCACACAATCACTCAAATCCGCAATCCGGTTCAGCTCGGATGCGTACGCCACGGCAGCAATTCCTGGAGCCGATCCTTTGGATGGCTTTGGATCCGGGTCAGGACGTCTGTGAGGTAGACCTCCGGATTATGGCCATGGAGTTTGGCGGTCTCGATGATGGTCAGGATGTTGGCGATGCGCTCGCCGCCCTTGTCCGAGCCGGCGAAGAGCCAGTTCTTACGACCGATTCCAAGCGGACGCATGGCACGCTCAGCGATATTGTTATCGGGCATGTTGCCATCGGCGCCCGACGAACGCTAGGCAGATTCTATCCTGTCATGTCAGAATTGTCGTGTCGGGACAGGGGCGTCGGAGTGCGAAGAAGCGGGCAGGCCGAATTGACTTTGAGCTGCGAGCTCGCGTTGTTATCTGGCCGCCCCTGCGACTATCCCGTCTGCGCTGCGAGCGCGTATCCGTAGATGTCGCACAGCCCGCGCACTCCCCCATTAACAACATGGAGGATTTTGAATGCGGTCGATCGGAATGGATGTGCATCGAAGTTTTGCGCAGGTCGCGGTTCTTGACCGGGGCAAGGTCACAGAAGAATTCCGGGTGGAACTGGATTACGACGCTGTGGTGGCCTTTGGGCAGAAGGTTCGAAAAGATGACGAAGTTATACTGGAAGCGACCGGGAACACCTCGGCCATCGTAAGGTTGCTGACGCCTTTCGTGGCCAAGGTCGTTATCGCGAACCCGCTTCAGGTGAAGGCCATCGCCCACGCGCGTGTGAAGACCGACAAAGTCGACGCGAGGATTCTAGCGCAGCTTCATGCCGCCGGCTTTTTGCCAGAGGTCTGGGCCGCAGATGACGATACCCTGAATCTGCGTCGTCTCGTCTCGGAGCGCGCGGCGCTCGTGCGATCAGTGCGACGGGTGAAGAGCCGGGTCCAAGCCGTTCTCCACGCCAATCTCGTGCCGAAATACTCGGGACATCTGTTCGGAAAAGGCGGCAGGGACTGGCTCTCGACGGCCCCGTTGCCCAAGGCAGAGCGCGACCTCCTCGCCCGCCATCTCGATGAACTGGACTGGCTGAAGGGCAAGCTTGAAAAGCTGGATGGCACCATGCGCGAATTGCGCTCGACGACACTCGCACGCGCAAGCTGATGACGATCGCCGGCATAAATTCTGTGGTTGCCACGGCGGTGATAGCCGCCATTGGCGACATCTCCCGGTTCCCGACGCCCGACCGGCTTGCGAGCTACTTCGGCTTGACCCCGCGGGTGCGCCAGTCCGGCGATCGCGTGGCAATCCATGGCCGCATCTCGAAACAGGGAAATGCGATTGCCAGAACGATGTTGATTGAAGCTGCCTGGTCGGCCGCGTCGGTTCCGGGGCCGCTGCGTGCCTTCTTTCTCCGGATTAAGGACCGCAAAGGCCTCAACGTCGCGGCGGTCGCAACGGCGCGCAAGATCGCAAATCTGATCTGGCAGTTGCTGGCCAAGGAAGCTCCCTACAGATGGGCTCGGCCCGCCTTTGTTGCCATGAAGATGCGCAAGCTTGAACTGCGTGCCGGCGCAGCCAAAGCACATCGGCCAGCTGGTCCCGCCCGCGATTACTGGATCAAGGAAAGCCGCCATCGAGAGATGGAGCTCGTTGCACAGGCGGAGGCAGCCTACGCAGCCATGGTTGAAGCCTGGAGAGATAGGCCACCTAAACCACAAAAAGGATGAGAAAGGGGCTGTTCAACAACATCCGTGTCGATTTCGATGCGGCCGTCGTCGAAGAACAACTTCAGGCCTTTCCAATATTTGGCGATGTAGGCCAAAGCTTCGCCGAGCGGGCACTTCGTCGCGACACGGGCACGGTGATGGACGAGCCAAGTCTGCATGTCGGCGATTACTGGCGCTGACCGCTCCTGCCGTCCGGCAAGACGCGGCTCCTGATCAAGGCCACGCAGTTCGGCCTCGATCCGGTAAAGTTCACCGGTCCGGTTGACGCCGTCCTCGGCAATGGGTGCTGAGCCGTTGCGGGTGATCTCCACCAGCTTGCGACGAGCGTGGGCCCGACAATAGGCAAGCCGAATGTCTGGGCCAATCCTATCTAGCCCGATCAGCCTGTTGTATCCGGCATAGCCGGTGGAGTGGACGCCCCCCGACGGCATCAATTGTGCGAGGATGCGGGTGTGTTTAGAACCTGCGAGGAGAACGTGCGTATTCCGATGATGCCGGCCATCTATTCCGACGCGAAGCCGGCCACCCATTCCGAATTCATTCCGGCCACGATTCCGGCGTGAAGCCGGTCATCTCAAGCTGAACTCTGGGTCTTTGCAATGAATGGATCCTGATTATCGCGTCGTCAAGCCTGGGTTGTTTCCGCGGCGGTAACGGAGCGTTGCTTTCGCATGCTCTCCCCGGACAACTCGATGCGGTATGCATTGTGCACGAGGCGGTCCAGGACGGCATCGGCGATGGTCGGATTGCCGATCATGTCGTACCAGTGTTCGACGGGGACTTGGCTGGTGACGATGGTGGAACGCTTCTCATATCTGTCCTCGACGATCTCCAAGAGGTCGCGCCTTTGCTCGTCATTGAGCTTCTCCGGCCCCCAGTCATCAAGAATGAGCAGGTCGGTTCTCGCCAAAGCCTTTAAAACCTTTGGATATCGG
>CAZZZI010000450.1:0-2720 GCA_964658415.1 uncultured Sphingomonas sp. | reverse complement strand
TTCTGGATGTCGCCGACCGATGTCAGGAGTTCGCCGACCGGGCCGCTGACGCTGACATGGGAATCGGTGATCTTGCAGGCGCCGACATCGACGGTCATCGAGGCCTGCAGCTTGCCGCTCATGCCCATGCCCTTGAGCAGGCCGCCGTGGGATCCGGACTTGCAGGCGAGGTCAGCCGTGGCGTTGATCTGGACGCCATCGGGCGCGGTGCAGAGGTCGAGGCCGGTGAGGTCGAAGCGCTCCTTCTTCTCGAAGCCCGGCATCTTGGCGCAGGGATCGGCCTCGTCGACGGCCTTCAGGATCCCCGGCCCGTATTTGCTCTGCAGCAGCGACCAGCAACTCGGGGCGGCCATGGCGGCGGTGTTGGGCAGGCTGAAGCCGGCAAGGGTCGCCACGGCCAGGGCAGGGCGAAGAAATCGGGCAAGGGATGTCTGGATCAAGGGATCGATTCCTGCTGGGACATGAAAAGGGACAGCCTCAGCGCCAGGCTGTGCGCCACGGACGCCGAACGACTGCCATTCTTCACTGCTTTGCCCATCCGATCAACGGTCATTTCAATGCCGCCGCCTTCGACCCGCGCCCCGACGCTGCGGCTATCAGCTGCAATCCCATTCCCGGGCGAGGATATAGACGCCCCGGCTGCCCACATCGCCGCGCGGCGAAATCAGTTTGCCCTTGAGATAGTCGCCGCTGTCTCCGACTTCCTTGCCCTCGAAGGTCCAGCTCAATCCGATGGTCGAGCCATCGCTCCAGTCCGGATGGATGTCGTCCGGATTTGGCGACGCGAGGATGCGCGCCGATCCGTCGTTGGGGGTGCACTGGGCTGCCAGCGACAGGCCGGGCGAGAGCAGGGTGGCTGCGAGAAGGAAAAGCGGGATCTTCATGTCAAACTCCAGGGTGCCGCCGACCATGCGCCAACCTCGGTGCACGGTCGGTCTTGCCGAGGTCCGATGGTTGCAGGCGGGATGCCGGGCCGCAAGACGTGATCGGCGCCGGCTGCGGTTCATTTTTGGGAAAAGGGAAATCGCCGGCTTTTCATCGGCGCTTTAACGACGCCCGAGAACGCCCTGAGCCGAAACAAAAAAACCTCCGCATCTCTGCAGAGGTTCTCTTGAATTTGGCTCCCCGGGCCAGATTCGAACTGGCGACCTGTCGATTAACAGTCGAATGCTCTACCGCTGAGCTACCAGGGAAGACCGCTTGTCGCGGTGTGAGTGGCCTAATACAAATGCTTTCCCGATTTGCCAAGCGGTTTTTTCAAAAATCGTTCACCGGCTTGCATTAATTGCCCTTATCCCCATTTCCTGTGGATGACGGAAGCCTCACAACAGCCACAGCCGCGCGCCAAACCGAAAATGCGTTTCGGCGTCGATCACGCCAATGGCAAGCTCGTGCTTGGCTCCATCCGTATTCCGCTGCCGAAATCGCGGCTGGCGCGGATGTCGGTGGGCACGGCGCTTGTCGGCGGCGGCTTCCTCGGCTTCCTGCCGATCCTCGGCTTCTGGATGATCCCCCTCGGCCTGGTCGTGCTCTCGCAGGACAGCGCCACGGTGCGCCGCTGGCGGCGGAGGACGTCGGTTTGGTGGGGGCGGAAGCGGCGCGGGTGAGGGGCTGTGTTAACCGTTCTATACGGCTGACATATATGGAAACCGGGAGGTTTGCACAGGCAGCGACAATCGAGGTTCAGCGCGGGTGATAGCGACCTCGTTTTGTCGTAAGACTGTGGTCCGCTCTCCAGCAGTACACCAGAGGCCGAAGGATAGGGTCATCTTAACTCAAGCGTCGCACAATCGTCGAAGTGGACAGTCTCTTCCTTACGCGGCCCGGCTGGCAGGTTCGATCGCTGCGAGTTCGTCGGCCAGTTTTTCGATCGATTCCTCGAGGTCGTACTTTGCCTGCATGTTCATAAACCACAGTGGGTCCACGTTTAGATATTTGCCCAACTTGAGCGCGGTCGACGCCGTGATGCGGTGCTTGCCTTGGCAAAGTTCATTCAACTGGCCGCGTGATACGCCGATTGCCTTGGCTGCCGCGTAGACACTGATGCCCATGGGATCGAGGAACTCTTCCTTGAGGACTTCTCCGGGATGGGGGAGCGCGATTTCTCTTGCCATGATAATCCTTACCCGTGGTAATCCACGAACTCTACATTGTACGCGTTGCCGTCAAACCATTCGAAGCAGACCCGCCATTGATCGTTGACTCGTATGGCGTATTGCCCCGCTCGGTCCCCTGCCAATGCCTCGAGCATGTTTCCGGGAGGTACGCGCAGATCGTCCAGTCTTGTCGCGGTATCAATGAGAAACAGCTTTTTCACAGCTCTCTTGGCGACGTCGGGCGGAACCCGCCTCGGTCGTTTGCCGGCATATAGCTTTTCCGTGTCGTCATCGCGGAAGTTCAATATGATGCAAAAGCGTACGGCATTTCAGTACGCTTTGCAAGGATGAAGCCGTCATTCCCGCAATCTTGACGACGAATGTCGGCAACTTCAGCATCCTGACGGCTACGGATCTTCCGTACCGCGTGAGGACGCTCGAAACGGGCAACGGGACGCGGCATGGAATTCGCGGGTCGCACCGATCGGGAAGGCAACCTAGGGGACTTCTAAGGGGAAAAGTTGGAGGCCTCGCCCGGAATTGAACCGGGGTACGAGGATTTGCAGTCCTCTGCGTCACCACTCCGCCACGAGGCCATCCGTGTGTGGTCGCGGCGATTTAGAC
>CAZZZI010000449.1:0-2742 GCA_964658415.1 uncultured Sphingomonas sp. | reverse complement strand
GGTCTCCCGGGGGTTGGGGGAGGAACGCGGGGCGGGGGGATTTTCTCCCGCCGGGGGAGAGGCCGTGTGGGGGGCGGTAGTGCGACGAACCGTGCTGTGGTTGACTCGATTGACCCCTGGAGGTGGTGTTTACTCTCGCGATCGTTTCTGTTTTTGTGCTGATCAAGGCGTTATTCAATAATTTAGTGGCATCCGCTTTCTTTGCGGTGATGGATGCGTGTCGACGATTGGAAAGAGCGAAGAGCACAATCGCATATTTGGCGAATGTAGGACAGAATATATTTCTACGTTCTTGAAACTACACTTTACGAAAAGACTCGATCGTGCGCGTTTTGCGACGCATGGTGCAGTATGACCATCAGTTTTTTTCATGGCGATCGCCCGATCGAAAGCAGCGATCAGGACCGCTTCGGCTTCGCACCCTTAGCGGAACGCGTCGCTGACGCACTGACGACCCAAGCCGCCGGCAAGGGCTTTGTTCTTGGCATCGAGGGCAAGTGGGGATCAGGAAAGTCGAGCTTGCTTGCTCTCGTCGTCGCAAAGCTCAAGGCGATGAACCTGAGCAAGGTCGCGGTAGTTGAGTTCCGGCCGTGGCTGATCGGCGACCGCGATCAGCTGCTTGCGAGTCTTTTTGAAGATTTGGTCAAAGCGATAGCGGGCCTTGAGCAAGCGAGCGGCGATGCGACGGGAAAGTCGATCATAACGGCGAAAGAGGTCGCGGAGAAGGCGCGCAAGTTCGCCGGGCACCTGGGTCCTGTCGGTAAGCTTGCGGCGCTGGCGGGGCTTGCCATTCCTGGCGCGGCGATCGTTGGGACAGTGTTAGAGGGCATTGCTGCCGCTGCAAAGGATACGTCGGAGGGTCCCACTCTCGCTGCACAGAAGGATGACCTCTCCGCCGCTCTTGTTAAGCTCGACTGCCGCATTGTCGTAACAATTGATGACGTGGACCGCCTTGAACCAAGGGAAGTGGGCGAACTCCTACGTCTTGTTCGTTCGGTCGCAGACTTCCCGAACCTATCTTATCTCCTTTGTTATGACGGGACGATCCTCAAGCATGCGATTGAGAAGGCGACTGACGTCGGCAACGGAAGTGCGTATCTCGAGAAAATCGTCCAGACCGAGATCGGCGTCCCCCTACCGGAGTCTTTCGCCCTGCGACGCTGGTTCACTGCAGAGCTTAAGGCGTTCGCGGAATGTGATCAGCGTCGAGTCCCCGATTTGCTCCACGTCATCGATGAGACCGGGGGGCGGGGCTTCGATACTGCGCGAAGCGTGGTCCGCGTGCTTGATAGCCTGCGCGCGTATTGGCCTAGTCTTAACGGGCGCGTTGACCTCGCGGATCTTGTCTGGCTGCGCATTATAGCCGTTACAGAACCGGTTCTTTACCGCTGGATCGAAGAGTATCTCACTGCCTACGCCTCGCATGCGACCGGCCGTGTGCACATATCTGAGACGCAACGAACCGAGTTGGCCGAACGTATGGATGGCGCTCTGGCTGCAGAAGGACTGGACTGGAAGCAGATGCAGTTCGAGCTCGAACGGCACCTCCCCGGCCTTAACTTCCATATCTTTAACCAAGGCAAAGAGGAGCGATTGTTTTCGAAGTCACAGCGCGGCTCTCATGCTCAGGATTTTGGCGACTTGAGGTTGGCGAGCCCAAGTCATTCCCGCCTCTACTTCACATTGGTGGAGCCCGCCGACAGCGTGACCGACATGGATGTCGCCGAGCTTATCCAGGCGGCCAATGCCGGTATGAACGACGTAGCGGCGCTCCTTCTCCAGCTAAACGAAAAACGCGGTGACGCCGGCACCACCAAGGCCGAACGGTTGCTCGACCAACTCGGCAGCTTCGACGAAGAAACCATTCAAGGGTGGCCAGCGAAAGCGCTTGCGATGGGATTGGTGAACATAGCCGACGAACTCGCCAAGGACGAGGCTGGCGACGACTGGGGCTATTCAAGGATTTGGTACCTAGCTGACTCCCTTCTGAAGCGTCTGTCCAGGGCCTTGCCAGAACAGCGCTGGAAGGAACTGGCCGAAAAGCTCTTCTCGGAGGGTCAGTCGCTCGGGTTTATCAGCCATATTCTTCGCGACGAAACCTTTTCCCATGGCTACTACGGCGACCGACCGAATGCTGCGGAAGCCATCACCGACCGTGCGACTTTCGATACCGTGAGGTTGATCATGCTCGGGCGATACGCTTCATGCGGACTCGACCGGATATTGGCTGAGCGTAACGCAATCACAATCCTCTACGCTTGGTCGCAGGCCGGCGGACGGGAGGAGGTCGTCCGCGCGGTGGCGGAGCGGACGGCAGAGGACCAAGCCTTCATCGAGTTCATGTTGAAAATCTGTTCCACGTCGGTCAGTTCCTCGGGTGCCAACCTGTCGCTTTCGTTGGACGCGATCCACAACTTTTTCCCCAGCCCACCGGAGGTCGTGGATCGCTTGCTGACGCTCGAAAAGCGCGAGTCGGCAGTTCCCGGTGCCGGGCTGGTTACTGCGGCCATATCGCGCAGCACTAGGTTTGATGGACTTAATATCGAGGAAGCTATGGCTCGCTGGCGGGCGCGGGAGGCTGGCGGCTGACCATTTCCGCGACCTATACACAACCCCACTCCTGTACTTTCCAATGGGACCGCGGCAGCTGCGTCCAAGAAAAAGGGCGCCCGGATCCCTCCGAGCGCCCCCTCCTTAATTCCCGCCGTGGCAAAGCCACGTCGTCGGTCCTCGCTGTAGCGA
>CAZZZI010000448.1:0-2747 GCA_964658415.1 uncultured Sphingomonas sp. | reverse complement strand
GCCAAAAAGCACCCGAGGGCGCATCGCGCTGTCGGGTGTTGACCTCCGGGATCCACATCCCTTTCGGGGGTCCCGGTCGGCGGCTAGGAGGCTTGAGCTCGTCGCAGATGGGCGCGGTAAACAGCAATTGGCCGGGAAAGTCAAGATCGGTGGGGCAATTGGCGGGTGGGCTGTCCGGATCAAGCTCAGTTCTACTGCTTGAAGCAATTTTCGCGGTGCCAGTTCAGAAACTGTGGGTGTGGTCTCTGCAGTGCCTGGCGTGGCACCAAGGCGCGACCACTCTTTTTGACGAAGGCGCGCACGGCATCCTGGTCGTTCGCCTGTCTGGATACCAGGACTTCGAACTCATCCGTCAGGCTTATCAGTCCGCGGTCAAACATCCAGTGAGCCGTGCCGGAAAGGGCGATGCCGTTGGTAACGCTGTCCGGGCCGTTGGCCTCAACGGGTCGGATATGGGCCGCTTCCACTTCCGCTCGCCCGCCGCCATTGATCAATCTCAATCCGGTTATCGCGCATCGTTCGTCGTAGGCGCGCAATACAATTCGCCGGAAAACGCGGTCGCGGACGATCCGCGAATTTACATAGCTTATTCGATCGCGTTGCTGTTCGAAATCGAAAGGCGCTTGTTCTTCCGTAAATCCGGTCGAATTGAAGGCGTCGTCAACACGTGGCAGCAATGGGTCGCTGTCATTGAAGCCCAAGGCCAGGATACGGTTGAAGTCGCTAGCCGAAATTGGTCGAACGGCCGATTGTGCTCTGCCGGAAATCTTGCCAAATTCATTCAGCAAGCCGAGTTCGACCACTCCCTCAAGCCTGCGGAATGGAACGGGATCGGCGAAATCCAGATAGGTCCCCGGCTCAATCAACGCGAGGTACATACCAGACGTCTCCGGATCGCGAACGATCTGCTGGACCTTTGCGATGGCGAAGTAACTCCGCGATTCGGAGACTTTCACAGGGGAATGGTATATAATCCAGCTGCCTAAACATGCTTCGACGCGACTGAGATACTGGCTGGGAAACCGATAATGCTCCGCCGGGAGGTCTTTGTATATCGAATCGGGACGGTGGATGAAAACGCCGAAAGCCATGCACAATCCATAACATGCCGTACGGCAATAGATAGATCGAATGCTGTGCAAACGCTGCTTGACCTCGGCGTATCCATCCCCACCTTAGGTCGACATCAACCGCATGGAAATCCTCGCGTGGCGAAGACGAAGAATCCCTACTACTCCGGGCCTATCACCGACCATTTCGATGGTGTGCGTTTCTTCAACCCGGATGGCATCGAGCCCGGCGGGTTGCGGGATGTGCTGAAATGGCAGTTCGGCGGCGGGCGGCAGCGGGTGCATTGGCCGAAGACGGTGGAAAGCTCTTTTGCACCGGCCAAGCCCGAGGCGCGGATTTCCGGCGAGGGGTTGCGGGTGACGATGGTCGGGCATGCCTCGATGCTGATCCAGGTTGCCGGCCTCAACATCCTTACCGACCCCGTCTGGTCGGAGAGGGTCAGTCCTTTCTCCTTTATAGGGCCCAGGCGCGTCGTCGCCCCCGGCATCGCCTTTGCCGACCTGCCGCCGATCGACATCGTGCTGGTTTCGCACAACCACTACGACCATCTCGACCTTTCGACGCTGAAGCGTCTGCAGCAGGCGCACCGGCCGCGTTTCGTGACGCCCCTCGGCAACGACACGATCATCCGCCGCAAGGTGCCGGAGGCCGACATCACCAGCCTCGACTGGGGCCACAGGCTCGAGATCGCCGAGGACATCCACATCGACGCCGAGCCCTGCCACCACTGGTCCGCGCGTGGGGCGAGCGACCGGAGGATGGCGCTCTGGGCAGCCTTCGTTCTCTCGACGCCGGCGGGCAAGATCTACCACGTCGGCGACACCGGCTTCCACGGCGGCCTCAACTATCGGGCAGCCCGCGAAAAGCACGGCGGCTTCCGCCTCGCCATCCTGCCCTTTGGCGCCTACGAGCCGCGCTGGTTCATGAAGGGGCAGCATCAGGATCCGAAGGAAGCCGTCGAGGGGATGCAGCTCTGCAACGCCGCCCATGTCGCCGGCCACCATTTCGGCACGTTCCAGCTGACCGACGAGGCAATAGGCGATCCGCTGGTCAGGCTGAAGGCAGCCCTCATCGTCGCAGGCGTCGCACCGGACCGGTTCCGCCCGCTGCAGGCCGGCGAGGTCTTCGAAGTCCCGGCACGCTGAGGCCGGGTTAGGTCCTCGGGTCAAGCCCGAGGATGACGACGTGGGAGGGGTTGGGCACTGCCATTGGCTTCAGGGATGCGGCACGGCGTGGCCCTGGGGCGAGTTGGCGGGTGAGTGTATCGAAGGCGCTGGATGGGTGCCGGCTCCCTGGGGGGCCTGCGTCGACTTCGGGACCTATTTTTTCCAAGCCAAGACCACCAAATTTCTTCATCCTCGGGCTTGACCCGAGGATCCAGGCACAGGCGCGGTGCCGGCGGCCCTCGCGGCGGCCGGTGGCCCCTCAAGCCGCACCCCGACGGGCTTGCGTTTGGGTCCTCGGGTCAAGCCCGAGGATGACGACGCGGAGGGGGCGGCGACTGCTATTGGCTTCAGAGGTGCGGCACGGGTTGGCCCTGGGCCGAGTTAGCGGGTGGGCGTATCGAAGGCGCTGGATGGGTGCCGACTTCTGGAAAGCCTGCGTCGACTTCGGGACCTATTTTTTGTAAGCCGAGACCACCGAAGTTCGTCATCCTCGGGCTTGACCCGAGGATC
>CAZZZI010000447.1:0-2776 GCA_964658415.1 uncultured Sphingomonas sp. | reverse complement strand
CGCCGAGGCCGTAGTAGATCAGGAACAGCTGGGCGAGGATCGGGGTGCCACGGAAGACGTAGACATAGACATAGGCAAAGCCGCTGAGAAAGCGGTTCTGCGACATCCGGGCAAAGGCCAGCGGCACCGACAGCAGGGCGCCGAAGACGATCGAGAAGGCGACGAGCTCGAGCGTCGTCACCAGGCCATGCAGGAAGCGCGGGCCGTATTTGAAGAATTTCTCGTTGTCCCAGTTGGAGATCATCATCGCCAGCAGGGCGAGGCCGAGCAGCGCCCAGAGGGTGACGACGATGTAGCCGGTCATGCGGGCCGGGCGCATCCGCGTCACGGCTTCCGGCGGCGGCGCGCGGGGCGGGATGAGGGCCTTGGAATAGCTCATCGCGTTGCCTCCGAACGCTTGGTCCACCGGTCGATGAAGCCGAGGCCCACCGACGAGACGATCGCCAGGAACAGGTAGAGGCCGCAGGCGAGCAGATAGAAGAAGAAGGCATCCTTGGTCACGCGCACGGCAATGCCGGTCTGGCGCAGGATGTCCGTCAGGCCGATGATCGAGACGTAGGAGGTGTCTTTCAAGAGGTTCATCCAGAGGTTCCCGAGGCCGGGCAGCGCAATCCGGATCAGCTGCGGCAGGATGATCTTCTGCATGGTGCGCAAGCGCCCGAGGCCGAGCGAATCGCCGGCCTCGTACTGGCCCTTGGGGATCGCCCGGAAGGCCGACAGCAGCACTTCGGCGCAATAGGCGGAGAACACCACGGACAGCGCCAGCATCCCCGCCACGAAGGCGTTGATCTCGAAACGCCCGTCGTAGCCGAGCGAGGCGAGGAGATTCTGGAGGGCGATCTGGATGCCGTAATAGACGATGAAAAGGGTCAGCAGTTCGGGCAGGCCACGGAAGATGGTCGTGTAGATGCTGGCGGCGAGGCGGACGGATTTTTCTTCCGACTGCTGGCCGAGCGCCACGAGGAAGCCGATCGCCAGGCCGACCGGAAGGGTGGACAGCGCAACGATGATCGTCACCTTCAGGCCGAGGGCGATTTCGTCGCCCCAGCCGGTATCGCCGCAGGCAAGCACGGTGCCGTTGCCGAACAGAGTGAAGAGGCCGACGGGCCCACACAGGGGGTCGAAGATCGTGCTCACGGAATCCCACAGGGATCCGAGCGCGGAAAACAATCCGCTCATGCCATATTTTCCCCTCGCGACTTTATCGTCGCTTTCTTTTTCCTATAGTCTGCAAACAGCAGCGGCGGAAGAGCAAGCCTTCCGCCGCCGGTAATTAGTTCGCTATCCTGAAAAAGCGATCACTGGCCGTATACGTCGAAGTCGAAGTACTTGTCCTGGATCTTCTTGTAGGTGCCATCGGCGCGGATAGCGGCAATGGCGGTGTTGAGCTTCGTCTTCAGGGCGTCGTCGCCCTTGCGCACGCCGATGCCGGCGCCGGCACCGTTGATGACCGGGTCGATCGGCAGCGTGCCGAGCATCTTGCAGCAATTGCCGGCATCCGACTTGACCCATTCCGAGAGCACGACGACGTCGTCGATGACGGCATCGATGCGGCCGTTGGTCATGTCGAGCTTGTATTCGTCGGCAGTCGGATAGAGCTTGAGTTCGACGTCCTTCAGGTGCGCCGTGGCGTAGTTGGCGTGGGTCGTCGACGACTGGGCGCCGATCGTCTTGCCCTTGAGGCCGGCGTCGGTGGCTTCCGTCACCGTCGAATCCTTCGGCACGGCGATAGCCGGCGGGGTGTTGTAGATCTTGTTGGTGAAGTCGATCGACTTCAGGCGCTCGGGCGTGATCGACATGGAGGAGACGATCATGTCGAACTTCTTGGCCTGCAGCGCCGGGATGATGCCATCGAAATCCTGGTTGACGATGGTGCACTTGACTTTCATCTGGTCGCACAGGGCATTGGCGATGTCGATGTCGAAGCCCTGGAATTTGCCGCCGGCATCCAGCGATTCGAAAGGCGGGTAGGTCGCGTCGGTGCCGATGGTCAGCGTGTCGCCGTCGGCCAGGGCCACGCCGGAGAACAGCGACATCGCGGCGAGCGAGGCGGCGGCGAAAAGACGGGTGGAGTTGCGCATGAGGATCCTCTCTGTTGGCAACCGCGGGGTATTTTTCTTGTCCGCGCGCGGTTTGAATGGGGCGGAAATCCGAAGGACCGCCTTGTTTAGATAATTTTCCTCTTTTGGTGCGAATTGCAACTGGAATCATGCGCCCATGATGCAGTGCACAGTTTCGGACGCGGCGGCCAAGCTGAACGGTGGCTGCACGACCCATTCATCGGCGATTCATTGGGCCGGCCTTAGAAAAATCCGGAACAAAATCAGTCCCGATGCTCTTTGGCTGCGCCAGACCGCAAATCAGCCCGAATGTATCGGAACAACACGCCGGCGGTGGCCGGGTCGTTAGATCCGGTCCGCCAAAACGACAAGAACCAAGAGGAAAATCCCGTGGGTACCAGATCCAGATTGTTTGCCAGCGCTGCCTTTCCGCTGCTGTCCCTGTCCCTGATGCTGCAGCCCGTTCACGCAGCGATGCTCTCCGGTGCAGCAGCCAACGCCTCCGTGCGCCCGATCGCCGATACCGCATCCTACGAGGTTGCGCAGGCCGCGGCAGAACCTGCCGAGGACGAGCAGGACCCGAAGAAGAAAAAGAAGCCCGGCGCCGAGGAGCCCGGCAAGGAACCGCCGAAGGGCGAGAAGCACGGCGAGCCGGGAGCCCCGAAGCCCCCGAAGGCTGAAAAGCCCGCCGAGCCGCCGAAGGCCGAAAAGCCGGT
>CAZZZI010000446.1:0-2796 GCA_964658415.1 uncultured Sphingomonas sp. | reverse complement strand
ACAGTCGGCAGCGGGCATGCCTGCTTCCGGGTCACAGCGGAAAACCTGGATGCCATGGCGCAGAATCTCCGCGCTGCCGGCGTTCAGATAGAAGCCGATTTTCTCTGGCCGAACGGGGCTCGCTCGATTTACTTCCGCGATCCGGCGGGCAACAGTCTGGAATGCGCCGAACCCGGCCTCTGGGCCATCTGACAGGAATACCCCATGCGCAAGCTCGAAACCAAGACCATCGTCGTTGCCAGCCACAATGCCGGCAAGATCCGCGAAATTGCAGACCTGATCGGCCCGATGGGCTTTGTCGCCAAGTCCGCTGCAGAACTGAATTTCGTCGAGCCCGATGAGACAGGAACCACATTCGAGGAGAATGCCCGGATCAAGGCGCTGGCATCGGCGACCGCCTCCGGCCTTCCGGCACTGTCCGACGACAGCGGGCTGGTGATCGATGCGCTCGGCGGCGATCCCGGCGTCTACACCGCCAACTGGGCCGAAACGGCAGACGGCAGCCGCGATTTCGCAATGGCGATGCAGAAGGTCGAGACGGCGCTGCAGAAGGTTGGCGCCACCACGGCCGACAAGCGCAGCGCCCATTTCGTCAGCGTCCTCTGCCTCGCCTGGCCGGACGGACACACCGAACTCTTCCGTGGCGAAGTCGAGGGCATCATCGTCTGGCCGCCTCGCGGAACGGCCGGCTTCGGCTATGACCCGATATTCCAGCCGCTGGGCCACGACGTGACGTTCGGCGAGATGTCGGCGCAGGAAAAGCATGGCTGGAAGCCGGGCGAGCCCGAGGCCCTGTCGCATCGGGCAAGGGCGTTCAAGCGCTTTGTCGAAACCGGACTGGAGGCGTAGGATCGTCCGGTGAACATTGTCGATTCGCATAGCGCGCTGTTGCGTGGCGCTCCCCTTCTGCCCGATACCGGCGAACCCGGTTTCGGCGTTTATGTGCATTGGCCCTTTTGTGCCGCCAAATGTCCCTATTGCGACTTCAACAGCCACGTCCGCCATCAGGCCGTCGACCAGCCGCGCTTTACTGCTGCCTTCCTGCGGGAGATGGCGTCGATGCGGCAGCTGAGCGGTGCCAAGACGGTGACCAGCATCTTTCTCGGTGGCGGTACGCCGTCGCTGATGACGCCTGAAACGGTCGGCGCCATTCTCGACGGGATCGCCAGCCACTGGCATGTGCCTGATGGCATAGAGATCACGCTCGAAGCCAACCCGTCGAGCGTCGAGGCCGAGCGCTTCCGCGGCTACCGGGCCGCCGGCGTCAACCGCGTCTCGCTCGGCGTGCAGGCGCTGAACGACCGGGACCTCAAATTTCTCGGCCGCCTGCACAACACCGAAAATGCGCTCAAGGCCATCGGACTTGCCCGCGACATTTTTCCGCGCATGTCCTTCGACCTCATCTACGCCCGCCCCGACCAGACTGTCGAGGAATGGGAGCGCGAGCTGAAGCAGGCGATGTCCTATGCTGTCGATCATCTCTCGCTCTACCAGCTGACGATCGAGGAAGGCACGCCCTTCTTCGGCCTGCACAAGGCCGGCAAGCTGGTGGTGCCGGATGGCGACCAGTCGGCCCTGCTCTACGAGGCGACGCAGGAGATTACCGAGCGCGAGGGGATGCCGGCCTACGAGGTCTCCAACCACGCCCGCCCCGGCGCCGAGAGCCGCCACAACCTCACCTACTGGCGCTATGGCGACTATGCCGGCATCGGACCCGGTGCCCATGGCCGGCTGACCCAGGGCCGCAACAAGCTGGCAACGGCCACCGAGCGCAAGCCCGAAAGCTGGCTCGACATGGTCGAGCGCGACGGTCACGGCATTCTCGAGCAGGAGATGCTCGGCTATGACGAGCAGGCGGACGAATTGCTGCTGATGGGGCTGAGGCTCAAGGAGGGCATCGACCTCGTTCGCTGGCAGCACTATTCCGGCCGCGAGCCCGATCCCAAGCGCGAGGAATTCCTGCTCGCGCACGGCTTCATCGAGCGCATCGGCAATTCGCGGCTGCGCTGCACGCCGGCCGGCATGCTGATCCTGGATTCGGTCGTGGCCGATCTCGCCTGCTGAAATCAGTTGCTGGAGAACGGGCAAGGCGGTGCAAGCACTTCGGTACCGCCTCACCCTCGCAGGCTGGGCGATTTTCACTCATAAATCGAGCGACCAGGTCTGGCCGACGAGATCGTGCCCAAAGGCGTGGTGCGGGGCTTCATCGACAAGCCTGAACCCGGCACGCTCGTAGAGCCGCCGGGCGGCGGTCAGGACGGAATTCGTCCATAGATCCAATCGCGCATAGCCGCATGCACGGGCCCGATCTATGCAGGCATCGACGAGCATCCTCGCCACCCCGGTTCCCCGCGCCTCGGGCTCCACATAAAGCAGCCGCAGCTTGGCGACATCAGGCTGATCGCTCCGCACCAGAAAGATCGAACCGACGATCCTGCCGTCAAGCTCGGCAATCCAGGCCCCCTCCTTCGTGGCATCGAAGGACCGATGGAAATCAGCCAGGATTTTCGCGGCCAACGCCTCATAGTCGCCGTTCCAGCCATATTCCTGCGCATACAGCACTGTCTGGCGATGGATGATCCAGCCGAGATCTCCGTGTTGCGGATCGCGCAACAATGGGGCTTGCGCCGGGCCTGCCTCGAAAATCCGCGTCATTGTCTGCGCCGCCCACAGGAGGCTACGGCGATCCGACGGCGGCAGGCCATGGAGCAATCCGCCGACAGCATTGCGCGTGTTGCCTTCAAGGGCCGCAAATGCCGTGCGGCCGGCTTCCGTCAGAGACAGGAGGACGTTTCG
>CAZZZI010000445.1:0-2805 GCA_964658415.1 uncultured Sphingomonas sp. | reverse complement strand
TCGAGCTACTCGATGCTGCGCACCATGGACGAGGCCTACAAGATCCAGCAGCTGCTCGGCGAGCGCCTCAACCCGCTGGAGAGCTACTACCACATGACGCTCGGCAACGCCGAAGCCCTGTCGCTCAGCGACCACATCGGCACGCTGGCCCCCGGCAGCGACGCCGACCTCGTCGTCCTCGATGCCTCGGCCACACCGGCTATGGCGCTGAAGATGGAGGTCGTCAAAAGCCTGGTCGAGGAACTTTTCCTGCTCCAGACCATGGGCGACGACCGGGCGGTGACGGAAACCTACATTGCGGGCGTCGCAGCGAAATCGACATTCCGATAATACTTGCCGCTTGTCGCGTATATGCGTGAAAGAAATATATTACTTTAATAATATATAAACGAACGCGTTCTTATTATGATGCTGGCGAAGTATTTTTTTCGGCTGCCATGATGGCGTCGGCCGGTTGCCATGTGATCCATCACCCAGACGAACTCCTGACATAACCGTGAACTGAAGCGCCTTGGGCACCGCCTGCGGCTTGCGGTCGATGCTCGGGATTTGGTCGCTAGCGCATTCACCCGAGGACAAATGTCATTTCTTAAAAACGCCAGCATCCGTACAAAGATCCTCTCGCTGATCATACCGCTCTGCATCGTTGGTGTCGGCGCCACAGCTTTCGTCGCTAGCCGGTACAAGGCAGCCGATACCGCCTACTCGAATTTCATTTCGACAGACAATGTTGCGTCCGTCGAAATGGCCCGGGCTAACCGAAACCTCAGCGCGATTGCCTATAATGTGTACCGCGCAATCACCTTCTCCTCGAAAGATCCCGGCTTCGGCGCCACTTTGGATCTCTATCAGACCAGCAAGTCTCAGCTTTTCGAGAAGCTGGATTTCGTCAAGACCAATATTCCCGAGCGCGCACCTGAAGTCGATGCGCTGATCGTCAGGATCAAGGAAATCATTGCCCTGACGGATGCGGCGATGAACGCCAGCCAAGCGGATCAGGACGACCAGGCCAAGACAATGATGAGCAAGGCCGACAAGCTGATTGCGCCGGTGAGCCAGGATACCCTGGCGCTGAACGAAAAGATGATGGCGGCGGTCAATACCAAGAGCGACGACATCACGGACCAGACCAATAGCACAATCGTCATGTCTCTGGCCGCTGTCGCGATCACTTTCGCGCTGGGGATTCTGGCTTCGCTCTTCGTTGCCGCGAAAGGCATCACGGCCCCGATCGTCCGCCTGCGCGACCGGATGACGACCCTGGCCGAGGGCAAGACCAGCGAATTGGTCGAAGGACAGGACCGCCGCGACGAAGTCGGCCAGATGGCAGCGGCCGTGTCGGTGTTCCGGGACAATGCGATCGAGCGTATTCGCCTCGAGAACGAAGCGGAAAGCAACCGCAGCCTCTCCGAGACCGAACGCATGGCGCGCGAAGCCCAGAAGGCCGAGGAAGCCGCCCAGGTTCAGTTCGCGGTCGACCATCTCGGCTCGGCCCTGGATCGGCTGGCCAACGGCGACGTCGCCCACCGCATCGAGACGCCGTTCGCCCCGCACCTCGACGGCCTTCGCGCCAACTTCAACGGCTCGGTCGCAAACTTGCAGCAGGCCCTGCAGGACGTCGGCCAGAATGCCCGTGCCATCGACGCCGGCGCAAACGAAATTCGCGCGGCAGCCGATGATCTGTCGAAGCGGACCGAGCAGCAGGCAGCCTCCGTCGAGGAAACTGCAGCTGCCCTCGAAGAGATCACCACGACGGTCAAGGACTCCAGCCGCCGTGCGGAAGAAGTCGGCGGTCTCGTCTCCAAGGCTCGCGACGGTGCGGAAAAATCCGGTGCTGTTGTCCGCGAGGCGGTGATTGCCATGAACGAGATCGAACGCTCGTCGGGCGAAATCTCCAACATCATCGGCGTCATCGACGAGATCGCCTTCCAGACCAACCTGCTCGCCCTCAATGCAGGCGTCGAAGCCGCCCGCGCCGGAGAAGCCGGCAAGGGTTTCGCGGTCGTCGCCCAGGAAGTCCGCGAACTCGCCCAGCGGTCTGCCAAGGCCGCCAAGGAGATCAAGGCGCTGATCACGGCTTCCGGCGAGCATGTGCGCTCCGGCGTCCAGCTCGTCGGCGAGACCGGCAAGGCGCTCACGGTCATCGTCACCGAGGTCCAGGAAATCAATCGCCATATCCACGCGATTGTCGAATCCTCGCGCGAGCAGTCCGTCGGGCTTCAGGAGATCAACACCGCCGTCAACACGATGGACCAGGGCACGCAGCAGAATGCCGCCATGGTCGAGCAGTCGACCGCCGCGAGCCATAGCCTGGCCCGCGAGGCAGCATCGCTCAACGAACTGCTGGCCCGCTTCAATGTCGGCGGCGAAACGAGCCGTGCGAAGCCGCAGGTTCGTAGCGTCACCGCCTCCTCGCGCCCGGCACCGTCGCCGGCGCGTGCGCTTGGACGCAAGATCGCCAGCGCCTTCGGCGGCGGCGCTTCGGCAGCCGCACAGAGCGCCTCCTGGGAGGAGTTCTGAGCCTCGGCTAGGCAAATCGAGAGCGGGCAATCTTATGCCCGCTCTCATCGGACTTCGGGGCTAAAGAATTTTATCCGGGATGCCGCGGAAGTCGCCACCTCCGCTCTGAATTGCCCTTGACCCGCTTGTCGGCGAAGAAGAAATTCGGGCACCGCTTTCGCCGATACGATGTATAGCTGAAAGCCACCTTGTCCCGATAAAGGCAGCTTTGATGTCCACACCGCTTACAATCGCCGATCTCAAGGCCCTGGCGAAGCGCCGCGTTCCCAAGATGTTTTTCGACTA
>CAZZZI010000444.1:0-2805 GCA_964658415.1 uncultured Sphingomonas sp. | reverse complement strand
CGCGAGCGCACCGAGCACCTGTTGACTCTTGCAGGCAGCGGCGCTAAAAGCCCGCCGCAATCGATGCTAGCCATCACCACACAAGGAAATCCCGCTTCTTCACCCGCATCGCCGAACGAGCCTTTTTGTCAAAGATCGTGCGAAACGCTTGGATGAGCTAGTCGCTTGGCGTAAGCTGACCGGCGCAACCACTACAAAAAGGGAAACTCCATGAGTGTGCGTGTATCCGGTAAACATATGGAAATCGGCGAGTCCTTCCGGCAGCGGATCGAAGAGCAGATCGATATGGCAGTCACCAAATATTTCGACGGAGGATATTCGGGGCAGGTCACCGTGCAGAAGTCCAGTTCGCGCTTCGCTGCGGATTGCAAGCTGCACCTAGACAGCGGCGTCATCCTGCACGCGGCCGGTGAGGCAATGGATCCGCAGGTGGCCTTCGATGCCGCCCAGCAGCGGATCGAGAAACGCCTTCGCCGCTATAAGCGTCGGCTCAAGGACCACCATGCCACCAACCCCGCCGACGATGCTTTCGGTGAAGTCGCCTACACCGTGATGGACGGCATGCCGGACGAAGACCACGAGGTCGCGGAAGACTTCGCGCCGGTGATCATCGCCGAGAGCTCGAAGCAGTTGAAGACGATGTCGGTCGCATCGGCCGTGATGGCCCTGGATATGACTGACGAACCGGTGCTGATGTTCCGCAGCACGGGCAAGGAACTGAACATCGTCTATCGTCGTCAAGACGGCAACATCGGCTGGATAGACGCAGCCAGCATCAAGGGCTGAGACAGCCCGAAGAGCGGCGGCTTGGCCGCCGCTCTTCGCGAGCATCCCGGCACACGAGGAAAAAAGAATGGCTTTGGCAGATTTGCTGCAGCAAGATGCGATCATCCCTGCCTTGAAGGCGAATTCCAAGAAACAGTTGCTTCAGGAAATGGCGGCCAAGGCCGCCAAACTGACGGGGCTGCCGGAACGGGATATTTTCGACGTGATCTTGCAGCGCGAACGTCTGGGTTCGACGGGCGTGGGCAATGGCATCGCTATTCCGCACGGCAAGCTGCCAAGCGTCAAGACCATCACCGGCGTCTTTGCGCGCCTTGATTCATCCGTGGATTTCGAGGCGCTCGACGACCAGCCAGTCGACCTCGTCTTCCTGCTGCTGGCGCCTGAGGGCGCCGGCGCCGATCACCTGAAGGCTTTGTCGCGGATCGCCCGCGTGCTGCGCGACCAGGATCTCGTCGCCAAGCTGCGGGCAACCGAATCAGCCTCGGCAATCTATGCCTTCCTCAATGAAGAACAGGCTTCGAACGCGGCCTGATTTTGTAGCCGTCGCTGGGCTGCGGCTCGAAGCCGCCAGCGTGTCGGCGTGACGCGCCCGACTGATATCGGTGTCATGCGCGGACGACGACTGCCCCGCTTTTCCACCACAGGCCCCTCCCCGTAACCGCTTTGCTTGTAACGCGCCAACAGGTACGGCGCGTCGGCGTCGTGGGAGCAGTCTGTTGGTATCGAGGGGTCTTTGCGCCACCGATGCGGCATGCTGCATCCCCGCCAAAGGGCGAGGATGCGGAAGCATATATCGCTAAACGCGTGCCACCGAGGCTAGCGGCTCAAGACAGAAGCCCACCGCTCCCAGTGAGCGATCAGGCGTCCTTTTCGTCGAACGGGCTGTTGGCGCCGACTTCTACATCGACTGCCTTCGGGCCGCCCTTGGCAACGCCGACCATCGCCGGGCGCAGAATGCGTTCGCCGATGCTGTAGCCGTCCTGGACCACCTGAACGACGGTGTTGTTCGGCACTTCCGGGTTGGGGATCTCGAACATCGCCTGATGGAAATTCGGATCGAACTTCTGGCCGACCGGCTCCAGCTTGCGGACGCCGTGGCGCTCGAGGGTGGAGAGCATGGAGCGCTCGGTCATCTCGACGCCTTCGATCAGCGTCGACAGGCCGGCGTCGGCACCGGCGCGGACATCGGCCGGGATGGCATCGATGGCGCGGCGCAGGTTGTCGGAGACAGCCAGCATGTCACGGGCAAAGCCGGCGACGGAATAGGACTTGGCATCCTTGACTTCCCGCTCGGTGCGGCGGCGCAGGTTGTCCATCTCAGCTGCGAGACGCAGGTAGCGGTCGCGCAGCTCGGCATTCTCGCCCTTCAGGACTTCGACAGGATCCGGTTCCGACGGCGCTGCATCGGCAGCATCATCCACATCAGGCGCGAACTCTTCGATGTTCTCGTTGGGCGTTGCGTCGTGTGTATCATTGGTCGTATCGACGATCATGACGGTCTCCGAATTACAGGGTCTCTAGGATGTGCCCGATATCGAGGTTTGATAGCGAAAAATCAAGGCTTGCCGATGAAGAAGCGGCGCATTTCGGGCAATCGCCGCGATTGAAGGGAACCGCCCTACAAACCATTGCGCGACAGGCGGGAGATCAGCTGGGCGGTATAGTCGACCATCGGCACGATCTTGGCGTAGTTCAGCCGCGTCGGACCGATGACCCCGACGGCACCGACAATCTTCTCGTCGCCATCGCGGTACGGCGCGACGATCAGCGACGAACCGGATAGCGAAAACAGCTTGTTCTCCGAGCCGATGAAGATGCGCACGCCCGGTCCGGTTTCCGCGAGGTCGAGCAGCTCGATCAGGCTGTCCTTCTTCTCGAGATCATCGAAGAGCATCCGCAGCCGGTCGAGATCGGCGGCATCGGCAAGGCCCTCCAGCAGGTTGGCACGGCCACGCACGATCAGTTGCCCCGGCTTGCTGTCGTCGTCGTCGCCCGACCAGACGGCAATCCCGCGATGGA
>CAZZZI010000443.1:0-2816 GCA_964658415.1 uncultured Sphingomonas sp. | reverse complement strand
GCCTTTGCCGGGCGCGATCGCACCGACATCTTCATCCTCTTCCCGCACGGCAAGGTCTCGCCCGTACAGCAGCGGCAGATGACATCGTCGACAGCGGCCAATGTGCATGCGCTCGCCATCAACGGCAATTTCGACGATTGCCAGAACCTGGTGAAGGCGATGTTCAACGACGCGCCGTTCCGCGACGGCGTCGGCCTCTCCGGCGTCAATTCGATCAACTGGGCGCGCATCATGGCGCAGGTGGTCTATTATTTCACGACAGCCGTGGCGCTCGGCAGCCCGGACCGGAAGATCTCCTTCACCGTGCCAACCGGCAATTTCGGCGATATTTTTGCAGGCTACGTCGCCAAGCAGATGGGGCTTCCGATCGACAAGCTGGTCGTCGCCACCAATGAAAACGACATCATGGCGCGGACGCTGAAGACCGGTCGCTACGAGATGCGGTCCGTCAAGGCGACGACCTCGCCATCCATGGATATCCAGATCTCGTCCAACTTCGAACGGCTGCTGTTCGAGGCCAACGGCCGCGATGCCTCCAAGGTGCGCGCCGCCATGGAAAGCCTGAAACAGTCGAGCGGTTTCGAGATCGGGCCGGATGCCATGCGCTTCATCAAGCGCGATTTCCGCGCCGGCCGGGCAACCGAGAAGCAGGTCAGCGAGACCATTCGCCAGACCTATGCCGACACCGGCTATCTGCTGGACCCGCACACGGCGATCGGCGTCTTCGTCGCCGCCAAATTCGAAAAGCCGAACAGCCCGATGGTCACACTGGCCACCGCCCACCCCGCCAAATTCCCCGCCGCAGTAAAATCAGCCTCCGGTATTGACCCGGCGCTTCCGACGTGGCTTGCTGATCTGATGCATAGGGAGGAGCGCTTCGACATCCTGGATCCCGACCTCAAAGCCGTGGAAAGCTTTATCGGTGACCATGTTCAGGCCTCAAGACGTTAAGCGCAGAAAGATCAAATATGACAGTTGAGTGCACCCGGCTTAAATCCGGGCTGACGGTAGTGACCGAGCGGATGCCGCATCTTGAAAGCGTCGCTCTCGGTGTGTGGATCAAGTCGGGATCGCGTAACGAGACCGAAGCCGAGCACGGCATTGCCCACCTTCTGGAACATATGGCATTCAAGGGCACCGCACGCCGAACGGCACGCGAAATCGCCGAGGAAATCGAGAATGTCGGCGGCGAAGTGAACGCCGCGACCTCGACGGAAACGACATCCTACTATGCGCGCGTGCTGAAGGAGGACGTGCCTCTTGCCGTCGACATTCTGGCCGACATCCTCACGGAATCGGCCTTCGACGAAGACGAACTGCAGCGCGAGAAGCAGGTCATCCTGCAGGAAATCAACGCCGCCAACGACATGCCCGATGATGTCGTGTTCGACAAGTTCTCGGAAGTCGCCTATCGCGACCAGACCCTCGGACGCGCCATTCTCGGCACGCCGGAGACAGTGCTCGGCTTTACGCCCGAACAAATCCGCGGCTATCTCGGCCGCAACTACACCTGCGACCGGATGTTCGTGGTTGCAGCCGGTGCCGTCGACCACGACAGCTTCGTCAAGCAGGTCGAGCAGCGCTTTGCCAGCCTGCCGACAGCTCCTTCGGCCGCACCCGTCATCGAGACCGCCCGCTACATCGGCGGCAGCGTCCGCGAGACGCGCGACCTGATGGATGCGCAGATCCTGCTCGGCTTCGAAGGCCGCGCCTACCATGCGCGCGACTTCTACTGCTCGCAGATCCTTGCCAATATTCTCGGCGGCGGCATGTCCTCGCGGCTGTTCCAGGAAGTGCGCGAGACGCGCGGTCTCTGCTATTCCGTCTATGCCTTCCACTGGGGCTTTTCCGACACCGGCATCTTCGGCATCCATGCCGCGACCGGCGGCGAGAACCTGCCGGAGCTGCTGCCCGTCATCGTCGACGAGCTGCGCAAATCGGCCGACCAGATCCACCAGCAGGAAATCGACAGGGCCCGCGCCCAGATCCGCGCCCAGCTGCTGATGGGCCAGGAAAGCCCGGCCGCGCGCGCCGGTCAGGTCGCCCGCCAGATGATGCTCTATGGCCGCCCGATCCCCAACCCCGAGATGATGGAACGGCTCGAAGGCATCACCATCCAGCGGCTGACCGACCTTGCCGGCCGCCTGTTCTTCGACGCCGTGCCGACCCTGTCCGCCATCGGCCCGCTCGACCAGCTGGCACCGATGGAAGACATCATCGCCTCGCTGGCAACGCCGCGCCAGGCATCCAAAGCGGCCAACGGCTGAACCGCGAAGGCGGGCCCTCACGAAAGACAGATCCGGGAGAGATGGACGAATGCCAAAGTCGGTTTTTCGGTTTCTGTCTCGGCAGCCGGACACGATCGAACTTGAGGGCACAGACCATATTCTCCGTTTGCCGCGCTATTCCGATTTCAGCCAGTGGCAGAAGCTGAGGGCGGAAAGCCGCCGCTTCCTGGAGCCGTGGGAGCCGACCTGGCGCCACGACGAGCTGACCGAGGGCGCCTACCGGGCCCGCGTCGTGCGCGGCAAGCAGGAGTATAATTCCGGCCAGGCGGTACCTCTGCTGGTTTTCAAACAGGACAACAAGACCCTGCTCGGCGGCCTCACGGTCGGCTACATCAGGCGCGGCGCGGCGCAGAGCTGCATGGTCGGATACTGGATGGGCGAGCGCTATTCGGGCCAAGGCCATATGTTCGCCGCACTTGAGATAGTTATACCCTACATCTTTTCCGGGCTGGAGTTGCACCGTATCGAGGCAGCCTGTATTCCGGAGAATGAGCGTAGCGTGCGGCTTTTGCAGAAGGCCGGGTTCCA
>CAZZZI010000442.1:0-2847 GCA_964658415.1 uncultured Sphingomonas sp. | reverse complement strand
CCGAGCGGCACGCCGGCAAGCCGGTTGAAGCCGAGCCAGTCGAAACCGGTGTTGCCCAGTTCAGGCTTGCCGCCGAGGTTGTTGTAGGTGAGGCCGTTGGTCATCAGCAGGGCCACGCCGCGCACCATGTACATGACGCCGAGCGTTGCCACGAAGGCCGGAACCTTGAAGCGTGCGATCAGCACGCCGTTGACGAGGCCGACCAGCGCGCCGAGGCAGCAGGCCAGCACCGCGACCACCCAGACGGGTGGAAACAGGATGACGCCGAACACTTTCAGCGACACGCCCTGCATCATGAAGCCGGCGATGCAGCCGGACAGGCCCAGCGTCGAGCCGACCGAGAGGTCGATGCCGCCGTTCAGGATGACCAGCAACATGCCGACCGCCAGGATGCCGAAGATGGCGACATGCGAGGCCATGGTCAGGAAGTTGGCGGTGGAAAAATAGTAGGGCGAGAGCATCGAAAAGACGACGATGATGATGATCAGCGCAAAGAATGCGCGCCCCTCGAGCAGCAATCTGCCGAGATCGAAGCCGCCGCTGAACAGGCCAGGCTTGGTGGTGGTGCGGGATGGACCAGCTACGCTCATGGTCATGGCTCCGTTCTTCTTCGTCAGTGATCGATCACGGCTTCGCCGGAGGCGGCCATGATCTGCTCTTTTGTTGCGTCGGAACCGAACTGTGCCGAGATCCTGCCCTTGCTCATCACGATGATGCGGTGGGCGATGCTGAGGCATTCGGTGACTTCCGAGGTCGAATAGATGACAGCGAGGCCCTGCGTCGCCCGTTCCGCCAAAAGCTTGAAGACCTCCGCCTTGGCGCCGATGTCGATGCCGCGGCTGGGCTCGTCGAGCAGGATGACGCGCGGATGGGTGGCGAGGATTTTGCCGATCACCACCTTCTGCTGATTGCCGCCGGACAGCGAGCCGATCGGCGCGCCGCCGCCTGCCGTCTTGATGTGGACATTCTTGATGGAGTCGTCGATCAGCGCCTGCTCGCGGCTGCGCGACAGCAGCATGCCCTTGACGAAGGTGCCGATGCTGGCAAGCGACAGGTTGGTGCCGACAGACATCGTCTGGACGAGACCATCGCGCTGCCGGTCTTCCGGCACGAGCGCCAGCCCGCGCCCGATACGGTCGGCGATGCTCAGCTTCGACACGTCCTGGTTCTCGAGCATGACCTTGCCTCCCGTCGACGGCACGCGGCCGGCGACGCATTCGAGCAGCTCTGTACGCCCGGCACCCATCAGGCCATATATGCAGACGATCTCGCCGGCACGGACGTCCAGCGACAGGTTGTCGACGACGGAATAGCCGGTGCCCGATGCATCGGCGACGCTGATGCCCTTGACCGAAAGCGCCACGTCACCGAATTCGTAGCCCGAAGGCGGGGAGCCGAGATCGAAGTTTTCGCCGACCATGTTGCGGACGATCCATTCGAGATCGATATCCGCAACATCGGCCTTGGCCGTCATCGTCCCATCGCGCAGGACCACGGCATAGTCGGTGATCTGCAGCGCCTCTTCGAGGTGATGCGAGATATAGACGATCGATACGCCACGGCTCTTGAGGTCGCGGATGACCTTGAACAGCACCTCGACTTCGGTGGCGCTCAGCGCCGATGTCGGTTCGTCCATGATCAAGATGCGTGAATCGACCGAGAGCGCCCGGGCGATCTCGACGATCTGCTGCTGGCCGAGCCGCAGCTCCTCGACGCGGGTCAAGGGGTCGATGACTTCGTTGAGGTCAGCCATCAGCGCCTTGACCTGGCGGGCTTCCTCGGCGAAGTCGACGCCGGTCGGCCCCATGATCTCGCGGCCCATGAAGATATTGTCGCGGACGCTGAGATTGGGCGCCAGGCTGAGTTCCTGGTGAATGATCGAGATGCCGCGATCGCGGGCTTCCGTCGACGAATGGAAGGTGACGCGCTCGCCGTCGAGCACGATGTCGCCCGAGGTCGGCGTGATGACGCCCGACAGTATCTTCATCAGCGTCGACTTGCCGGCGCCGTTTTCGCCGAACAGCGTCGTCACCTTGCCGCGACGGATGTCGAAGTTGACACCCTTCAGGGCATGAACGTTGCCATAGGACTTGGCGACATTATGCGCGGAAAGAACGACATCGCCGATCTGCGGTGCGGATTTGAGGGCGGCGCTCATTGGACGTCCAGCTTGGCCGGCGTCACAAGCCAGCTGTTCGGGTTGATGAGCTGGAACACGCCGACGACCGAAACGGTCTTGCCGGTGAGGTTGGCCGTGTCGATTTTCGACAGGACCTGCGCCTTCATTTCCTTGTTCAGGGCCGAACCGGCATTCTGATACTCGATCTGGTTGGTGAACTGCTCGAAGGAAACAGTCCCGGTCGAATCGCGCAGATCGGTGCCGTTGATCGCCGGGCCCGTCTGGACGCGGATCGTCACCGTGCTCGGAACGCCCGGAACCGCCACCGTATAGATGCCGGACTTGGCCGTGCCGACGACGCCGGTGAACTTGACCGAGATCTCAGGCCCGATACCACCGGGGACGCCGTACTGCTTGGCCGCCGCGTCCTTATTTGCCGCAATCGCCGTCGCCAGGGTGTCCGCGCTGACCGCGCGCTTCTCGATAGCCGCCTGGATCTTCGGGAACTCGGTCGCGCCGTAGGTCTCTGGCGAGAACGCATTTGGCTGCGAACCCGCTTCCGAGCCGATCTTGACGACCTTGGTGTCGAGCGCCATGGCCGCGATGAGAACGACAACGGCGACCGAACCGATGATCAGGCCGAGGCGACGCTTGGGAGGATTGTGTATCGAGGTACCGACCAGATTGCTCATGGTGTGACCACCTTTGACTTGACGATGCGGGAAGGG
>CAZZZI010000441.1:0-2858 GCA_964658415.1 uncultured Sphingomonas sp. | reverse complement strand
TTGTAGCCCTGGAGGATCATGTTCTGGATCTGGGCGGCCTGCTCGGTCGCCTGATTTTCAGAGGTGGTGAAGGGATCGGCGGCGGCGACGACGCCGGCCTTCACGGCTTCGCCCGTGACCTTTTCCCAGCTCGTCAGCATGGCCTGGCGCCATGAGTTGCCGGCGTAATTGTTGGACAGCGCAATTTTCTTGGTCGCCGTGTCGGCCATGGCAGCTGCGGGCAGCGCCACGCAGGCAAGCGTCACCGATGTCAGAAGCAGATTTCTGAAGTTCATTGTCTCTCTCCCTGTTGACCCGAAATCCCCTCCCGGGCGCATACGTGTGTCAGATGTCGAGTTCCTCCTCTCGACCCCGTGAGGATGTTATAGATTTATGGGGTTGTATAGTAACAATGCGGCATTGCGTTTGCGGCTATTCCCGTAATTGCTGCGGGATCCTGCAAGACGCGAGACGGCCGCCTGGCGCTTACTTGCACGGACGGACCGAACCGCGCCCCGGGAGAGGTCGGTTGGAGGAGGAAACCATGCTCAAGTTGTCGCCTTCGGCGCTTCTAGACCACTATCTGGGAATTTCGCGCCTCCTGGCGGGGCAACTGGAGTTCCGCTCCGCCATCCGGGCGGTGGCAGCCGAGATCGCCCACATCATTCCCCACGACCATCTGGACGTCTGCATCATCATGCACGGCGGCAAATATCACACCGCCTACGAGACGGGCCTGGAGACGGCGTGGGGCAACCATCCGCCGGCACTGGTTTCCGGAAGCCCGATCCGCAGCCTGCTCTGGGGCGAGGTCGGATACCTCCTGACCGACGATGCCTGCTCCGATCCGCGCTTCAATTTCGAAGGCGCATTCTTTCGGCCCATCTTCGACCAGTCCCTGCGCAGCCGGCTGCACGTGCCCCTCAAGGTCGAGGGCGACGTCATAGGTGCGCTCAGCTGTTCCGCCCACGCTGCGGGTCTCTACGGTCTCGATGACGTGGCCAATGCCCGATCGATCGCCGACCTGTTGTCGCCCTATTTCTTCGCGCTGCGGGCGGCCGAGCAGGCCCAGCAATGGGCGATCGTGGAAGCCGAGGCGAGAGCGCGGGAGGAAGGCCTGAGGCTCGGCGCGCTGAAACTCACCGAGGCGCTGGAATCGGAGCGCCAGCGGATCGGCATGGACCTGCACGACCAGACGCTCGCCGACCTGACGCGCCTGTCGCGGCGGCTCGAGCGGCTGACGCATGAACACGATATTCAGGGTGAGACGCTGGAGCCGCTGGCCCGCAGCCTGCAGCATTGCATGCAGGACCTTCGCCAGATCATCGAGGAGGCCAAGCCCTCCGTTCTGCAACTCTTCGGCTTTGCCCAGGCGGTCGAAAACGAGCTGGACCGCTCGATCCGCGACAGCGGGCTGTCGGTCGCGCAGAAGCTTGTCGACAACACCGGCGGCGTGATCGACAGGCTGGAGCCGACGGTCAGCATCGCCCTCTTCCGGATCGTGCAGGAAGCCATCAACAATGCCGTGCGCCACGCGCAAGCAGACCAGATCACCGTCACGCTGACGGGACAGCCGGATGCGATTTCCATCGAGGTGCGCGACGACGGCATCGGCATCGACAGGGCGGGACGCCGCCGCGGCGCCGGGATCGACAACATGCAGACGCGCGCCCGACTGATTTCCGCCCGATTTTCCGTGACCGATGGACGCGAGGCACGCGGTTCCGTCGTGAGTATCCACCTGCCCGTTGCAGAACGGGCGTCACTGCATGACGAAAGATCGAGGCTGAACGCATGAAGGTCCTGATCGTCGAGGATGATCCCTTGCACCGCTCCTACCTTCACGAGGCGATCGCCGCCTCGCTGCCGGAATGCGAAACCATCCTCGAGGCGCAGAACGGCAGGGAGGGCGAAAAGCTGGCGCGGGAAAACAAGTCAGCCCATGTCGTCATGGATCTGCAGATGAACAATCGCAACGGCATCGAGGCGGCGCGGACGATCTGGAACGAGCGGCCGGACACCCGGATCCTGTTCTGGTCGAACTATTCCGACGAGGCCTATGTGCGCGGGGTTTCGCGCATCGTTCCGGATGGAGCCGCCTACGGCTATGTCCTGAAATCCGCCTCGGACGAGCGCCTGCGGCTGGCCTTGCGCAGCATCTTCGTCGAGGCGCAATGCGTCATCGACCGCGAGGTTCGCGGCATGCAGCAGAAGAGCCTCGGCCAGGCCAAGGGTTTCAGCGACACCGAATACGAGATCCTGGTCGACATCGCGCTGGGGCTGACCGACCGCACGATTGCCCGCCGGCGAAACCTCTCTCTTCGCAGCGTCCAGAACAGGCTGCAGCAATTGTACGAAAAGCTTGAGGTCTATCAAAATTCCGCCGAGGATCATGAGGATGGTCGATTCAACCTAAGGGCTAGGGCGGTGACCGTCGCAATGTTGCGCAAACTCTTGAATTACAGTGCCCTGGAGCGGGCCGAAACGGAACTCGCGGAATGGCTGGCCTCTCTCTGAGCCATTTCGATACGAAAGTCCCCTGCGGCGTCAATCTTGGCCTCGCGCGATGAAAGTCTGAAGACAAGGAGTAGTGAAATGGCAAAGGAAATTTTCTGCAGCTTCGGCATCGATGTGGATGCGGTGGCCGGCTGGCTCGGCTCGTACGGGGGCGAGGATTCGCCGGACGATATTTCGCGCGGCCTGTTTGCCGGCGAAGTCGGCAGCCCGCGCCTTCTGAAGCTGTTCGATCGTTTCGGCATCAAGACGACCTGGTTCATTCCCGGCCATTCCATCGAAACCTTTCCTGAGCAGATGCAGGCTGTCGCCGATGCCGGCCACGAAATCGGCATTCACGGCTATACCCACGAAAATCCGATCGC
>CAZZZI010000440.1:0-2863 GCA_964658415.1 uncultured Sphingomonas sp. | reverse complement strand
TAAGCGTATAGATGAACTTCGAGCGTGCCATCACGCAGCCTCGTATCGGTCTTTCGCCGGCGCCCACTGCCACGGCGTATCCATCCGAGGTGAACCGCAGGATTTTTGCTTTTGCGCGTGGTAAATTGGCGGGATGGAGATCGACGAAGGCAAAATCGACGATGCTGTGCTGGCGCTGCTATGGCTGACGCTTCACAACGAGCGTTGCGCCTGGAAGGGTTTTGACTGGGCTACGACGGATCGGTTGCATCAGAAAGGCTTGATTGGCGATCCGGTGAACAAGTCGAAGTCGCTGGTGCTGACGGATGAGGGTCTACGCCGATCGGAAGAGCTTTTCCGGCAGTTATTTACGCAGCAACCGCAATCTCCGCCGCCTTGATCCTCTTCCATTCCCATGGCAACAATTCGTGCAGGTGGGAGACGGGCAGATCGGCGATGCGAGCCAGCACGTCCGCCAGCCAGGCCTTCGGATCGATATCGTTGAGACGGGCCGTGGTGATAAGGGTCAGCATGATGGCAGCCCGGTCTGCGCCGCGATCGGACCCGGCGAAGTTCCAGTTTTTCCTTCCGCAAGCCACGCCGCGCAGAGCTCTTTCCGCCGCGTTGTTCGTCATGCAGATCCTGCCGTCATCGGCGTATCTGGCAAAGTCCTGCCAGCGCGACAGCATGTAGTTGATCGGCTCAAGCACCGGTGAGGATCGCGACAAACCTTCGCGCTCCTGCCGCAACCAGGTCTCCAGCTCTTCGAGCAGCGGTTTGCTCATTTCCTGGCGCACGGCAAGTCGCTCACCGGCGCTCTGGCCGTTAATGTCGCGCTCGATGTCAAACAGCGCATCGATACGCTTGACCGCCTCCAACGCCGTCGCAGAGACAGGCTTTGCCCCTTTGCCCCGCCGGGCACTTCGCGAGACATCTGCCAACTCGAAGAACTTTCGGCGCGCGTGGGCAAAACAGAAGGCCGGCGTCACCGGGATCTGTTTCTTGGTCCGATCGAAGAGCGGATTGAAGCCATTGTAGCAATCAGCCTGCAGGATACCGGTGAACTCGGCCAGGTGTCCTTGCGGATGCTCACCCCGCCTATCACTGGAGGCGTAGAAGACGGCCGCCGGCGGTGATAGCCCACCAAACGGCCTGTCGTCGCAAACGTAGGTCCATATGCGCCCCGTCGTGCACTGGCCCTTGGCGAGGATCGGGATGGTGGTGTCGTCGCCGTGCAACCGCTCGGCCGCAAACACATGGGTCTCAATGAGATCGAACAGCGGTGTGACGGCGGCGCTGACGTAGCCAACCTGGTCGGCAAGCGTCTGGGTGGACAGATCGATCCCTTCACTGCGAAAGCGACGGCTCTGGCGGTTGAGCGGCTGATGCTCAGAGAATTTGTCGAAGACGATGGTGGCGAGTAGCTTGGGGCCGAGAAAGCCACGTGGCGTTGCATGGAAGGGTGCGGGCGATTGGCTGATGCAGCCGCAGTCCCGGCACGTGAACTTCTCCCGCACGGTCTCGACGACCTTGAAGCGGCGCGGGATCTCCTCCAGCGTCTCGGTGGTGTCCTCACCGAGCTTCGACAGGCGTTCGCTGCCGCAGTGATCGCAGGCACTGGGCGCGTCGATGACGACGCGCTCGCGCTCGATAGTCTCTGGCCAAGGCTTGCGCACTGGCCGCTTGCGGGTGAAGGCACGCACGACTTGGGTTTTGGCGGCAGACACTTGTGAAGCGAGCTCGTCCTCGGTGGCATCGGCAACCAGCTCCTCGAGCTGCAATTCCATCTGGTCGATCAGCCGCTGGGTGCGCTCCCGGCTTGGACCATGTTTGTCGCGTTCCAGCTTGGCGATCAGCAATTGCAGATGGGCGTTGAGCGCCTCGATGCTGGAAAGTTTTGCCTTGGCGCTGGTGGCTTCCGCCTCGGCCCGCAACCGTGCCTCGCGTTCTATCAGCAGCGCGGCGTGGGCGCTGGCAAGATCGTCAGGAAAGGAAAGCGGTGGTAACGACATGCCAGAATAAGAGCATATTTCTTCAACAAATTCAATGATGAAGAAACTCAAACGCGTGTTGGACGCCAAGTTTCCTGAGGAGCTCGCCAGTCAATTCCAGAGAGCAAATAGGAAAGCTGCGCCGGTGTGATCGCCACCGCGCCACCCTGCACATTCGGCCAGATAAACCGGCCGCGTTCTAATTTTTTCGTGAACAGGCATGCGCCCTGGCCATCATGCCAGATCAACTTTATCAGGTCACCGCGGCGGCCCCTGAAGCAGAACAAATGACCGCCCAGCGGATCATGCTTTAAAACTTCCTGCACCCGAAGGGCCAAGGATGGAAAGCCACACCGCATGTCGGTATGTCCGGTCGACAGCCACACCTTGATCTCCGCCCCCATCGGAAACGGATTCATCGCAATGTCTCCAAACCACGCATGATCCGTAGCAAAACGTCCACATCGATATCCTGGCCCATGATCACACGCCGGCCGTTCGCACTCACCACCTCTATGCGACCCCGGTCGGTGATGGGAGACGGCACCGCGACAGTTTCCGCAGGAGGCGTGCTCGCAAAAACAGGCTCGGCAGCAACGACAATCGCCGGAACAAACTCGTTCGTCGAGCGGTGGACAAGGCGTCCTTCCCGCACGGCCCTGCGCCAGGCATTCAACTGCCAACGCGTGATCCCGTGACGCTGCGCCGTGACTGTTACCTGCCGCGGGCCAGCATAACTCTCAGCCACGATCGCCAGCTTCGCTTCATCCGTGAAACGCCGCCGACGCCCGCTATCGACAATCTCCATCCGGCTGAAACGCCCCGAGTGATCGCTTGTGATGTCCATGAAAGCACCGTCTATATTGCCGTCTATATAGACAGAGCATCCACAC
>CAZZZI010000439.1:0-2888 GCA_964658415.1 uncultured Sphingomonas sp. | reverse complement strand
TCAGCGTCAGCGGCCCGGTCGGCGAACTCCTGACATCGGTCGGCGACATCCAGAACCTGGCGCGCAACTTTGCCCAGAAGAAGATCTCCGAGGTCTGCGGGCCGCACTAGCCTTCTCCCCAGGCAGGAAAAGGAGCCGGCGCCAAGGGCGCCGGTGGGGCCGCCGCAGGCATAGGCAGCCCGAAAAATCCGTTGCCCTTTTGTACTCACGCCCTCTTCACATTCCGGCCCCGCCGCTCCATATTCCCGGCATGGCCAGATCCCCGAAGACATCCCCCGCCCGCGACGATCACCAAACCGGTTTCGAGGAGGCGCCGCAGGCGCCGTTCGAAGGCGCGCCGCTGTCGGGCGGCGTCGCCGACTGGGTGAAGCAGCTGGAATCGGAGGCCGAGCTGTCCGGCGTCGAGACGCAGCGGCAGATCGCCTCCAAGGCCGGCAAGCATCGCAAGAAGGTCGAGATCGCCGCCTCGAAGTCGGCGCGCGGCACCTCCATGGGCGGCTCGACCGATCCGAAGACGCGCGCCGCTGCCGGGCTCAACCCCGTGTCGGGCATGAATACCTCGCTCGAGGACGCCGCCAATGCCGGTACGGCTGTGACGGCGACCGTCGAGGCGCTGTCGGCGCTGATCGAGAGTGGCAATCCGCTGTTCAAGGACGGCAAGATGTGGACGCCGCATCGCCCGGCCCGGCCGGAAAAATCCGAAGGCGGCATCAAGATCCGCATGCAGTCCGACTACGAGCCGGCCGGCGACCAGCCGACGGCGATCAAGGAACTGGTGGCCGGCATCGACAGCGGCGAACGCAGCCAGGTGCTGCTCGGCGTCACCGGCTCCGGCAAGACGTTTACGATGGCCAAGGTGATCGAGGCGACGCAGCGCCCGGCCCTCATCCTCGCCCCCAACAAGACGCTGGCGGCCCAGCTCTATTCCGAGTTCAAGAACTTCTTCCCCGACAACGCTGTCGAATATTTCGTCTCCTATTACGACTACTACCAGCCGGAAGCCTATGTGCCGCGCTCCGACACCTTCATCGAGAAGGAATCGTCGATCAACGAGCAGATCGACCGCATGCGCCATTCCGCCACCCGCTCGCTGCTGGAACGCGACGACTGCATCATCATCGCCTCCGTTTCCTGCATCTATGGTATCGGCTCGGTCGAGACCTATACGGCGATGACTTTCCAAATGGCCGTCGGCGACAAGCTCGATCAGCGCCAGCTGCTCGCCGACCTCGTCGCCCAGCAATACAAGCGCCGCGACATGGATTTCCAGCGCGGCTCCTTCCGCGTGCGCGGCGACACGATCGAACTCTTCCCGGCCCACTTGGAGGATGCCGCCTGGCGGATCTCGATGTTCGGCGACGAGATCGATTCGATCACCGAGTTCGATCCGCTCACCGGCCACAAGACCGGCGACCTCAAGTCGGTAAAAATCTACGCCAATTCGCACTATGTGACGCCGCGCCCGACCCTGAACGGCGCCATCCGCCAGATCAAGGAAGAGCTGAAGATGCGGCTGGCCGAGCTCGAAAAGGGCGGCCGCCTGCTCGAAGCGCAGCGGCTGGAGCAGCGCACGCGCTACGATATCGAAATGATCGAGGCGACCGGCTCCTGCGCCGGCATCGAGAACTATTCGCGCTATCTCACCGGCCGAAATCCCGGCGAGCCGCCGCCGACCCTGTTCGAATACATCCCGGACAACGCCCTCCTCTTCATCGACGAGAGCCACGTTTCGGTCAGCCAGATCGGCGGCATGTACCGGGGCGACTTCAAGCGCAAGGCGACGCTCGCCGAATACGGCTTCCGCCTGCCCTCCTGCATGGACAACCGGCCGCTGCGCTTCGAGGAATGGGACGCCATGCGGCCCAACACCATCGCCGTCTCGGCAACGCCGGGCAACTGGGAAATGGAACAGTCCGGCGGCGTCTTTGCCGAACAGGTCATCCGCCCGACCGGGCTGATCGATCCGCCGGTCGAGGTCCGCTCGGCCCGCAGCCAGGTCGACGACGTCCTCGGCGAAATCCGCGAGACGGCGGCGGCCGGCTACCGCACGCTGGTGACCGTGCTCACCAAGCGCATGGCCGAGGACCTGACCGAATACCTGCACGAGCAGGGCGTCCGCGTCCGCTACATGCATTCCGACATCGACACGCTGGAGCGGATCGAGATCATCCGCGACCTCCGGCTCGGCGCCTTCGACGTGCTGATCGGCATCAACCTCTTGCGCGAAGGCCTCGACATCCCCGAATGCGGCTTCGTCGCCATTCTCGATGCCGACAAGGAAGGTTTTCTGCGTTCCGAGACCTCGCTGGTGCAGACCATCGGCCGCGCGGCGCGTAACGTCGACGGCAAGGTCATCCTCTATGCCGACAACATCACCGGCTCCATGAAGCGGGCGATGGAGGAAACCACCCGCCGCCGCGAAAAGCAGGTGGCCTACAACACCAAGCACGGCATCACGCCTGAGTCGGTCAAGGCGCGCATCTCCGATATCCTCGATTCGGTTTACGAGCGCGACCACGTCCGCGCCGACATCTCGGGCGCGTCAGGCAAGGGTTTTGCCGATGGCGGCAATCTCGTCGGCGGCAATCTGCAGGCCCACCTCAACGCGCTGGAAAAGCAGATGCGCGACGCCGCCGCCGATCTCGACTTCGAGAAGGCAGCCAGGCTGCGCGACGAGATCAAGCGCCTCAAGGCCGCCGAACTCGCCGTCATGGATGACCCGATGGCCCGCCAGGAGGCCAAGGCCATCGAGGGCGGCAATGGAAAAGCGAAGGGTGGCAGCAGACACCTCCCCCTAGAGGGGGGAGGTCGCCGCAACGCGGCGGGTGGGGGTGACCCCTCGCCGACCGCCGAGGCCGCGGATCACCCCACCCCGGACCTGCGGTCCG
>CAZZZI010000438.1:0-2903 GCA_964658415.1 uncultured Sphingomonas sp. | reverse complement strand
TGGAAGACCCGCCGCGGCAAGATCTTCCTCGTGCCCGGCGACAGCCCCGTCGGCTACCGCCTGCCGCTCGGCACCCTCCCTTACGTGCCGCCATCCAGCTATCCCTATATCCACGAGGCAGATCCCTCGATCCCCCGCAAGCCGCTGCCTGACGTCGTGGTGCCGGCCGGACGCGCCATGCCGGAAGCCTCGTTCCAGACCGACGACAGCAGCCAGGCACGTGTCGAGCAGACCATCGGCGAAATCGGCGGCGCCGTGCGTACCGCCATGTCGGTGGAGCCGCGCGACGGTCGCCTTTGCGTGTTCATGCCGCCGGTCGAGCGCATCGAGGACTATCTCGAGCTGATCGCCGCGGCCGAAAACGCCGCCGCCGAATTGAACCTGCCGATCCATATCGAAGGCTACCCGCCGCCCCATGACGAGCGCATCAACGTCATCCGCGTCGCGCCCGATCCCGGCGTCATCGAGGTCAACATCCATCCGGCCGCCAGCTGGCAGGAATGCGTCGCCATCACCACGACGGTCTACGAGGAAGCCCGCCAGACCCGCCTCGGCACCGACAAGTTCCTGATCGACGGCCGCCACACCGGCACCGGCGGCGGCAACCACGTGGTCGTCGGCGGCAAGAACCCGGCCGACAGCCCCTTCCTGCGCCGCCCGGACCTTTTGAAGAGCCTGGTTCTGCACTGGCAGCGCCATCCCTCGATGTCCTACCTGTTTTCAGGCCTGTTCATCGGCCCGACCAGCCAGGCGCCGCGCTTCGACGAAGCCCGTCACGACAGCCTCTACGAACTCGAGATCGCCATGGCCCAGGTGCCGGCGCCCGGCAAGGGCGAGCCTCCCCTGCCATGGCTCGTCGATCGCCTGTTCCGCAACATGCTGATCGACGTCACCGGCAACACCCACCGCTCGGAAATCTGCATCGACAAGCTGTTTTCGCCGGATGGTCCGACCGGCCGCCTCGGCCTGGTCGAGTTCCGCGGCTTCGAAATGCCGCCGAATGCGCGCATGTCGCTTGCCCAGCAGTTGCTGGTGCGCGCCCTCATCGCCCGCTTCTGGAAGGCGCCGATCGAGGGCCGGCTGGTGCGCTGGGGGACCTCGCTGCACGACCGCTTCATGCTGCCCCATTACATCTGGCAGGATTTTCTCGACGTGCTCGCCGATCTCAAGAGCCACGGCTTCGATCTGCGGCCGGAGTGGTTCCAGGCCCAGCTCGAATTCCGCTTCCCCTTCTCGGGCGAGGTCGAATACGAGGGCAACAAGCTCGAACTGCGCCAGGCGCTCGAACCCTGGCATGTCATGGGCGAGGAAGGGGCCATCGGCGGCACCGTGCGCTTCGTCGACTCCTCGGTCGAGAGGCTGCAGGTCAAGCTGGAGAGCAACAACCCGGCCCGCTATACCGTCGCCTGCAACGGCCGCGCCGTGCCGCTGACGCCGACCGGCGTCGCCGGCGTCTCGGTGGCCGGCGTCCGCTTCAAGGCCTGGCATCCGGCCTCCGGGCTGCACCCGGTGCTGCCCGTCAACACGCCGCTGACCTTCGACATCTACGATACGTGGTCGCAGCGGTCGATCGGCGGCTGCATCTACCATGTTGCCCATCCGGGCGGCCGCAATTACGAAACATTTCCGGTCAACAACAATGAGGCGGAAGCCCGTCGTCTTGCCCGCTTCGAACCTTGGGGCCATACAGCTGGCGCCTATCCCCTGCGACCCGAGCTGACATCGCCCGAATTCCCGCTGACGCTGGACCTCAGGCGTCCGTACGGAATTTGAACTGAGAACGCGATGTCAAAGAAACCGGCAACTGTAGGCAAGCAAAAGGCGAGAGCTGACATCGGCATCGATCCGTCGTTTGCCTATGCGGCGATGCCCGGCGTCGCCGACGAGATGGTCGACAAATCAGGCAACGTGCGCCCTGTCTGGCAGAAGTTCGTGGCAGGCCTCAGCCGCATGCCCGAGAAGGAACTGCACGAGCGCTTCGCCCGCGCCGACCGCTATCTGCGCGACGCCGGCGTGTTTTACCGCGACTACGGTTCGAAGGGCGTCAGCGAACGCAACTGGCCGATCTCCCATATCCCCGTTCTCATCGACGAGCGCGAATGGCAGACGCTTTCCGAAGGCCTCGTGCAGCGCGCCGACCTCCTGGAAAAGGTCATCGCCGACATCTACGGAGATAACACGCTGGTCAAGGAAGGCTTCCTTCCGCCGGCTCTCGTTGGCTCCAACCCCGAATTCCTGCGGCCCCTGGTCGGCGTCAAGCCGGCCGGCGGACATTACCTGCACTTCCTTGCCTTCGAGATCGGCCGTGGGCCCGACGGCAACTGGTGGGTGCTGGCCGACCGCACGCAGGCGCCATCCGGCGCCGGTTTCGCGCTGGAAACCCGCGTCGCCACCACACGCGCCTTCTCCGATCTCTATGCCGATGCCAGCGTCCATCGGCTGGCCTCCTTTTTCGGCGCTTTCCGCGATACGCTGCAGGGTATGAAGCAGGGTGGTGACGGCAGGATCGCCGTCTTGTCGCCGGGCCCCGCCAACGAGACCTATTACGAGCACGCCTATATCGCCCGCTATCTCGGCTTCATGCTGCTCGAGGGCGAAGACCTGACCGTGGTCAACAATCAGGTCATGGTGCGCACTGTGGCCGGCCTGAAGCCGATCAGCGTCCTCTGGCGCCGTCTCGATTCCAATTACGCCGATCCGCTGGAGCTCGAGCAGCACTCCCATATCGGCACGCCCGGCCTCGTCGAGGCACTGCGCTCGCAGTCCGTGACCATCGTCAACGCGCTCGGCTCCGGCGTGCTCGAGACGCGGGCGCTGCTGGCCTTCATGCCGACGATCTCCCGCCATTTGCTGGGCGAAGAGCTGAAACTGCCGTCGATCGCCACCTGGTGGTGCGGCCAGAA
>CAZZZI010000437.1:0-2917 GCA_964658415.1 uncultured Sphingomonas sp. | reverse complement strand
CGGAGCCTCTATCGCCGCTCCATCGGCCGTCGCTACAGACACCTTCGCCTGCGCGCCGGTCATCGCCATGACGGCTTGGCCGTGCATGCGGAAGGACAGCCCGCCCAGCGGGATTTCCAGCGCCACCGTATTGTCCGGATTGCCGACAAGGCGATTGGCTGCTGCAAAACTTTTCCGATCGGCGGCGCCGGAGCGGCCGATGCCCTGTTGCACCAGCCCCGAACGTCCGAGATCCTGAAACAGAACGGGAAGTCCGACTGTAACGATCCCGATGGCGGTCTGGCCGTCCGTGAGAACCGTTGCGGGGCGCTTGGCAAACGACGGGCCGGAAGACGTGGTCTGGATGGTATAGGCGTGGTCGGTCGCCATGTCGCGAAACCGCACGCGCTGGCCCGGCTGCAGCAGCGAGACCGGCTCGCGCGCAATGTCGAACATGTCGAGAGGGGTTCTTCCGATGAGTTGCCAGCCGCCGGGGCTCGCCATGGGATAGACGCCGCTGAAGGCGCCTGCGAGGCCCACGGAGCCGGCGGGAACCAGCGTTCGCGGCGATTGCCGGCGCGGCACGCTCAGGCGCTTATCGCCCTGGGCAAGATAGGCAAAGCCCGGCGCAAAACCGGTGAAGGCCACCAGATAGTCATGTCCGGTGTGCAACCGGACGACCTCCTGCGGAGCCATGCCAAGCAGCGCGGCTACTTCCGGCAGGTCTTCGCCGTCGTAGCACACAGGGATTTCCACCAGCAGACCCGAGGCAGGCCCGGCCCGCGACAGGTCCAGCTCGGCAATCGCGGCATTCAGCATTGCCGCGGAGAGAACCGACGGATCGAACGCGATCATCAGCGTGCGCGCCGCCGGAATGAGTTCGCGAATCCCTGCAAGGTTGCGGCGCCGAAGCGCATCGTAGAGGTCCAGTGCCGCTTCCAGATCGACGAGTTCTACGAGAACGCAATCGGCCCGCATGGGCAAAATCTGTGCATCGCAGACTGTCCGGGGACCGGCCCCTCCCCTGATCATGCGGCGTCCGTAAAGGCGCGCACGGTCAGGCCCGCTTCTTCCAGGCGCAGACGCAGGGTCTTTGCCATCCGCACGGCGTCAGGGCTGTCGCCATGCAGGCAAATGCTCTGGGCCTTGATCCGCGTCGGCTTGCCGTCGATCGAGTCGACGACCCCCTCGCGCACGAGGCGCACCATGCGTTTGGCGACCTCTTCGGCATCATGAAGAACCGCGCCCTCTTGCCGGCGCGAAACGAGATGGCCATCGGAGGTGTAGGCACGGTCGGCAAAGGCTTCCTCCACCACCCGCAGCCCGGCGGCTTCCGCCTGCGCCACCAGGGGTGCGCCTGCCAACGCCATCAGCACCAGTTCCGGGTCGATCGCGCGGATAGCGGCAATTACGTCGGCGGCCTGGCGGGTGTCGGTGGCAATGGTGTTGTAGAGAGCGCCGTGGGGTTTGACATAGCTGACGCGCGTTCCGGCGGCCTGGGCAAGTCCCTTCAGCGCACCGATCTGGTAGACGACGTCGCCGATCAGTTCTTCGCTCGTCGGGTCCATGTTACGGCGGCCAAAGCCGACCAGATCGCGGTAGCCGACATGGGCACCGATCGCCACGCCGCGTGCAGCGGCAGAGCGCAGCGTCCTCAGGATGCCTGCCGGATCGCCGGCATGAAAACCGCAGGCCACGTTCGTGCTCGTGACGACTTCGATCAGGGCGTCGTCGTCCCCCATCTTCCAGGGGCCGAAGCTTTCGCCGAGATCACTGTTGAGGTCGATTGTCCCCATCCGACAAACACTTCCGTTGAACATGGACATGAGGCTATCAAGCGAGGACAATTCTGTCCAGAGTGTTGAACAATATAGATGCATTGCCCTACAGATAGCAAAGTGCTCATTTTTTGCGCGGCGCATCACGCCGTCTTTTCCGTTGATGTTTTCGCGTGAAAGAGCCTAAGCAGTGAAGGAGAGGTAGCGACCGACAACTGCGTTCCGGGACCGGAAATCAGCTTCCGAAAATTGGCAATGGCGCATGCAATGCGCGACAGATAGACGAGACGAGATGAAGGTTATCAGCGAAGCCGCAGACGGGACATCCGCTCCGCCAGACGCGCAAACGTCAGGGTCGACATCCGGCCAGCCCGCCAGCCAGACCCTGGCCGAGGCGGTCGCGGGCCGGATGCGCGAGCAGGTGATCTCCGGACGCCTGACGCCCGGCAGTCACCTGTCCGAACTGGCGCTGAGCGAGGAGATGCAGGTATCGCGCAACACGCTGCGCGAGGTGTTCCGCATTTTGACGAAAGAGGGCCTGCTGCGCCACGAGGCCAATCGCGGCGTGTTCGTGACAACGCCCAGCATGTCGACGATCATCGACATCTACCGGGTCCGCCGCATCATCGAATGTCCGGCGCTTGCCCAGGCGCACCCGAGCCATCCGAGTGCCAGAAAAATGCGCGCCGCCGTAGAGGCCGCCCGCGCTTGCCGTTCGGAAGGCGACTGGCTGAGCGTCGGCAGCGCCGATATCGCCTTTCACGCGGCGGTGGTCGATCTCGCCGACAGTCCCCGTCTCTCGGCATTCTTCTGCGAAGTATCGCTGGAACTGCGCCTGGTGTTCGGACTGTTGCGCGACCCCGAATTCCTGCACGCGCCCTTCGTCGATCAGAACCTCAAGATCCTGACCGAATTCGAGGAGGGTAAACCCGCAATGGCTGCCGCCACCATGGAAACCTACCTCAACCAGGCCGAGCGCTTCATCATGGGCGCCTACGGCCGGCTGTCCGGCAAACCCTGAGGCGGGCGGTCATGGGCCTTCGAAAAGGCCCTGCTATTTAGCCTGCAAGCCCGTCTCCTCAGATAGCCAACCCATCGACGGCCTTGCGGACCCAGACGAGCCTTCTGGCCGGGATGAGGCCGTAATTGTAGAAATTGAC
>CAZZZI010000436.1:0-2920 GCA_964658415.1 uncultured Sphingomonas sp. | reverse complement strand
CAATGAAAACGATCGCCAAGGCGGCCCTCGTCGCCGGACTTCTTCTCGGCACCAGCGTATCGGCCTATGCCGTCGAGCGCGGCGGCACCCTCAATTACGGGCGCTACGCCGATAGCCTCTTCCTCGAGCCGGTGCTCAACGACGCCAACGTCGACATCTGGGTTCTGTCCAACCTCTACGACACCTTGCTGCTGCCGACCGACGATGGCAAGGGCGTTCAGGCCGGCCTCGCATCCGCCTGGAAGCTTGCCGATGACGGCCTCAGCGTCACGCTGACGCTGCGCGACGGCATCAAGTTCTCCGATGGCACGCCGATCACCCCGCAGGATGTCGCCTGGTCGCTGAAGCGCGCTGCGAAGCCTGACAATGGCGAGTGGACCTTCATCGTCGGCTCCATCGGCGACGTGACGACGGAAGGCGACAAGACCGTCGTCGTCAAGCTGAAGAATACCGATCCGGCGATCCTGACGGCGCTGACCGTCTTCAATACAGGCATCATGCCACAAAAGGCATTCGAGGCCGCAGCCGGCACAACCGAAGCCGAAAAGGCCAAGGCCTTTGCTGAGCATCCGATCGGTTCCGGCCCGTTCATGCTGAAGTCTTGGGACCGCGGCTCGACCATGAAGCTGGTGCGCAACCCCTATTACTGGGGCATGGGCGAAGATGGGAAGGCGCTGCCCTATCTCGACGGCATCAACTTCGAAGTCATCCCCGACGACGCCACCCGCATCCTCAAGCTCAATTCCGGTGAGCTCGATGGCGCCGAGTTTATTCCCTATTCGCGTGTCGACGAGCTGAAGTCGTCCGGCAACCTGAACATGGAGCTCTATCCCTCGACCCGCGTCCAGTACATCACGCTGAACGCAAGGCCGCAGCTTAATGGCAAGGACAATCCGCTGTCCAACGCCAAGGTGCGCGAGGCGATGAACTATGCGGCGAACAAGGAAGCCATCATCCAGATCGTCACCCATGGCGTCGGCAAGCCGATGACCTCCTACATGTCGTCCGCCACGCCGCTGCACACCGGCGACAAGCCGCTGTTCCCCTACGATATCGCTAAGGCGAAGAGCCTGATGAAGGAAGCCGGCTTCGAAAAAGGCTTCTCGACCAGCCTGCTCGTTCTCGCCGGCAACCAGGACGAAATCGGCATCGCCACGGCGCTGCAGCAGATGTGGGGCCAGATCGGCATCAAGCTCGACCTTCAGCAGGTCGACAATGCCAGCCGTACGGCCCAGTACCGCGCCGGCACCTTCGCCATGCGCGAAGCCGCATGGACCGACGATATCGCTGATCCGAACGAGATCACCTCCTACTTCGTCTACTCGCCGAACATCGGTGCGTTGCACACCGGCTGGAAGAGCGAGGAGGCCGACAAGCTGTTCGAGACCTCGCAGAAGGAAATCGACGTGACCAAGCGCGCGGCCGACTATGCCCGCATCCAGGCGATCTACAATGCCGAAGGTCCGATCGTGCCGCTCTACGAGACGCCCTATCCGGTCGCGCTCAGCAAGAAGGTCCATGGCTTCCTGCAGATCCCGCTCGGCAACAACATCTTCACCAAGACCTGGCTCGATAAGTGATATTGCAATCGCCGCGGACTGCCCTCGGGTGGTCCGCGACCTCTTGTGATGTCTCCCGGAATACGAGGGCGGCACTGTGCCACTGTTCAGTTATATAGTCCGTCGCATTCTGCAGATGATCCCGACCGTCGTGTTCATTCTGATCGTGACTTTCGTCCTGATCCGGCTTCTTCCGGGGGATCCCGCCAGCGCTATGCTGGGCGACCGCGCCCGCGATGCCGATGTCGCCCGCATCAATGCCAGCCTCGGCCTGGATAAACCGGTCCTCGTGCAGTTTTTCTACTTCGTCCGCCGCATCGCCACCGGCGATCTCGGCGATTCCATCACGCTGAAGACGCCGGTCGTGCAGCTTATCGCCCAGCGCCTGCCTGTCACGCTGATGCTCATCGGCATGGCGGCGGTCATCGCGCTGCTGCTGGCCGTGCCGCTTGCCTTCGTTGCCGCCCTTCGCCGCGAGAAGACCGCCGATACCGTCATTCGCGGGACCTTCCAGGTTGGCCTGTCGATGCCGGTGTTCTACATCGGCATCCTGCTGCTTACCGTGTTTGCGGCGAACCTCAAATGGTTTCCGGTTGGCGGCTATGGAGACACGTTCGGTAGCAAGCTCTATCACCTCTTCCTCCCGGCCCTGACGCTGGCGCTCAGCTTCGCCGCCGTGCTGATGCGCAACCTGCGCACAGCCATCATCGGCGTCATCAATGCGGAATATGTCGACTTTGCCCGCTCCAAGGGTCTGCGGTCGCGCGTCATTCTCATCCGTCACGTGCTGCGCAACGCCCTGATCTCGACCATCACTCTCTTCGGCCTGCAGATCGGATCGCTGCTCGGCGGCGGCGTCATCACGGAAACGGTGTTCGCCGTTCCCGGTGCGGGGCGCCTGATGATCGACAGCATCTACGGACGCGACTATCCGGTCCTGCAGGGCCTCACCATTGCGCTCGCCGTGCTGGTATGCCTGACCTTCCTTGTGACCGACATCGTCCAGGCCTGGCTCGACCCGAGGGTTGCCCGATGAGCGCCGTTAGCGAAATGCCACGCAGCAAATGGCGGCTGAAGCCCGGAAGCTGGCCGAAGACGCTTGTGTCAGGCGGCCTGATCCTTTTCGTCAGCCTGCTGCTCGCCTTCTTCCCCGGCTGGTTTGCGCCCTATGATCCGACGGCCTTCGACTACAACGCGCTGCTGAAGGGCCCGAGCCTTGAGCATCCCTTCGGCACCGACAGCTTTGGTCGCGACGTCCTGTCGCGCGTCATCCATGCCTATACGATCGACATGCAGATCGCTGTCTTCGCCACTACCGGGCCGTTCGTCTTCGGAACCCTGGTCGGCGCCTTCGTCGGCTA
>CAZZZI010000435.1:0-2934 GCA_964658415.1 uncultured Sphingomonas sp. | reverse complement strand
TCGCCAAGGCCTCCGAGCGCAGCCGCAGCTGGGTGATCGTCCGGGCGCTGAAATATTATCTGATGCAGGAGGGCAATGACATCCTGCAGATCATGGCGGCGCAAGCCGAAGTCGAGGCAGGCGACGTCATCGACATGGACGATCTGCTGGCTGAGCTTGACGCCGACAGCGAGCAGCAGCCGATGCGGAGGCATGATGCCGCATGACCAAGGTTCGGATCTCGGCGCGCGCCGCTCGGTTTATCCGCACCGAAAAAGCGTATCTCGCAGGTGTCAACAAGAGAGCGTCTGCCGGCGTCTCCCGCCAGTTCCGGCAGGCCGCAAGGACGCTGTCCGACTATCCGAATGTCGGCACACCAGTCATGGCGCGGGGCGATGTGAGGCGGTTCGTGACGCCGCCCTATATCATCGACTATGAGATCCATCGAACCGAGATCGTCATCCTGCTCGTCCGACACGGCCGCCAGCAGACGCCGGACCTCGAAAAGACCGACGGCCCCGATATTCCCGACGCCGAATAGGCGTCCACGACTCTGAAAACGACCTTCACCGGGGACCGGCCGTGACGGCCATTCCGTCGCCGCAGGCTAAACCAAAGTCTGAACTGTCTCGCGCACCACGCGAACGACAGGTCCGATCCGATTCAAAAGACTCAGAAAGCAAGCCCGCCCGTCCGCCCCGCCAGCGCTTTCGAGCGGAGGCGCGTCGCTGCGGTCTTGCGCCGAGATGCCCCACATCCTAAACTCAGGAGATTAACAATGAGACATCTTCCGGGCGATACCTCGATGCTGGCGACCAAGTCGGTCGGCGCTTGCGCAGGCGCGGCGGTCTCGCTGGCCTACTTGCTCCCAAGAGCCTGTCGCGAGGCAGCCGGAGGCTTTTTCACCGGGCTTGCCGCCGAGCACGACCGGTTGTGAAGGCGCATGGGGCAGCCAGATTTCCTCACCGACGCCGAAAAGCGTCAGGCGGTCAGATAAGCCCGTCGTTAACCTTCGGATGAGGGTCTGCTTGATAGGGTGCGGCGAAGAACTCTCGAGCGGTCCATTCCATGCGCTTTCATCCTGTCTTTTTCTCCGTCAGCCTGGTCCTTGTGGTGGCGGTCGCCGGTGCGGTGGCCAGCCGGTCTGCCCTCGGCGTGGTGGTGGAGAGCTGCAGGCTGCACGCCGCCTGGACGGGGTCGCCCTTTCCCTGCCTGAAGATTGTCGGCGCAGCAACGGATCTTTCGGCTTACGCGATCCTGCGGGAACCGACGCATCGGGAGCGTACCATCCTCACGCCGCTGGCCGCGATCGCAGGTATCGAAGATCCCCGGCTGCTGGCGCCGAACGGACCGAACTATTTCGCCTATGCCTGGGATGAGCGGTCGGTCGTCATGGACGGCGCGCCGTCCAAGGACCCCTGGCTGGATGCGGCGCTGGCCATCAACCCCGCCTGGAACCGCACCCAGGACCACCTGCACGTCCACATCGGCTGCGTGACGCATGACATGAAATCGGCGCTGCAGGCGCACGAGGCCGAGATCGACACGCTCGAGTTCCGGAAGATCAGCACACGGCTTCACTGGCGCCACTTCTGGGTCAAGCGCGTCAGGGCCGAAAGCCTGGCGGAGGTGAACCCCTTCCATGTCGTTGCCGCCGAAGTTCCGGGTGCCGGCAATAATATGGGCAACGTCGGCATCGGCGTCGTCGGTGCCGCGTTGGAGGGCGGAGAGCGAGGCTTCTACATCCTTGCCGAGGTTTACCCGACCGATCAGTCCTATGGCACGGCGGAAGACCTCCTGGATGCGCGCTGCCGGTGAGCTCCGTCGCTTGATCATTGGGGCGTTGCCGGGGCGATCGGCTCGCTGACGCCGCCCGCGCCTGTAATCAACGTCTTGACGACCTTGGTCACTCCAGCGCGACGCCGCCTAAACCATTCTTTCGAAAACAGAGAGCAATCGTCCGATACGCCCCAAGGTGCCTCGGCGAAAGAGCCGTGCCTTCCAGGCATGCCACCTCCATCAACCGCAACTCATCGGAGGACGCCACTATGGCGCATTTTTCCAGCGAGACCGGGCTCTGGGCGATGAAGGTCGTCGGGGCCTCGGCGGGGGCAGCGGTGTCGCTGGTCTATCTCCTGCCGCACAGCCGCCGCGAGGCCGCCGGCCGCTTCTTCACCGGCCTGTCCTGCGGCCTGATCTTCGGCGGCCCGACCGGTCTCTGGGCAGCCGATCGGCTGGCTCTGTCCGACCTGCTGTCGGAGGCCGAGATCATGCTCGCCGGCTCGGCCATTGCCAGCCTCTGCGCCTGGTGGGCGCTGGGCATCCTGTCGCGCCTCGCCGACCGCTACGGTGAAAAACCCGGCGCCTGACGCCACGGGCGCCCGACGCCACCACCCCCATTCACAATCCGGAGCATTCACATGACCGCATCCAGCGCGTCCGAGCGATCCCCTGTGGGCATCGACAGCTGCAAATTCGCCAGCCTCGAATTGAGAGGCCTCAATCGCGACGGCAGCTTTTCCGGCTATGCCAGCGTCTTCGGCGAGGTCGATCTCGGCCGGGACCGCGTCGAGCGCGGCGCCTTTGCCCGGTCGCTCGCCACCCGCGGCGCAGCCGGCATCCGCATGCTGTTCCAGCACGATCCCTCCGAGCCGATCGGCGCCTGGAAGACCATCCGCGAGGACGATCGCGGGCTCTATGTCGAAGGACAACTGGCCGACGGGGTGGCCCGGGCCCGCGAGGTGCACCAGCTCCTGAAAAACGCCGCCCTCGACGGATTGTCGATCGGCTTTCGCACCGTGAGGGCGCGAACCGACGCAAAATCGGGGGTGCGCCGCATCCTCGAGGCCGACCTCTGGGAGATCTCGGTGGTCACCTTTCCGATGCTGCCCTCGGCCCGCGTCCAGAATGTCAAGAATGCGCGGTGGTTCCGCGACAGGGAGACCGAGCTCGTCC
>CAZZZI010000434.1:0-2973 GCA_964658415.1 uncultured Sphingomonas sp. | reverse complement strand
TTTCCCTTCACAACGTTGTGGTCGACATCCCGATCTATCAGCCGGCAAACCGCTCGCTCAAGAATAACCTGCTCGCTTCGGTCACCGGTGGGCAGATCAGGCCGAAACAGGGCGCCAACAGCATCGTTATTCGGGCAATTGACGACATGACGCTCCATATTGATCACGGCGCCCGTGTCGGCCTCATTGGCCACAACGGCGCAGGCAAGTCGACTATCCTTCGTGTCATGGCCGGCATCTATGAGCCGACCGCAGGCAGTGTCCGAGTGGAAGGTGACGTGGCGTCGATGTTCGATATCGGCTTTGGCATGGACCCGGAAGCGTCCGGCTGGGAGAACATCATCCTGCGCGGCATGTATCTCGGCTATTCCAAGCAGGACATTATTGCCGCCTCGCCGGAAATCGGCGCGATGACGGGCTTGGGCGAGTTTCTCGACATGCCTCTGCGAACTTACAGCGCCGGGATGTCCACTCGCCTGGCCTTTGCCGTTTCCACCTCCATTCAGCCGGATATTCTTCTAATCGATGAGGGCATCGGGGCAGGTGACGCGGCCTTCCTGGCGCAGGCCAAGGAACGCATGCGCACGTTCATCGGATCAGCTGGCATCCTCGTCCTCGCTTCCCATTCGAACGAACTCATCCGGGAATGGTGTTCGGAGGGGCTGTGGCTGGAGCACGGGCGCGTCCGGATGCGCGGGGGCGTTGACGAGGTACTGGCGGCTTACACAGCATCCGTCGGGCACTGATCACGGTCCTCTCCTAGTAAACCTGCGCGACTGAATTTGGATCAATTAGATGCGGCCGTTGATGGATGGCAATCATGAGCCGGAGGACTGGCAGGTGTTCGCAGGCGAGTCAACGGGCAGTGGTCAGCAGCGGGTAGGCTGTGTCATCGTGACCTATAGGCCGCACCATGAGCCATTGTTGAGGCAGCTCGCCGCCATTCACATGCAGGTCGGTACCATCGTTGTGATCGACAACGGCGATGGTTTGTCGCTACCGACGTTTCCGAAAGAGTACGGTCTGGAGGTCATCTGCCTTGGTGCTAACGATGGAATCGCTCGGGCTCAAAATGTCGGAATACAAAGGTTACGCGAACGGGGTGCATCCCACGTGCTGCTACTTGACCAGGACAGCCTGCCGGCGGCCGACATGGTGGCCTGTCTTCTGGACGGCCTGACCCAATTGCAGCAGGTGGGTATCGCGGTTGCGGCGGTCGGGCCACAGTACACCGATCCTCGTCAAGGCGCCCATTCACCTTTTGTCTACCGGGAGGGGTTGGCGCTCAAGGAGCGCTCGCCGCACGACTCACTGTCGTCAGCGGTGGCCGCAGACTTCCTGATTGCTTCGGGTTGCCTTATTCCCATAGCCGTTCTGGGCGCTGTCGGCGCCATGGACGAAAGCTTATTCATAGACTATGTCGATATCGAATGGGGGCTTCGCGCGCAGCATCTAGGATATTCCAGCTACGGGATACCGGCGGCGCGGATGGAGCATAGTCTTGGTGACGACTGGATTGTCCGCAGAGGGCGGCGGTTCCCGGTTCATAACCCGCTCCGGCACTATTACTACACACGCAACTCAATTCTGCTGGCCCGCCGTTCCTGGATCGGCTGTCCCTGGCGGTTTATCCTCCTTCGGCGCATGGCAAAGCAACTCGTCTTCTTCAGCGTCTTCGTACCCGGCAAACGGCTGGAAAACGCTTGGATGATGACACGTGGTGTCTTACACGGGGTCTTAGGACGCAGCGGAAAATCATGAGTATCAAACCTTTACGGGCGATGGCCATTGACCCAGCAGACTGACAAGCCAGCCGAATTCACGATTTTCGTGCATGTCTTCTATCTCGAGGTCTGGGAAGAAATGCGCCTGGAAATCGCCGATGCCATCCGGCAGCCCTTTGGTCTCGTCGTCACGCGGCCGCCCGGCATAGGCGCGGTGGCCATTCCGGACACGCCATTTCTGGTTTTCTCACGCCAGATCGAACTCGAAAACCGCGGGCGCGACATCCTGCCTTTCCTGCGCGCCCTCCGACATCCGGACCTGCCGCAGACGGATATCGGTTTGAAACTGCATACGAAGCGCTCACCGCATCGCTCCGATGGGGCCGGCTGGCGGCGTTTCATGTGCCGCTCGCTTTTGGAAACGGACGGGCAGGGCGCGTCTCTTGGGCCTAGATTGCTGGCGCAAGAGAAGCGGATCGCTCTTGTTGCTCCACAGGCGCATCTCATGGCGCTCAATGGTCGCACGTCGATCAACGATGGCATCATGTCGGGTATGCTCGCCAGCCTTTTCGGCTCGGATATGGCGGTTGATGTCACAACCACCCGGTTCGCTGCCGGATCAATGTTTTGGTTCCGGCGCTCGCCCCTGACGCCGCTACTTACGGACGATATTGAAGCTCACTTCCCCGACGAACACGGGCAGTTGGACGGAACAGCGGCACATGCGCTCGAACGGCTGTTTTCCGCCATCGTCGTGCGTCAGGGTTTCCTGTCATGCGCCATGGAAAACGCCGTGCCGCTACTCGAGGCGCCGTCATCGACGCTCTCGACCGCGCAGTTGGCTGACCTCATTGACCGGACCTTGATCCGCGAAAACCCATTCTCGCTCCCTCTTCGGGATTTCTGGCGCAAGAATCCCCGTCTCCTGAGAGTGGCGCATGCTATCTACGCTCGGCTGCCCAAGGGTATCATACGGGTTCTTCGCACAGCGATTCAGCGCTGACGGCGTCTCTACCAGAAGGGCTAGGCTCACCGGCATGGTTACGAATAAAACGCGCATCGCCTTCGTCATTTCCGAAGACTGGTTTTTCGTGTCGCATTTTCTGCCCATGCTGCGTGCCGCGCAGGATGCCGGCCTTGATCCGCTCATCATTACCCGCGTTGGCCGCTGTCAGTCGATCCTTGAAAGACTCGGCGCTCGCGTGATTCCGCTGAATGTCGAAAGGCGTCGTATCGGACCGCTGGCCGT
>CAZZZI010000433.1:0-2988 GCA_964658415.1 uncultured Sphingomonas sp. | reverse complement strand
TCGAACCCCGGATTGTCGCTGTGGATCAGCATCGAGGCGTTGACCTCGAAGACGACGACCCGTCCCTCCGCATCGAGAGAGCAGTCGATGCCGCAATAGTCGAGACCGATCTGCCTGCGGATGGTGTCGAGGGCATCCATTCCTGATGGGCCGAAGATGCTTTCCGGATCGGCGAGAAAGGCCTGCTCCTCCAGCCGCATCCATTCCACATCGCCCATCCGCGTCGAGGCGTGATGAACCTTCCAGCCGTCGCCGATCGCCAGGTGATAGGGAAGAATTTCGTCGCCGACGAACAGGAAGCGGTATTTGCGGAAGAGCCCGTCGGCGGAACTGTAGTCGACATAGTCCGTCAGGTAGAGCATGCGCTCGCCCGCCTCCTCGGCAAAGCCGAGCAGCGCTTCGGGGCTGTCGACCAGCTCCATCATGTCGCCGCCATGGGTCGTCGCATGGCGGACGATGACAGGCAGCGATGGCGTGGCGCCGTCGCGCACCCGTCGGCAGAGATCCCCGGCCTCGATGCGCACCGTTGCCGGCATGACGGTATCCGGCACATGGGCAAGCCGCCGCGAAATCGATTCGCGATCCGTGCCGAGGATCAGGCGGGGATGGTTGACGACAGGCCGATCGAGCGAATCGGCAAGATCGATCGCCGAGGCAATGACATCGAGCCCGAAATCCGTCTCCGAGACGAGATTGACCACGACATCGACACGCGGGTCCCTGACCTCTGGGTCGTTGCGATAGCCGCGCAGCACCATGATCACTTCGCTGTCGAATGAGCCGCCGTTGATCAGGTCCTCGTAGGGCGTGTTGCCGGCCTCCGGCGAGAACAGCATGAGAATGCGAAACCGCGCCGGCCGCTGCGCCGTCGGATAATTGCGCACCACGCCCTTCTCCGCAACGGCGAGGAAACAGGCATGGGCGGCGACCGCATTGCCGAGCCGCAGCTCGTAGGTTCCGCAGAGCAGCAGCGCCTCCTGGCTTTCCGGATCGAGACGCAGGGCCGTCTGGGCCGCGACCAGCGCCTCCAGCCGCCGGCCCAGCTGCTCCAGCGCCTGAGACTTGTTGCAGAGGCAGTTGAGGTGATGGGGAAAGCGGGCAAGCCCCCTGTCATAGGCTTCGATCGAGAGGGCGAACTGGCCCATCTTCTGCAGGAAGTTGCCGCGCTTCGACCAGGCGGCAGCCTCGTCCTCCGCCGACAGGCCGACCATGGGTGCCATGATCGTGGAAACATGCTGCGAAAAATCAGCGACGGGCTGGCTCATGCGGGGGCTTTCGAAAGACATCGGACACAATGGTCGATGCTAACAAGCGGGCCTTACTCGAGGATGACGCATCTGATCCCTTCCGACGCCAGGGACCGCATTCATCAGTTCTCGACTGGCCGGCGCCGGCATGAAGCCATCAGCACACTTCAAACCCGGGCCTCCAAAAAATAACAATCATATGTTGTATTAAAATGACAGACAATGCGCTTGGCCGCATCTACCTTGACGACGTCGAAACGAGGAGGGATTGGTGTTGAAATATTTTGGCATTGGCGCTTTGGCAATCCTGACCGCATGCACGACGACGCCCCAAAATCCGCGAGACGTGATCCAGGGCGCGGGTTATATGACGACGGTCCCGCCCACCAAAAATTACGGCCCCGGCAATCTCGTTTGGAAGAAGAACAATCAATTCAACAAGCCGGGCGACGTTACGCTCGGCTATATATGCTCGCCAGAGTTTGTAAAATTCCCCGGCGCACCCGAAGCCTCGGCGTCGGAAAACCTCGATTTCGGGCATGGCAAGGAATTCAAATTCACGGCCGACAATCTCCAGGCGATCGGCCTGGCCGCAAGCGCGCAATATGTCGACAGTTTCACGATGAGATTTACCAACACCGAAGTCCAGGAATACGGACTTGATAAGGTCGGCATGATTACCGACAGCCTGGGCGATACTTGCAAGAAGATTCTGCGCACCCAGATTGCCAAGAAGAACGCCTATGCAGTCCTATCTGCCTTCAAAGCCGACCTCGACTACGTCGTGACATACAAGGCCGATGCGAGTGCCGCGGCCAAGGTGAAGGTTGGCAGGGAGCTGCAGGCCGAATTCGGCGTCGCCAATGACGGCAATTCCGGCCGTGTCGGCAAAGGCCTTTTCTACGGGGTCTATCTCCAGAAGCTATAGGCCTTGCACGGCTTGCTGCCATCGCATCACAAGGCGGTGGCGGCCTTGATCAGCCCCTTGGCATCTTCGCTGTCCCAGGCGGCCGGGCCGTTCATCGCCGAGATCAGGCACCCCTTGCCATCCAGCAGCAGCGTCACCGGCAGTCCGAAGGCCAGTCCCTGCTTCTTCAGGGCATTGAAAACGCCCATGCTGCTGTCGCGGTAGTAGCCCAGCGTGTCTATCCCGTTGTCGCTGCGAAAGGCCTTCGGCTTTGTGTCGTCGCCGGTGTCGATATTGACGGCGACGACCTCGAACTTATCGTTGCCCATGCTTTTCTGCAGCGCGTTGAGGGCCGGCATTTCCTCCCGGCAGGGAACGCACCAGGTGGCCCAGAGATTGAGAAGCACGGTCTTGCCGGCGAAGTTTTGAACGGTCAGCGGCTGGCCGTCGGCACCCTTGAAGGCAACGGTCTCTAGCGACAGCGGCTCGCGGGCCGCCGCCATGGCCGCGACCTGTCCCTTGGTGAACGTCGTCAGCGCGGCCCCTTGCTCCTTGGCCGGCTGGCAGTCGCCCGAGGCTGCAGTTTCAGCCATACCATTGCCAGACCCCGTCTCCTTCACGTATACCGCTGCCGCACCCGCAACGACCCCGGCGACGGCTGCGATCAGGACCAATTTCAAGGACGGCAGACCGAGCGGCTTTTTTGCTGTCATTTCGTTCTCCAGATAGGCATCTCATGGCTGACGACACCAAGGACACCAACGCCTCCAACCAGATGTGGGGCGGACGTTTCGCGTCCGGTCCCGCCGCCATCATGGAGGAGATAAATGCATC
>CAZZZI010000432.1:0-2994 GCA_964658415.1 uncultured Sphingomonas sp. | reverse complement strand
GTGGTGATTTGGCCGGCCGGCTTGCAGCCACGTTAAACAAGTCGCTAAATCAGGGCCGCATGCGGACCGATGGCGATTCGTTTTTTTGCCGCCGGTTTTTGTTAGATCGAGTAACGCGCATGCCCATCAAGATCCCCGATACGCTGCCTGCCTTCGATACCCTCGTCAAAGAGGGTGTGCGGGTAATGACCGAAACGATGGCCGTCCGCCAGGATATCCGTCCGCTGCAGATCGGGCTGCTCAACCTGATGCCGAACAAGATCAAGACCGAGATACAGATGGCGCGCCTCGTCGGTGCCTCGCCGCTGCAGGTCGAGTTCTCGTTGATCCGCATCGGCGCCCACAAGGCGAAGAACACCTCCGAGGAGCATCTGCTGTCCTTCTACGAGACCTGGGAGGAGATCAAGCATCGCAAGTTCGACGGCTTCATCATCACCGGCGCCCCGATCGAACTGCTCGATTTCGAGGACGTCACCTATTGGGACGAGATGCGCCAGATCCTCGACTGGACGACGACCAACGTCCATTCGACGCTGAACGTCTGCTGGGGCGCGATGGCCGCGATCTACCACTTCCACGACGTGCCGAAGCATACGTTGAAGGAAAAGGCATTCGGCGTTTACCGCCACCAGAACCTCAACCCGTCTTCGGTCTATCTCAACGGCTTCTCGGACGATTTCGGCGTGCCCGTGTCGCGCTGGACGGAGGTTCGCCGCAAGGATGTCGAGCGCATTCCGGGGCTTGAGATCCTGATGGAATCGCCGGAGATGGGCATCTGCCTGGTACACGAGAAGACCGCCAGGCGGCTCTACATGTTCAACCACGTCGAATACGACTCGACGTCGCTCGCCGACGAATATTTCCGCGACGTCGATGCCGGCGTGCCCATCAAGATGCCGCACGACTATTTTCCGCACAACGATCCGTCGCTGACGCCGCCCAACCGCTGGCGCAGCCACGCCCATCTGTTCGTCGGCAACTGGATCAACGAGATCTACCAGACGACGCCCTACGACATGGACGATATCGGCACGCAGAAATAACCGACCTGCCGGATCGCCCGCGAATTCGACCTGCGGGCGGGTTGCGGACGAGGGCGAATGGAGGCAGGGTCGGGCTTCGTATGAAAGACAGATGGGATGAGGACATGACGGACAGCACTCTGCAGCGCAACGTATTCGGCAAGACGGCGGCCGGCGAGACCGTGTACCGCGTCAAGATCGCGGGCGGCGGGCTGACGGCCCATGTCATCACCTGGGGGGCTGTCATCCAGGACCTGCGCCTGGAAAATCACCCGCTGCCCCTGACCCTCGGCTTCGACGATTTCGAAAGCTACGAGGCACACTCCGCCTATTTCGGCGCAACGCCCGGCCGCTGCGCCAACCGTATCGCCAACGGCAGGTTCACGCTCGACGGCAAGGATTTTCAGCTCGACCTCAACGAAAACGGCGTGACGCACCTGCACGGCGGCAAGGACAACACCGCGCTGCGCAACTGGACGATCGTCGAGCATGCCGACGACCGCGTCGTCCTCAAAATCGTCGATCCCGACGGCCGCAGCGGCTATTCCGGTAACTGCACCATCCAGGCAACCTACTGGGTGCACGGCAACGGCGAGTTGTCGGTGACCTACGAGACCACGAGCGACCAGCCGACCATCGCCAATGTCTGCCAGCACGCCTATTTCAACCTCGACGGCCGCGACGATGCGCTCGACCACGACATCATGATCGCCGCCGACCATTATCTGCCCACCGACATCAGACAGATCCCGACCGGCGAGATCGCCCCCGTTGCCGGCACACCGTTCGATCTCCGCGAAATGTCGCCGATGAAGCGCTTCGTCGACGGCGAACAGGTGCTCTACGACCATAATTTCTGCCTGTCGCCGGAGCGCACGGCCAAGCGCGCCGTGGCGCTGGCCCGCAGCATCAATTCCGGCATCTCGCTCGAGGTGCGCACGACGGAACCCGGCGTCCAGCTCTATGCCGGATTCAAGCTCGACGTGCCGGTTCCCGGTCTCGGCGGCCGGAAGATGGGTCCCTTTGCCGGTTTCTGCCTGGAAACGCAGATCTGGCCAGATGCCATCAACCAGAAGGGCTTTCCGAACGCCGCGCTGCATCCCGGCGAGGTCCTGCGCCAGGAGACGGACTACATCTTCAGCAAGAGCTGAATGCCGCCGACCCAGCGGCCGGACTGATTTTTCGATCCGAGCCGCTTGCAAACTGGTTCTACATAGGTTCTAATCTGAACCTATGGATAGAACCAGTTTGATCGGCGAGCTGAACGGACGGGGCCTGCGCGACGCATCGGCGAGCGGGCCTCTCTACCGGCGTCTGGCGCAGGCGCTGACCGGCCTCATCCAGGAAGGACTGCTGAAACCCGGCGCGGCACTGCCGGCCGAGCGCGACCTTGCCGAAGCGCTGCAGCTCGGCCGCGTCACGGTGCGCACCGCCTATCGCGACCTCCTGACAGCCGGCACGCTGGAGTCGCGCCACGGCAGCGGCACCTTCGTCTCCCAGAAAGTCGAGCGGATGGAGCAGTCGCTCTGGCGTCTCTCCTCGTTCTCGGCCGACATGCGCTCGCGCGGCCGTTCGCCGGCAGCACGGATCCTGTCCCGCGCCGTTTCCATGCCGACACCCGAAGAATCATTCCTGCTCGGCCTCGGCGTCGACGAACCGGTGCTTCGGCTCGACCGGTTGCGACTGGCCGACGGGTTGCCGCTCGCCATCGAACGCGCCGTCGTCCCGACCCAGTTTCTGGCCGAAGGGGCTGCAGGAGAAGGCTCGCTCTACGATGCGCTCGCCGCCAACGGTTTCCGCCCGGTCCACGCCCTGCAGCGCCTGACCGCCGTCACCCTCGACCCCTCCTCGGCGGCAACGCTCGACGTCCAGCCCGGCGCCCCGGCGCTGCTGATCGAGCGCATCTCGCGCCTCGCCGACCAGCGGGTCGTCGAATACACCAGATCGCATTATCGCGGCGACGCCTATGATT
>CAZZZI010000431.1:0-3046 GCA_964658415.1 uncultured Sphingomonas sp. | reverse complement strand
ATAAGCAAACAGGTGGCCCTTATCGCAACGCAGCAATCGCGTCCACCGGTGGGGGCTCATCTTGGCCATGAAAAGCCGAAGTGCAAGCGTAAAATGCATGAATTGAACCTCATTCCGGTGTTCTAGCCCTTACCCTCAGAAGTAACGCGGATGCATCGCCATGATGATCGCGAGCGGATTGATACTTGTTGTCGACAGCCGGATTGCCGGCAGGAAGACCTCCTCCACGACCTCGATCCCGTCGTTTTCGGGGGGCAGCCTCTCGGCAGTCGCAAGGTCTACCGGCAGGATGGCAAGGTGGATGGGGCCCGAGGGAATGCTTGCGATCCTGAGGATCCCGGTCCCGCGGATCTCCATCAGGCCGGCGATCGAGGGCGGACATTCGGCAATGACGGTGCCGTCGCATCGGGATACGAGCACGCGATCGTCGGCGATGAGTGCCGATGGCAGTCCCAGCTGTTTTGCCGATGCGAGGCAGGCAAAGGCGAGCGACGATTTTCCGATGCCGGAAGGACCGAGAAACAGCAGCCCCGCCGTGCCGACCGTGATCGCCGTGCCATGGATGTTGACGGCTTCCGGCATCAGACGCTCGCCTCGGCGGGCAGGGACAGGATGAAGCGGGCGCCGAGCGACCGGCCGCTGTCGCTGTCGATGATGTTTTCGGCCCGCAGCGAGCCGTTATGGGCCTCGGCGATCTGACGGCTGATCGACAGGCCGAGCCCGGAGTTCTGCCCGAAACCTTCCGCTTCCGGTCGGTCGGTATAGAAACGCTCGAAGATCCTGTCGATGTCTTCGGCCTGGATGCCGGGCCCATTGTCCTCGATGTGGACGAGGCAGCGTGTCCGGGTGCGTGACAGGCGGACGACGATCCTGCCGCCGTCGGCCGGAACGAAGGAGCGAGCATTTTCGATCAGGTTGGTGATGATCTGGCTGATGCGCAGCTCATGGCCGTTGATGAGGAAGCGCGTCTTGGCACCGGGCTTGCGGTCGATGACGTAGTCGATCTCGACGGCTTTCTTGCTGTGGCGCACCTGTTGCGACAGGTCGACCATGTCCCGCAGCAGCACTTCCATGTCGATCTGCTCGGCATCGCTGCGGGCGAGTTCCGCATCCAGCCGCGACGCGTCGGAGATGTCGCTGATCAGCCGGTCGAGGCGGCGGACATCGTGCTGGATGACATCCATCAGCCTCTTCTTGGAATCGTCATTGCGCGCGAGCGGCAGGGTCTCGACCGCGCTGCGCAGCGACGTCAGCGGGTTCTTGAGCTCGTGGCTGACATCGGCGGCAAAGCTCTCGATGGCGTCGATCCGGTCGTAGAGCGCGGTCGTCATTTCCCGAAGCGCGATCGACAGATTGCCGATCTCGTCCTGGCGCGCGGAAAAATCCGGGATCTCTTCCCGCACCTTCGAGCCCCGGCGGACCCGAATGGCGGCCGCAGACAGCCGCCGCAGCGGGTTGGCGATCGTCGACGACAACAGCAGCGACAGAGCGACGTTGACGAGCGTCGCGACCCCGAAAACCCGCATGATGGCAAGCCGTTCGGCATGGACGATCTTGTCGATGTCGCCGGCCTGGGTGGAGAGCAGCAGGACGCCGAGCACGGCGCGCGCGCGCTGGACCGGAACGGCCACGGAAACGATCAGTTCGCCTTTCCCCGTGCTGCGGACAACGGCGCCCCGCACACCCGTGAGCGCATTCATCACTTCGGGATAGATCGAGCCGTCGCCGCCCGGCGCTTCCTTGTAGACCGGCAGGTTGGATGGCTGCAGCATCTTGTTGAGCAGTCCGCTGAACCAGTCCGACCAGCTCTGCACCTCATCGTCAACAGGCGGCAGATCGTAGCGCAGAACCTGGCCGCGCGAGTAGAGATGACGCGAATCCAGCAGCAGATTGGCATCGGCATCGAAAATGCGGGCGCGGGTGCGCGTCGGCGAAATCAGTCGCCGCAGCACCGGTGCCACCTTTTCCGGATCGATCGGGAATTCCAGGTCGTCGTCGTTGGGCGCCGGCGTGATGCTCTGGCCGGCCTGCAGCTCGAGCAGCTTTTCGGGATCTATGGTGATGGAGTTGGTGTCGACGGAGGCGGATGCCGAAACGGCGCCGGCGATGATTTCACCCTGGGTCAGAAGGCTTTCGACGCGGGCGTCGATCAGCCCCTCGCGGAACTGGTTGAGATAGAGAATCCCGCCGACCAAAACGATGAGCGCCGCAAGGTTGAAAAACAGGATACGCCGCGTAAGGCTGGAAAAAACGGCGTTGCCGAAGATGCGCCGGATGAGCGTGAAGGGGTGTGCCCAGCGGCTGCCAGCCCGGCCTTCCGTCTCTTCCATCTCGTTATGCACAAGCTGCGCCACGCCACGGCCCTTTCGAGGGGCGCGGCCGGCCATGTCGCCGGCTCACCCCAAACGTCTCCGCCATCGATGCTTCAGCCTCAGGCAGCTTCGCGGAAGCGATAGCCCACTCCGTAGAGCGTTTCAATCATATCGAAATCCGTGTCGACCATCTTGAACTTCTTGCGCAGCCGCTTGATGTGGCTGTCGATCGTCCGATCGTCGACATAGACCTGCTCGTCATAGGCCGCGTCCATGAGGGCATCGCGACTTTTGACGACGCCCGGGCGCTGCGCCAGCGAGTGCAGGATGAGGAATTCCGTTACGGTCAGGGTGACCGGTTCGCCCTTCCAGGTACAGGTGTGGCGTTCCTGGTCCATGACCAGCTGCCCGCGCTCCAGCGAGCGGGCCTGCAGAACCGCGCCGGCCTTCGGCGTGCTGCCGTTATTGCCGGCTGCCGCCGAGGCTTCGCGGTTCGAGGCGCGCCGCAGGACCGCCTTGACGCGCTCCACCAGCAGGCGCTGCGAGAACGGCTTGGTGATGAAATCGTCCGCTCCCATTTTCAGGCCGAACAGTTCGTCGATTTCCTCGTCCTTGGACGTCAGGAAGATGACCGGGATGTCGGATTTCTGGCGCAGGCGGCGCAGGAGCTCCATGCCGTCCATGCGCGGCATCTTGATATCGAAGATCGCCAGCTGCGGCGGCCGCGCCAGAAG
>CAZZZI010000430.1:0-3054 GCA_964658415.1 uncultured Sphingomonas sp. | reverse complement strand
GGCCCATCGGGACAACCGAGGTCCAGGCATCGCGGCTATGGATCAGGGCATTGAAGATGCCGAGGACAAGGGCGATGCCGTTGCCGAGCACATAGACCATCGAAAGGCGATTGACGCCGACGAGGCGGCCAATGAAGAAGTCAACGAGGCAGAGGATCGCCGCCACTGCGCCGACCACCAGGCCAGCTGTCAGCAGCCACGCCGAAAAATTGGCCCACATCATCTCGGCAGTTCTGAAATAGGTGATGTCGGTAATCATGGTTCCGATGAAGCAGGCGACCGCGAAGTGCCAGAGCGGTAGGAAAAGCGGCGGCTTGACCAGCCGCACCGGATAGGAAATTGGATTTGTCATGGTTTTCTTTCATTGCCGGCAAATTGCCACAATTACCAACCTGAGAGAGCGCCTTTCGTTCCAATTTTCCTTGGCATGATGATGCCGCACCAACGCAAAAAGCTCCCTTGCGGGAGCTTTTCACCAATATCGCCAGACATGTTTGCGTCAGCCGCGGCGGGTCAGCGAAAACTGAGCGCCGCTGTCGGACGTGCAGTTGAGCTGGCTGGAATTGACCAGTGCGCAATTGACCTTCGACTGCGTCTTGCGAACCAGCGATGTCATGTTGATCTCGACGAGGCCCGGGGCTGTATTGGTGTAGGTCCCGGAGGCCAGGAGCTGGTTCGAATCCGTCGTGCGTGTCGAGAAGCCCCCGCCCTGGAAGGTGGAGATGATGCCGTTGGGATCGGCCCAGGTTCCGTCGACGGTCTGCGGTGCCTGGCGGGTTGCCACCTGCATCGGCATCTGGCGCGGTCCCTGGTCCATACAGGATGCGAGCGACAAGGCCGAGACAAAGAGGGCAAGGCTTGCTTTGATGTTCATGGTACTTCCCCGAAATTCAGAATCGGCAACTGCCGCACACTTTGGAAAAAGATGGAGCGGCACCCCCTTAAAGCAAGGCTCAGGCCGCGCATCCGCAGATTTATCATTGAGGCGTAACAAAAATGCCCGCATGAGCGATGCGGGCATTCAATGTCTAATCAGTCAGTCTTATCAACGCACCAGCACGTTCTTGAACTGCCAGGGGTCGTTGGTGTCGATGTCCTCAGGGAACAGGCCGGGACGACCGGTGAGCGGCGTCCAGTCCGTGTAGTGGCCTTCGACCGGACCGAGGTAAGGCATCTGCACTTCGAGGCAGCGCTTGTAGTCGATCTCGTCGGCTTCGACGATGCCGGCGTTCGGGTTTTCCAGAGCCCAGACCATGCCGGCGAGAACCGCCGAAGTCACCTGCAGGCCGGTGGCGTTCTGGTAAGGCGCGATGCGGCGGGTTTCTTCCAGCGACAGGCGCGAGCCGAACCAGTAGGCATTCTTGTCGTGGCCATAGAGCAGCACGCCGAGTTCGTCGACACCCTCGACCAACTCGTTCTCGTCGAGAACATGCATCACCGGCTGGGCATTGCCGCCATTGCCGAACATCTCGTGCAGCGACAGGACGGCGTCGTTGGCCGGATGATAGGCATAGTGGCAGGTCGGACGGTAGGAAACGTCGCCGTCCTTGTCCTTCACCGTGAAGTAGTCGGCGATCGAGATCGACTCGTTGTGGGTGACGAGGAAGCCGTACTGGGGACCAGGCGTCGGGCACCAGGTGCGAACGCGGGTGTTGGCACCGGGCTGCTCGAGGTAGATGGCCGCTTGGCAGCCCTTCTTGTGCTTCTTTGCGTTCTTCGGCATCCATTCTTCATGGGTGCCCCAACCGAGTTCGGCGGGCTGCAGGCCTTCCGAGATGAAGCCTTCGACCGACCAGGTGTTCCAGAAGACGTTGAGCGGCTTCGGGTTCTTGGTCAGCTGCGTGTCGCGTTCGGCAATGTGGATGCCCTTGACGCCGACCTTCTTCATCAGCTTGGCCCAGCCTTCGCGGTCATGCTGATCGGGCTCTTCGAACTTGATGTCGAGGTCGTTGGCGAGGTTGACCAGGCCCTGCTTGACGAACCAGGACACCATGCCAGGATTGGCGCCGCAGGTGGACACGGCCGTGGTGCCGCCCGGGTTCTTCTTCTTTTCATGGCGAACGGTTTCGCGCAGCGCATAATTGGTGCGGTCGGCGTTCTTCATGCTCTTGTCGAAATAGAAGCCGAGCCATGGCTCGACGACGGTGTCGATGTAAAGCACGTCGAGCTTGCGGCAGAGCTTCATCAGGTCGAGCGAGCCGGTGTCGACCGACAGGTTGACGCAGAAGCCCTGGCCTTCGCCTTCGGTCAGAAGCGGCTTCAGCAGCTCCTTGTAGTTTTCCTTGGTGACGTATTCCTTGATGTGACGGATGCCGTGCTCGGCAAGAATGGCCATGTCACCTTCGTTTTCACGCGGGTCGATGACAACCATCCGGCTCTTGTCGAATTTGAAGTGGCGCTCGATCAGGGGCAGCGTGCCGCGGCCGATGGAGCCAAAGCCGATCATCACGATCGGGCCGGTTATTTCGGCATATACCGGGTAGTTTTCTTGCTTCATTCTTTTTCTCCTTCAAAGAGCGAAGGCTCTCTGATGTGCATCATTCATCAATAGGTGTGCTTGACGGCGGGGTGAAGGGCTCTAATCACAAAAACCTGTCACAATAAAGGGTCGACGCTTCCATATCATCTATCCGTGCCAGTGCCTCCCCACCTATTCACGACGTGAGTTCCGGCAATGTTGCCGAACGATCCACCCTTTGTTAAGCTCCGGCACGGGGCCTGGAGAGCGGATCATGTCGGACAATACGGTATTCGTACATCTGTCGGATGACATAAAACGCCGGCTGGACCGCCTTTCACAAGCAACCGACCGCTCGGCCACCGCGATCACGACCGAGGCGCTTGAAGCCTATCTGGCCCAACAGGAATGGCAGATCGCAGCCATCGACGATGCCATCCGTCTTGCCGACCAGGGAGGCTTCGTTTCCCACGAGGCGATGACGGCCTGGCTGGGGTCATGGGGGACGGCGGAAGAGGCCGCTGCAGCAAGGTGCGGGATTTAGAGCGTCGGGCGGTCTTTGTGAATCCGGCGGTTTCTTTCGCCTCGATTTCATG
>CAZZZI010000429.1:0-3079 GCA_964658415.1 uncultured Sphingomonas sp. | reverse complement strand
CATCGCGTCATGGGCTTCCGGCTCGAGCCGGTCGATCTTGTTCCAGACCTCGATGATGCGCTTTTCAGCTTCCGCCTCATCGATACCGAGATCGGCAAGGATGCGCATGACGTCGACGCTCTGGGCGGCATTGTCTTCGTCAGACATGTCGCGGACGTGGAGGATAAGGTCGGCCTCCAGCACCTCTTCCAACGTCGCCCGGAAGGCGGCGACCAGATGGGTGGGCAGGTCGGAGATGAAACCGACGGTGTCGGACATGATGACGGTGCGGCCCTGCGGCAGTTTCATCCGGCGCAGCGTCGGATCGAGGGTCGCAAACAGCATGTCCTCGGCCAAAACGCCGGCGCCGGTGATGCGGTTGAACAGGGTCGACTTGCCGGCATTCGTATAGCCGACGAGGGCCACGATCGGATGCGGCACCTTGCGGCGCTTTGCCCGGTGCAGCTGGCGGGTACGGACGACCTGCTCCAGCTCCTTCTCGAGCTTGATGATGCGGTCCTGCAATTGCCGACGGTCGGCCTCGATCTGGGTTTCACCGGGACCACCCATGAAGCCGGCACCACCGCGCTGGCGTTCAAGGTGGGTCCAGCTGCGAACGAGGCGGCCCTTCTGGTAGTTGAGATGGGCGAGATCGACCTGCAGCGTGCCTTCCTTGGTGGAAGCCCGGCGGCCGAAGATTTCAAGAATGAGGCCGGTACGGTCGATGACCTTGGCGCCCCATTCCTTTTCGAGATTGCGCTGCTGGACCGGGGTAAGCGGGTGGTCGACGATGACGAGCCCCGCATTGAACTCGTCGAGCAGCGCGCCGATCTCCGCGATCTTGCCGCTGCCGAGCAACGTGCCCGGGCGCGGCTCGTTGACCGGCACGATGGCGCCGTAGACGACTTCGAGGTCGATGGCGTGCGCCAGCCCCCTGCCTTCCTCCAGCCGACTTTCCGGCGTGCGCGTCGTCGTGACGGTGCCGTCGGATTTCGAAGCTCTGCCGCGCGCCTGCTTCAGAACAGGAACGATGACGACGGCCCGCATGTCATCCCGGTGCTTCTCGGCTTCCGGGATGATGCTGTCATTTTTGGTATCGCGTGTTGTGATGTCAGAAAATCCTGTTGGGATGCAGTTAGGAAGCGGCTTCTTCGCTTTCGAACATCTGCATCGGCTGGCCCGGCATGATTGTGGAAATGGCGTGCTTATAGACAAGCTGCGAATGGCCGTCGCGACGCAACAGAACGCAGAAATTGTCGAAAGAGGTAACAACGCCCGTGAGTTTCACACCGTTGATGAGGAAGATTGTCAGTGAAATCTTTTGTTTGCGAACAGTATTGAGAAATAGGTCTTGCAAATTCTGAGAACGTTCCGCCATGGCGCCGCTTCTTTCTTTCTTGCCGACCGTTTTGGCCGGTGCAATATCATCATAGACTAAGGGCTGCGATAGGAGATACCCTCGCCTCTCCTCCAGCAAATCTTGGTATCAAATCGCAGTCTTTTCCGCAATGTCGAAAAGGGCTTACCCCGAGATCGCCCGATAGCCTCATCGAAACAACGGATACCCGGCCACTGCGGGCGTAGGTCAATGCGTAGGCGCCGGCGGCATCGCCGGCCCCGATCTAACGCGACTCACACGCCCAGCGACTTCAGCTTTCGATGCAGCGCCGATCTCTCCATGCCGACAAACTCCGCCGTCCGCGAGATGTTGCCGCCGAAGCGGTTGATCTGGGCGATCAGGTAATCGCGTTCGAACATTTCGCGCGCTTCGCGCAACGGCAGCGTCATGATGTGATAGTCGTTCTGCGCGGAAACCTTCGGCAGCATGTCGCCGAGATCGGTCGGCAGCATCTCGGCGGTGATCGGCGTATCCGGCCCGTCTGTCCGGGCGAGGATCATCAGCCGCTCGATATTGTTGCGCAGCTGGCGGATGTTGCCCGGCCAGTCGTGGGCCTGCAGCACCGCCATCGCGTCATCGCCGATCCGGCGCTGGCGGATGCCGGCCTGCTCCGAAATCTGGCGCATCAGCTGGTCGACCAGGAACGGAATGTCCTCCCGCCGTTCGGCCAGGGCCGGAACGCGGACGGGCACCACGGCCAGCCGGTGGTAGAGATCCTCGCGGAACAGGTTTTCGGCAATCCGGCTTTCGAGGTTATAGGCGGTCGACGAGATGATGCGGACGTCGACCTTGACCCGCTTGGAGCCGCCGACCCGCTCGAACTGCTGGTCGACGAGCACCCGCAGGATCTTGTTCTGCGTCTCGCGCGGCATTTCGCCGACCTCGTCGAGGTAGAGCATGCCGCGATGGGCCTCCTCGAGCGCGCCGATCTTGCGCGCCTGTCCTGGCGACCCTTCGGTGCCGAACAGCGCCACCTCCATGCGGTCGGGCGTGATATTGGCGGCATTGAGGGCCACGAACGGGCCGTTGGCGCGGCTCGACTTCTTGTGGACCATGCGCGCCACCAGCTCCTTGCCGGAGCCGGACGGGCCGAAGATCATCACGCGACTGTTGGTGGGCGCCACCTTGTCGATAGTCTGGCGGAGCTGCGAGACGGCGATCGACGTTCCGATCAGCTCGATCGTGTCGCCGGTGCGGCGCTTGAGGTCGACGACTTCCTTCTTCAGCTTGGAATTTTCCAGCGCCCGCTCGGCGATCAGGATCAGCCGGTCGGCTTTGAAGGGCTTCTCGATGAAATCGAAGGCACCGCGCTTGATCGCGGACACCGCCGTTTCGACGTTGCCGTGGCCCGAGATCATCACGACCGGAAGGTCCGGGTGGCGGGCCTTGATCTCGTCGAGCAGCGCAAGGCCGTCGAGCTTGCTGCCCTGCATCCAGATGTCGAGAAAGATGAGGCGTGGCACGCGCTCCGAGATGGTCGCGAGTGCGCTGTCGCTGTCATGGGCGGTGCGGGTCTCGTGCCCTTCGTCGGAGAGAATGCCGGAGACAATCTCGCGGATGTCTTCCTCGTCGTCCACCACCAGAATATCAGATGCCATAAGCTGCTTCCTTGCCTTTTTCCTCGGGAGCGATGGTCGCCAGTTCGCGGCGTGGCAGATGCACGCGGATCATGGCTCCCCTTCCCTGGTCGAATTCGGCGGG
>CAZZZI010000428.1:0-3102 GCA_964658415.1 uncultured Sphingomonas sp. | reverse complement strand
TCTGGGAGGAAGCAATGGATAATTTTCTGCGCGCCCGCGCGCCGCGCATCATCGCCCTGGCTCTGGCAGGCGTCAGCCTTTTGGCCGTCACCACGGCGCAGGCTAAAGAGATCACAGTCTGGTGCTGGGATCCGAACTTCAACGTCGCCATCATGAAGGAAGCCGGGGATCGCTACACCAAGGCGCATCCGGATACCACGATCAAGGTGGTCGATTTCGCCAAGGCCGACGTCGAGCAGAAATTGCAGACCGGCCTGTCTTCCGGTGGCGCCGGCGGCCTGCCTGATATCGTCCTGATCGAAGACTACGGCGCGCAGAAATACCTGCAGTCCTTCCCCGGCGCCTTCGCGCCGATGTCCGACAAGGTCGACTACAAGGGCTTTGCACCCTACAAGGTCAACCTGATGACCCTCGAAGGCAAGGTCTACGGCATGCCGTTCGATTCCGGCGTCACCGGCCTCTTCTATCGCAGGGACTATCTCGAAGCTGCCGGCTTCAAGCCGGAGGACCTCAACAACATCACCTGGGACCGCTATATCGAGATCGGCAAGCAGGTCGAGGCCAAGACCGGCAAGAAGATGATGGGCACCGACCCGAACGACGCAGGCCTCGTGCGCATCCTGATGCAGTCGGCTGGCGGCTGGTATTTCGACAAGGACGGCAATCCAAACATCCTCGACAACGCCGCCCTCAAGGCATCGCTCGAAACCTTCGGCAAGATCATGGCCGCTGGCATTGCCAAGCAGGCGGTCGGCTGGTCCAACTACGTCAACACCTTTACGTCGGGCGATGTCGCATCGACCGTAACAGGCGTGTGGATCACCGGCACCATCAAGGCCCAGAAGGACCAGTCCGGCAAATGGGGTGTAGCCCCGATCCCGGCCCTCACCGTCGCCGGCGCGACCCACGCCTCCAATCTCGGCGGCTCCAGCTGGTACGTCCTTTCTGGATCCAAGCAGAAGGATGAGGCGATCGACTTCCTCAATGCCGAATATGCCAAGGACGTCGACTTCTACCAGAAGATCCTCACCGATCGCGGCGCAGTGGGCTCGCTGACGGCAGCCCGCACGGGCGCCGCCTACGAACAGGCGGACGCCTTCTTCGGCGGCCAGAAAGTCTGGCAGAGCTTTGCCGATTGGCTGGCCAAGGTTCCGTCGGTCAACTACGGCGTCTACACCAACGAAGTCGACGCAGCCGTTACCGCGCAGATCCCGGCAATCGCCAAGGGCGGCTCGGTCGATGACGCGCTGAAGGCTATCGACGCCCAGGTGAAGACCCAGATCCAGTAAACCTCCCCGAAGGGGCGGCTTCCGGGCCGCCCCAGGGTTTACCCTGCAGCTTCGAGGATGATCGATGGCTTCTGCACGTGCCGGCGGCGTTCGCCGCTTCTATGATATCAATGGATGGTTTTTCGTCGGCCCGGCTTTGGTGCTGATCGGGCTGTTCATGGTCTATCCGATCCTCTGGTCGCTGTTCATGTCGTCCCAGTCAGGACGCGGGACGATGATCAAGTTCGTCGGCTTCGGCAATATCGTCCGGCTCGCCAACGATCCCGTCTTCCTGCACGCGCTGACCAACACCATCACCTTCTTCATCATCCAGGTGCCGATCATGATCGTGCTGGCGCTGGCGCTGGCATCGGTGCTCAACATGCCGAAGCTGGTCGGTCGCGGCCTCTTTCGCACCGCGATCTTCCTGCCCTGCGTCACCTCGCTGGTCGCCTATTCCGCTCTGTTCAAGGGCATGTTCGCCGAGCAGGGCGTCGTCAACAGCACGCTTGAGGCCATCGGCATCATCGCCACCCCGATCCCGTGGCTGACCGACGGCTTCTGGGCGAAGGTGCTGATCATTCTCGCCATCACCTGGCGGTGGACCGGCTACAACATGATCTTCTACCTCTCCGCCATGCAGAACATCGACAAGTCGATCTATGAGGCCGCCCGCATCGACGGCATCAATGCCTGGGGCCGTTTCGTCTACATCACCATTCCGCTGCTGAAGCCGGTCATCCTGTTCACCTCTGTCATATCGACCATCGGCACGCTGCAGCTGTTCGACGAGGTGATGAACATCACCCAGGGCGGACCTTCGGATTCGACGCTGACGCTGTCGCTTTACATCTACAACCTGACCTTCAAGTTCATCCCCAATCTCGGCTACGCGGCGACCGTCTCCTACGTGATCGTCGTGCTGGTGGCGATGCTGGCCTTCGTGCAGTTCTACGCGGCGCGGGAGAAGGACCAATGAGCGGCGACCGTATCAAGAGCTTCGCCAGCCAGGTAATCACCTACGGCTTCGTCGGCGTCATGGCGTTCGTCTCGGTCTTTCCGTTTCTCTGGATGGTGATCGGCACCAGCAATTCGTCGGTCGACATCATCGGCGGGCGCGTGACCTTCGGTTCCGCCTTCTGGACCAACGTGCAGGGATTTTTCACGCAGGTCGACGCGCCCCTGATCTTCTGGAACTCGGCCAAGATCGCCATCCTCAGCACGGTGCTGACGCTCGCCGTCTCGTCGTTTGCCGGCTACGGTTTCGAGATGTTCAAGTCCCGGGCGCGCGAGCGGGTCTACAGCGCCATCCTTTTGACGCTGATGATCCCGTTTGCGGCGCTGATGATCCCGCTGTTCGTACTGATGGGCCATGCCGGGCTGATCAACACCCATCTCGCCGTCCTGTTGCCGACGATCGGCTCTGCCTTCATTATCTTTTACTTCCGCCAGAGCACAAAGGCCTTCCCCTCGGAGCTACGCGACGCCGCCAAGGTGGATGGCCTGAAGGAATGGCAGATCTTCCTGTTCATCTACGTGCCGGTCATGCGCTCGACCTATGCCGCCGCCTTCATCATCGTCTTCATGACGGCGTGGAACAACTATCTCTGGCCGCTGATCGTGCTGCAGTCGAACGAGACCAAGACCATCACGCTGGTCGTCTCGTCGCTGGCCTCGGCCTACTACCCGGATTTCGGCGTCGTCATGGTCGGCACAGTGCTGGCGACGCTGCCAACCCTCGTCGTCTTCTTTCTCATGCAACGTCAATTCGTCCAGGGCATGCTGGGCTCCGTCAAATAGGAATGAAAATGCGTTCTGTTGTTTCCTTCAACGA
>CAZZZI010000427.1:0-3124 GCA_964658415.1 uncultured Sphingomonas sp. | reverse complement strand
ATGAAATCGAGGCGAAAGAAACCGCCGGATTCACAAAGACCGCCCGACGCTCTAGAACAGGAAGTAGCGCTGCGCCATCGGCAGCACCGTGGCGGGCTCGCAGGTGAGCAACTCGCCGTCGGCCCGCACCTCGTAGGTCTCCGGATCGACTTCGATGTGCGGCAGCAGGTCGTTATGGACCATCGACGCCTTGGAGATACCGCCACGGGTATTCTTCACCGCGAGAAGCTGCTTGGCGACGCCGAGCCGGTTCTGGATGCCGGCATCGAGGGATGCCTGCGACACGAAGGTGACCGACGAATTCGTCAGGCTCTTGCCGAAGGCGCCGAACATCGGGCGGTAATGCACCGGCTGCGGTGTCGGGATCGAGGCATTCGGATCGCCCATGGGGGCTGCGGCAATCGTGCCGCCGATGAGGACCATGTCCGGCTTGACGCCGAAGAAGGCCGGGCTCCACATGACGAGATCGGCGCGCTTGCCGACTTCGATGGAGCCGATCTCGTGGCTGAGGCCATGGGCGATGGCCGGGTTGATCGTATATTTGGCGATGTAGCGCTTGACGCGGAAGTTGTCGTTTTCTCCCCGCTCCTGCGCCAGCCGGCCGCGCTGGCGCTTCATCTTGTCGGCCGTCTGCCAGGTGCGGATCGCCACCTCGCCGACGCGACCCATGGCCTGGCTGTCGGAGGAGATGATCGAGAAGGCGCCGATGTCATGCAGGATATCTTCGGCGGCAATCGTCTCCTTGCGGATGCGGCTTTCGGCAAACGCAATGTCTTCCGGGATCGACGACGACAGGTGATGGCAGACCATCAGCATGTCGAGATGCTCGGCAATCGTGTTGACCGTGTAGGGCCGGGTCGGATTGGTCGACGACGGGATGACGTTCGGCTGGCCGCAGATCTTGATGATGTCCGGAGCGTGCCCGCCGCCTGCCCCTTCCGTGTGGAAAGCATGGATCGTCCTGCCCTTGATCGAGCCGATGGTGTCCTCGACGAAGCCGCTTTCGTTCAGCGTGTCCGTGTGGATCATCACCTGGACGTCGAACTGGTCGGCGACCGACAGGCAGCAGTCGATGGCGGCAGGTGTCGTGCCCCAGTCCTCGTGCAGCTTCAGGGCGCAAGCGCCGCCGAGCACCATTTCCTCGAGCGCGCCGGGAAGCGACGCATTGCCCTTGCCGGCAAAGGCCAAGTTCATCGGAAAGGCATCCGCCGCCTCGATCATGCGGGCGATATGCCAGGGGCCGGGCGTGCAGGTGGTGGCAAGCGTGCCGTGCGCCGGCCCCGTGCCGCCGCCGAGCATGCAGGTGATGCCCGACATCAGCGCTTCCTCGATCTGCTGCGGCGCGATGAAGTGGATATGGCTGTCCATGCCGCCGGCCGTGATGATCTTGCCTTCGGCGGCAATCGCTTCCGTGCCGGGGCCGACGATGATGTTGACGCCGGGCTGCATATCCGGATTGCCGGCCTTGCCGATGGCAACGATGCGACCGTCCTTGAGCCCGATATCGGCCTTGACGATGCCCCAGGTATCGACGATCAGCGCATTGGTGATGACGGTATCGACGGCGCCGTTGGCACGCGTCACCTGGCTCTGCCCCATGCCATCCCGAATGACCTTGCCGCCGCCGAACTTCACCTCTTCCCCATAGGTGGTGAAATCCTTCTCCACCTCGATGAACAGTTCCGTATCGGCAAGGCGAACCTTGTCGCCGGTCGTCGGGCCGAACATGTTGGCGTAGGCAGCGCGGGAGATCTTGTAGGCCATCGTCTTTTTACCTCTGGAGCTCGGAAAATTGCGGGGAACGGGCGGCCGCCTTGTCGAAGGTCAGTCTCGTGCGGCAGCCGCTCTGTTCGTTGATGGTGCCGATCAGGTGATCGGAAAAGTCGCCGGGGTATCGGGCATAGCTTGCCAGCGCTGAAAGCAAGATCTCGCGGTCCTGGAACAGGATATTGCCCGTGTTCAAAAGCCTCCCGAGGATTGTCACCAGTGCATCCTTGGCAACATGCGCCCTGCGCTTCAGCACCCAAGCGGTTTCGACCAAAACGATCTGATTTATAAAAAATTCCTCATCTGCATTGGCGGCCAATGCCTCCACCAGTGCAGCCTGATGCGGTGCATCATCGCGCGACAACGCGTCATCCATCAACCAGCGCAACAGGATATTGGTGTCGAGGCCGATCATTCCTCCTCGGCCCCGTACCCTGCGGATCGCGCCTCTGCGATCCAGCGATCGATATCCGCTCCCGTCACTGGGTCCGCTGATTTGACGATGCCGCGCAAATCGACCAACGTCCCGCTCCGCCCCCGCAATTCGAAATTCCCTGCGGCGGTGCGGATGAAGTCCACGCGGTCACCTGGCGCCAGGCCCAGCGACTTGCGCACATTTGCCGGCAACGTGATCTGGTTCTTGGAGGTGATTTTTGCCGTTTCGGACATGGCGAACTCCTTACCCCTCCAACGAAATGTAAGACGAATGCCACTGAGCGGCAATGTTTTGGGGGCGGCGCAGACGACCCATTGGTCGATGTACTTCGATCAGCCTTTGCTCGACATGAAACTTTCCGCTGCCGGCAATCATGATCGCTCGCCCTCGATCCACGCTGCCCTCAATTGCCCGGGCCTTCCGCCAATTCCTTGAGTTCCTTCGTCCGCAGGCGGGTCATCGTTGCCTTGCAGCTGGAGACCAGCAGCGGCTCCATCGATCCACCGCGCGCCTGAAATCCTTCCGCCTCGCATTCGCCGTCGCGGTAGGCAATCCAGCCGCGCTGCCCGGCCAGCAACGCCGCCTCTGCGCCCTTCATCTCGCCCTCGAGATCGGCATCCGTCTGCTGCATTCCCGCGCGGGTCTTCTTGTACTGCACGTTCAAGGCAGCATCTGCCTTCTGGAAATCCTGTTCGGAGCAGATATTCATGTCCGATTGCGTTTCCGCTTTGCTGCAATCCGGCGTCTCGTCGGCAAGCGCCATGCCGTGGGCCAGCAAAAGAGCGAGCCCCGCACCGGCGATTGTCAGGAAAGAACGCATCTGAACTCCTCGGTTGCCTGCGTTATCAGAGCTTGCCCATGACCATCTGGCGGAAACCGTAGACCTCGCGCTTGCCGGACAAGGGAATGAGCGTCACCGAC
>CAZZZI010000426.1:0-3124 GCA_964658415.1 uncultured Sphingomonas sp. | reverse complement strand
ACGCCGCCCTTTTTCAAGGTGTCGACGATGTCGTCGTCCGACAGGATGCGGTCCGGGGCCTCCTGGACGATCAGTTGCCGGATGCGATGGCGTACCGCTTCCGCCGAATGGCTGTCGCCGCCCTCGACGGCGCTGATCGATACCGTGAAGAAATATTTGAGCTCGAACAACCCGCGCGGCGTCAGCATGTACTTGTTGGATGTGACGCGGCTGACCGTAGATTCGTGCATCTTGATGGCATCAGCCACCGTCTTGAGGTTCAGCGGCCGCAGCTGGCTGACACCGTTCAGCAGGAACGCATCCTGCTGCCGGACGATTTCGCTTGCCACCTTCATGATCGTTTTGGCGCGTTGGTCGAGGCTGCGCGTCAGCCAGTTGGCCGTCTGCAGGCATTCGGACAGGAACGAGTAGTCGTCGCCGGTCTTCGAGATCCGGGCGAAATAGGACTGGTTGACCAGCACCCGCGGCAGCGTGTCCGGATTGAGCTCGACCTGCCAGGATCCGTCCTGTGCCGCGCGTACCACGATATCGGGCGTGATCGCTTCCGAGACGTCCGTCTCGAAGCTGCTGCCCGGCTTCGGGTTGAGCTGGCGGATCTCGCTCATCATGTCGAGAAGATCCTCCTCGTCGACCCCGCAGAGCCTTTTCAGCGTGGCGAAGTCGCGCCGCGCCAGCAGTTCGAGGTGTTGCAGCAGCGATGCCATGGCCGGATCCAGGCGGTCCTTCTGGCGCAGCTGGATCGCCAGGCATTCCGAAAGGGACCGGGCAAACACGCCGGGCGGGTCCAGCGTCTGCAGGCAGGCGAGCACGCGCTCGACTTCCGCGCATGCCGATCCGACCCGCGCTGCCGTTTCGGCGACCTCGCCGCGGAAATAGCCGGCGTCGTCCAGCTGATCCACCAGATATTCGGCAAGCATCCTGTCGGCCCGGGCGGGCAGGGCGAAGGGGATCTGCTGGTTGAGGTGATCGCGCAGCGAGATCTGGCCTGCGACGAAATCGTCGAGGTCGTAGCGCTCGGCGGCCTCGGTGTTGCCGGGCATCGACTTCCACTGGCTGACGAGTTCCGGTGCGTCGAGGCGCTGCGGCGGACCGTCGTCGGGAAAGACGTTGCTGAAATTGGTGTCGAGCTCGTCGTTCAGCCGCTCCGCGTGCCCGGTGCTGTTGCTGTCGTACCAGTCGCTGGCCAGCTCGCGGCTTCGCTCGGAGCCATCGTCGTTTCGGCCGTCTTCGGGGGCGCCGCGCACGTCTTCTTCCGGCTCGCGGCTGTTGCCGCTGCCCAATTCACCGTCATTCGATGAAAATTCAAGCAGCGGATTCTTTTCGACTTCCTGGGCGATGAATTGATTGAGTTCGATATGCGTCATCTGCAGCAGCTGGATGGATTGCATCAGCTGCGGTGTCATGACCAGACTTTGGCTCTGGCGCAGGAAAAGATTGGCGGACAAGGCCATGACGGACGCAGAACTCCCCTTCGATCCCTCCTGGAAAACACATTACCGCTTGGAAACGGTCAATGTTTTCCAACTGGCCCAAAAATTGCTTTTTTATTGGGTTTGGTCAAGGGCATGTCGAAGGTGGAGGTTAGTTTCTGTGCCAGATCCGTCTGTCAGAGGCTGAAATTATCGCCGAGATAGAGGCGGCGCACTTCCGGATTGTTAACGATGTCGTTGGCGCGCCCGTGCGTCAGAACTTCGCCCGCATGGATGATGTAGGCCCGGTCGATCAGCCCCAGCGTTTCGCGCACATTATGGTCTGTGATCAGCACGCCGATGCCGCGCGCCGTGAGGTGGTGCACGAGGTTCTGGATGTCAGAGACCGAGATCGGGTCGACGCCCGCGAACGGCTCGTCGAGCAGCATGAACGTCGGGTCCGTGGCGACGGCGCGGGCAATTTCCAGGCGGCGTCGTTCGCCACCGGACAGAGCGATGGCCGGCATGGTGCGCAGGTTGCGGATATGGAATTCCTCGAGCAGGTCGTCGAGCTTGCTTTCGCGCTCGTCCTTGCGCTTGATGTGCACTTCCAGCACGGCGCGGATGTTTTCCTCGACCGTCAGTCCCCGGAAGATCGAGGCTTCCTGCGGCAGATAGCCGACGCCCAGTCGCGAACGACGATACATCGGCATCGTCGTGACGTCGTTGCCATCGATTTCGATCGTACCTTCATCGACCGGCACAAGGCCGGTGATCATGTAGAAACAAGTCGTCTTGCCGGCCCCGTTCGGGCCGAGCAGGCCGACGGCCTCGCCCCGCCGGACCACAAGCGAAACGCCATTGACGACGCGTCTGGTCCGGTAGGTCTTGGTGAGGCCGCGGGCAATCAGCGTACCCTGGTAGCGAACCTTGTCGCTCGCGGAAGTGGGAGCAGAAGCGGGCGGCTCGGAAGTGCCGAGGTTAGGGGTCATGTCTGGTGCTGTCACTCGATGGTCGCGATCAGTTCGTCTTGGCAGCGGAAGGCTGCTTCGACTTCGGATCCAGCTGGATCTGGACGCGACCGCCGCAGCTGTCGAGCTGTGCTTCGCCGGTGTTCATGTGAACCGTCAGCATGCAGCCGGTGAACACGTTGGGGCCATCCGTCAGGATAACCTTGTCGCCCTTGAGGATGGCGAGCTGCGCCGCCATGTCGAAGGAGCCGTTGTCGGCCGTGGCCGTCTGGGTGCCGGACGTCAGGTAGACCTTGTCGGAAACGAGGATATGATCGATGTCTGTATCGCCCGAGACAACCGAATTGCCCGCTGCGGGCTTCTTCGTTTCGGCCGCCGGTGCTGGCTTGCCATCGGCGTCGGCCTGCGGCTTCTTCTTGTAGAACACGATCATCTTTCCGGCCTTCATCGTCGTCGTTCCCTGAACGACGTTGACCTTGCCGGTGAACACGGCGTTGCTTTCCGCGTCATGGATTTCCAGCTTGTCGCTTTCGATCTGGATCGGTTGATCCTTGTTCAGGTTCAGACCCGTCATCTTCGTTGTCGTCGACTGCTGGGCGCTGGCGCCGACGGCTGTCATCAGTGCGAATAGGCCGATCGCGCCGGCCAAAGCGGCTTGACGGAGACCAGAATTGGAAAAGTGCATGCGACAATCGTTTGTCATGGTCCGCCCGGCGGTTAGCTGCCCGTATTGTGGATGGTGGA
>CAZZZI010000425.1:0-3127 GCA_964658415.1 uncultured Sphingomonas sp. | reverse complement strand
GTTCACTCTCGTTCGTCTCCTCAAGACGCACCTGACGGAATAGCTTCCGCCTTTTCCAACAACGCTTACCACGAAGGCTCTTTACCTCCGCAGCTTGTGGCGGTTTGAAGCCTGCCCCTGCAGGCCGACTTCGGGGGGCCGTCCCCCATCTTCGGTAAAGCTCCGCTCTTGTCTCAAGCTAAGACAAGGCGTTCACAGCACACGACCTCCTCGTATTTGATCGACCGCCAGAGCCGCTCGACGAAGACGTTGTCGCGCCATGCTCCCTTGCCATCCATCGAGATGGCGATTTCAGCCTTCTTCAGCACGGCGGCGAAGTCGATGGAGGTGAACTGCGAACCTTGGTCGGTGTTGAATATTTCAGGCTTTCCATAGTGAGCCAGCGCCTCCTCGACCGCTTCGATGCAGAAGTCCGCCTCCATCGTGATCGAGAGCCGCCACGACAGAACCCTCCGGCTGAACCAGTCCACGACGGCGCAGAGATAGACGAAGCCCCGCGCCATGGGGATATAGGTCAGGTCCATCGCCCAGACCTGATTGGGTCTGGTAACCGCCAGCTTGCGCAGGAGGTAGGGATAGATCTTGTGCCCAGGTGCCGGTTTCGACGTGCTCGGGCGACGGTAGATCGCCTCGATGCCCATCTTCTTCATCAGCGTGGCGACGTGCAGCCGCCCAGTCTCCAGCCCTTCTCCCCTCAAGAGCCCTTGCAACATCCGACTCTCGGCAAAGGGGTAGTCGAGATGCAAGTGTAATGGCCCCATAAATTTCCGGACACGGTCTCCCACTTAACAAGTGTGCGAGGTAATGTGCCCATTATGACCAGTCATAGTCCTAAGATAGAAGTCCTTTCCGGCCCTGAGCGCCGCCGTCGCTGGTCGACGGCAGACAAGCTGGCCATCATCCAGGAAACATATGAGCCGGATGCTACCGTGAGCATCGTTGCTCGCCGCTACGGCATTCAGCCAAACCAGTTGTTCACCTGGCGTAAGCTGGCCAGCCAAGGGGCTCTGACGGCAACTGCTGCGCAAGAAGATGTCGTCCCGGCCTCCGAATATCGCTCCCTTCAGAACCAGGTCAAAGAATTGCAGCGCATGCTTGGTAAGAAGACGATGGAAGGCGAGATTCTCAAAGAGGCGCTTGAGATCGCCACCGGCCCAAAAAAACATCTGTTGCGCTCGCTATCGTTGCCGAAGGGAAGTTCCCGATGACGGCTGTGTGCGAGACTTTGGGTGTTGCCCGATCCAATATTACAGAGCGCGTCAAGCTGGTTCCTTCAAAAGCGCGTGGACGGCCTCCGCTCGCTGATCATGACCTGGTGGAGGAGATCAAAGCGATCATCTCCGAGATGACGACCTATGGATATCGTCGGGTTCATGCGATTTTACGCCGTAAAGCCCGCAACGAGAACCTCTCATGGCCGAACGCCAAACGCGTCTATCGGGTGATGAAGGTGCACGATCTGCTTCTCCAGCGCCGTACTGGGGCTATTGATACCCGCCGCCACGACGGTCGCGTTGCTGTTGCTCAGTCGAATATACGGTGGTGCTCGGACGGCTTCGAAATCGGCTGCGACAACAAAGAAAAGGTCCGCGTTGCCTTTGCGCTGGACTGCTGTGATCGCAAGGCCATTGCCCATGTCGCGACCACGGAAGGCATCAAAAGCGAAGACGTTCAGGACCTTGTCATCACCGCCGTCGAAAACCGTTTAGGCCGCATCAATACCCTTCCCAAGCCAATCGAATGGCTGACCGACAATGAATCGTGCTTTATTGCGGCAGACACGAAATCCTTGTTGCTGGACATCGGGATGGAGCCTTGCACGACGCCGGTACGCAGCCCCCAGTCTAACGGAATGGCCGAAGCCTTCGTCAAAACCTTCAAGCGCGACTATGTCTCGGTCAATCCCATCCCGGACGCCGAAACGGTCATCGCCCAACTGCCATTGTGGTTCGAGCACTACAACACGCTTCACCCGCACAAAGCTTTGGGGTATCGATCCCCGCGCGAGTTCTTAGACCGTCAAACAGAAATCTGATCCTGTCCGGTTTTTATGGGGCAACTCCATGCAGTTCATCGATCCGGCGCATTAGAGCCAGATCGCCGTCCGACGCCGGACGAGGCAGATAATAGACACTGCCACGGCTGAAGCCGAGAAGCTTCGCCTGGCGCACGACGGACAGTTTATTATCGCGGTCGATCATTTTTTTCCGCCCAGCAAGCCCGCTTTGCCGAGCGCTCCTGCTAAAAAATCGTTTTCCAGCGTCAGCTCCCCAATTTTGGCATGCAGTGTTTTTACATCTACGGTTTGACCCGCCGATTCCGCCTTGGCTTCATCGCCGAAAACGCCCGTCGCCCCCTCAAGGGGTTGGTCTTTCCATTGCTTGATCTGGTTGGCGTGCACATCAAACTGCTGGGACAATTCCACCAGCGTTTGTTCGCCTCGGATGGCGGCGAGCGCCACTTTTGCCTTGAAAGCCGGACTGTGGTTCCGGCGCGGTCGTCTCGTCATGATATCTCCTGTTCTCGGCATCTAAGCCGAAGTCAGGTAGAAATTCCACTTATCCTAGCTGTTCAGATTTCCCGAGCCAGCTCTCTTCGGCTATGCGCTTAGTCAGCGCATCCGCAAGCGTATCGAAGAAGTGTTCGGCTGGGCCAAGCCCAGCGGCGGAATGCGGAGGACCCGCCACCGCGGAAAGGATCGCGTCGGCTGCATGTTCACCCTGACGGCCACCGCTTATAATTCGGTGAGGCTACCAAAGCTGCTGGCGACGGCATGATCGCGCCCGTAATCCGCCCAAAGACGGCGGATTACTATCAAGTACGCCAAAGGGGCCGCTGAAAAGGCATCGTCAAGGTCTGTCTTCAAGCCATCTAGCGAGGATCGGCGGAACTTTGGCGCTATTTCCGCGGCCTGCTAAGTCTTGAACTTAGAGTTACTTCCGAGTTTGTGGCGTTGAAGCCGATGAATGCCGTCAACGTCGTGATCCTGTAATCGCTGCTCAATCGCTTTCGCAACGAGAGAAGCCGGCCAAGCAAGACTGAAATACAGCATCGCCGTCAACGCAAACACGGGAAGCGGCCTGAAGCTCTCCGACATCAGCTCCCGCGAAGCCAAGGTCAATTCGGG
>CAZZZI010000424.1:0-3140 GCA_964658415.1 uncultured Sphingomonas sp. | reverse complement strand
AGATCATTTCCTGACGACTCCTCTTAGTCCGCCGCCGATCAGGAACGTCGCGTCCATCAGCGCAATCATCGGACTGACCCCGCCGGAGACCGCGAGATAGCGCGGCTGCCAGTCGGGATGAAATTTTGATTTGAAGGCTCTTAGCCCTTTGAAGTTATAAAACCGTTCGCCGTGTTCGAAGACCGTGCCGCCGATCCGGTCCCAGACCGGCGCCGATTCGCGCTTCGACATGCCGGAAAGCGGTGCCATTCCCAAGTTAAAGCGCTGAAATCCGGCATTCCTAAGATGCTCGAGGATCTGCACGAAGAGAAAGTCCATCGAGCCCTTGGGAGCATCCGGCGAAAAGCGCATGAGGTCGATCGAGCCTTCCTCGTTGGTACCCGTCACGAGTATATTCGCGAATGCCACGATACGCCCGTCTTTCTTGAGGATGGCAACCGGCTGCGCCTTGATGTAGTCGGGCTCGAAGGCGCCGAGCGAGAAGCCCTTTTCCTTGGCGTTGTGGTCCTCCAGCCAGGCGTTGGACACCGCAGCGAGCTCGTCGAGCACCTCGGGCACATCCTTCGGCTCGATGACTGCGAACTCGAGCCCGTCGCGCACGGCACGGCTTGCCGTCTGGCGAAGATTGGCCCACTTGCCGCCCTTCAGCTCGAACGTATTGAGATTGACGACCGCGAGTTCGCCGAGCTTGTAGGCCCGCATGCCGGCATCGGCGCAGTGCGACAGCAGCCCCGGCGAGATCTGGTAGAACACCGACCGACAGCCGGCCGTCCGGGCGGATTCGACGAAGCGCCAGACGAGATCGGCAATCGCGTGCCGGGGGCCGACGGGGTCGAACAGCGCGATCCAGGAACGGCCGCGCTTGCCGTACATAATGAAGGCGTCGCCCTTTTCGGAGAACATGATGCTCTTGTCGCGCATCCGCACCAGATTGGCGTCGGCGATGCCATGCGCCTCGACAATGGCAACCGCGCGCTCGACATCGTCGTCCGAGACAGGCTGCAGCCGCGACGTGGCCGGGCGGAGCAGGCTGAACGCGGCGATCCCGGAGGCGACGATGCAGAGGCCCAGCACGGCGCGCAGGCCGCGCGGTGCTTCGTCGGCAAACTCGAACTGCCACCAGAGCTGGTTGCTGTAGGACACGTCGCGGTAGACGAAGAACAGGATGACGATGGCGCAGATGCAGATGACAGCGATGGCCATCAGCCAGCCGGCTGTCAGTGCCTGGTTGACCAGCGAGGCCGGCCGGTTGAACAGCTTTCGGCTGACGAAAAGACCGAAGATGAAGAACAGGAGGAAAGAAGCCTCGACGAGCGCGATCGCCTTCAGCAGCGACAGGGTCACCGCCGCGATGGCACAGACCACCGACACCCACCAGGCACCATCGAGGCGCTGGCCGAGGCCGCGCGCGGCAACCACCATGGCAAGCCCGACCAGGCTCGACAGGAAATGGGCGCCTTCGACCACCGGCAGGGCCAGGTAGTCGGACAGGAATTCGAGGTTTGCATCCGGGGTCGGCGTGACGCTCGAGAAGATCAGCATGACGCCGAGCAGCAGCGCGAAGGTCGACAGCAGCTGCGGCATGAGGCGGCCGCCGACGCGACGGACGCTGGATGCGGCCGGATGGTCGACGAAACGCCGGAGCTCGGTCGCAGCGACCACCATGATGGCAATCAGCAGCGGGATGACGTGGTAGATGACCCGGTAGAGAACCAGCGAGCCGAGCACCGCATCGACATTGACGGCACTGCCGAGCGACGCGACGATGACGGTTTCAAAGACGCCGAGGCCCGCGGGCACGTGGCTGAGGACACCGAGGCCGACGGCAATGGCGTAGACGGCAAGGAATGTCGGCCAGCCGATCGAGGATTCCGGCAGCAGCACGTAGAGAACCGTCGCCGAGGCGGCGATATCGAAGGCGGTAACCAGGAACTGGCGCGACCAGGTCCGCGAATCCGGCAGCCGCAGGGTGAAGCTGCCGATGGAGATCACCCGTCCGCCGCGGCCCATGTAGAGCAGCACGGCCAGCAGCGCCAGGATGGTGCCGGCGATACCGCGCAAGACCAGGCTATCGACGCCGATCAGCGGCCCCATTTCGTCGGCAATGATCATCAGCGCAATCGAGCCGACGGCGGCAAGGCCGAGGCCGAACGACAGCGTCACGAAGGCAACGATGCGACCGATGTCTTCAGGCGTCAGGCCCATGCGCGAATAGGCGCGATAGCGGATCGCGCCGGCGCTGAGCGCGCCGAACCCGGCCGTGTTGCCGACGGCATAGGCGCTGAACGCCGTCAGCGCCACATGCGGAAACGGCACCTTCTTGTTGATGAATTCGAGGGCGTTGGTATCGTAGAAGACCAGCGAAAAAAAGCTCAGCCCCGTGAACAGCAGGGCGAGCAGGATCGCATGGGCGGAGGTGTCGCTGAGCGCGAGCACGATATCGTCGTAGCGGACTTCATTCGTCAGATGGAAAATGGCATAGGCAACCATCCCGAAGACGATGACGCTGGCGAGCGCCAGCAGCTGCGTGCGATAGCGGCGCAGCATCGTCATGAGCCAGCCGCGCTCCGCGATGTCTTCTTCGGCTGGTCCCAGATCGATCGGACTCGACATGCTTTTCCTGTTTGAATTACCAGTTTTCTGCGCCCCGCTTACCAGAAGTACGTTAACGCGAATATTTCTATTCGGCGGTTGTCCGCAGATTCTTTCGAAGGGCCCGATTCTGGTCGTCACATCCGTCCGAATTCAGGCATTTTTGGCGCAACGCAGAAGCCGGAGCCAATATTCCCGGTGATAAGCGGCGCGGTAGAGTAATATTATTGGCCTGATAACTCGCCGAGGCGAAAAGTGCGATCCACGACGACCGGTGGTTTTTTACGATCCTGGGTGCCTACAAACGTAGGTGGGCGCCATATGTCCAAGCCCACGGGCCTGGCCAGGGACAGCTCCCTTTGGATCGAGTATGGCCCCAGGGATTGTGGTACCTGCCGGGAAGCGCAGAACGCAACTCGACATATAAGGCGGTTTGCGCGTCGGCACCAGTGGCATTTGTCGTGAATTCTTCGGTGACGCCTACTGCGGATCTGCGCCCGGCTTGGCGCTGAGTTTTTCGGTGATGCCGCGAATGCTCATGGCGACTT
>CAZZZI010000423.1:0-3160 GCA_964658415.1 uncultured Sphingomonas sp. | reverse complement strand
ATCCTCGGGACAAGCCCGAGGATGACGAGCAGTGCTGATGATAAACAAGGGGACCGCCGGCCTAGCCGGCGGCCCCGATCAAGTCGGCATTCGCTGTCTCACATGCCGAGCGCAGCACGCAACTCGGCCTTGGCCGCCTCGAATTCGGTCTTGTAGTCCTCATGTGTCATGATCGTCGAGGCGATGACGGTGCCGGCGATGCGGCCGGCTTCGATGTCGGTCGGGTAGTGGATGCCGCCGACCACGCGGTTATGGCCGTATTCCCAGGCGCGCGCCATGATCGCGGCCTTCTTCTCCGGCAGCATGTTTGCAAGCTCGATGCCCATCAGTGTGCCCAGCGTGGTGTGGCCGGACGGATAGGAACCGGACTTCGACAGCGGCACGATGGGCTTGACCAGATCGCTGTAGAGATGCGGGCGAGGGCGGTTCCAGCCCTTCTTGGCGGGACCCGTCACGGTGTCCTCGGTTTCGACGATGCGGTCGAAGAAGGCCGTGAGCTTCGGCAGGTTTTCCTTGGTGAACTTCGGATTGTCGATGACGTCGGCAAAGCGCCAGACGTTCTCCTCGGCGTCGGCGACGGCGCGGGCGGACTGTTCCGGCGTGCGGGTGACCTGGATGGTGAGGATCTCGCCGAGCTCTGCCTTCATCTGAGCCGAGTCGATCGCCGGCGGCGGCGGAAGCAGCATCATGAGGTTGACTTCGGTGGCATCGGTAAACGGCTTGGCCTTCGCATCTTCGGCGAATGAGGGCAGGGCGATGCCCACGGTGAAGGCAAGACTGACGGCAAGTATTCTGGCAAAGTGTTGCATGGTGGCTCCCCTGATGCAGTGACACCCAGCGCAGGTAACAAGGGAGTGTTTTGGTTGTATGACAGCGGGGGGCGAGGCCTTGAAGTGCCTGCGCGCCGGCCATTTCGGAGGGCCTTTGCGGCATGCAGGTTAGCGGAGACGCTCACTCTGCGCGGCCATGCCGTACCCGAGCCTCGAAGCCGCGTCGGCAATGGCCATCCAGAAGAACCGGAAGACAATGGGCGCGCCACCGCCCCATGGACTGTTCTCCGCGTGTAGCCAGGTCTCCGGAAGTCCGTTCGGGAGGACAGCGTGGAAATAATGGCGCCGGTGGAGCAGGGGGTGCCCGTCTTTGTCGAAGCGGTAGTCGTCAATTCCGAGGAAAGTGAATGGGGCCCCATCGAGCTCCGTTTCCTCGAAGAATTCCCGCCTGGCGGCGGCGTCGATCGTTTCGCCGATCTCCACCGTTCCGCCGGGGACCTGCAGCTAGATCTCGGGAAAGTCCGGCTCGTCGAAAACCAGCAGCCGGTTGCCGGCAGTGGCATAGATGAGAACCTTTTCGGCATCCGGCTGCAAGGCGATCACCGGAAGCGGATAATCGCCACTTCGCCTTCAAGCGCGCCCTTGTAGGCGGATGCATGGGGTTCTTCGGAAGGGACTTCGGTCAGCATGCCGATCTGGTCGAGATCGGCTTCGAGGAAGCCTTCTTCGGAGAGGGCGTTCAGCGCTTCACGGACTGCTGTGTCGTCATCGGCGGCCCGCAACATGACGTGCAGTTCCACGCCTTCTCCGCCATCCGTCTCGTAGCCCTTGCCGATGATGATGAAAACCATCGGGCCGTCATAGTTGTTGTCGTTGTCCGGGTTGGTGATCATCGGCGAGGTTCCTCAGGCGAGTCGATTCGACCTTGCGAATCTAGGGTTGCTGTAGCCCTGAAGCGGACGGCTGGTTTTCGATTCCATATAGGCTTTCGCAGCGATGCCAAAGTCTATCTTGCCCCAGGAACCGCATTTCCCCTATAAATGGCCGCTAAACCGCATCTTTACAGGGGTTTCACGACGGAGCCGCCAAGATAATTTTGCGTCCGGCCTTGACGAAAGGCCTTGAAGCCAGTAGTACCCGCCCCATCAGAACAGATGTGAGGCATGGCTGTTCGGAGCGACACGCTCTGGAGATCACCTCAAACAAGGTTCTAAACGCACGTTGAATACAGGTTTTCCGCACGCACGACGCCATAATCTGGCGTCCTCTGCTTTGATGTGGTCCATCCGTGAAAGCGGGTCGGGCCACGCTTTGTGCATTAACACGACGTGTGGTGCTGCCGGAAACGGCGAATGTTATGCCCGAAAGGGTGTTGAGACAAGAATTAAGGGATGGTTGAATGCCTACCGTAAACCAGCTGATCCGCAAGCCTCGCCAGGCACAGGTAAAGCGCAATAAGGTTCCTGCACTCCAGGAAAACCCGCAGAAGCGTGGCGTTTGCACCCGCGTTTACACGACGACCCCGAAGAAGCCGAACTCGGCTCTGCGTAAGGTTGCCAAGATCCGTCTGACCAATGGCTTCGAAGTCATCGGTTACATTCCGGGTGAAGGCCATAACCTGCAGGAACACTCTGTCGTGATGATCCGCGGCGGCCGCGTCAAGGACTTGCCGGGCGTTCGTTATCACATCATCCGCGGCGTTCTCGATACCCAGGGTGTCAAGAACCGCAAGCAGCGCCGTTCCAAGTATGGCGCAAAGCGTCCGAAGTAATCTCTTCGGGTTTTGGATTTTTGAAGGCGCTGCGCGAGGTTCTCCGCGTGATAGAGCGTCGATACAGATAAAGAGACAACCTATGTCCAGACGTCACAAAGCCGAAAAGCGCGAGATCAACCCGGACCCGAAGTTCGGCGATCTCATCGTAACCAAGTTCATGAACGCCATCATGCTGCACGGCAAGAAGTCGGTCGCTGAAACCATCGTCTACGGTGCGTTTGAGAACGTCCAGGCGAAGTCGAAGCAGGATCCGCTGGTCACCTTCCACTCGGCTCTCGACAACATCGCTCCGCACGTCGAAGTCCGTTCGCGCCGCGTTGGTGGTGCGACCTACCAGGTTCCCGTTGACGTTCGTCCGGAGCGCCGCCAGGCCCTCGCCATCCGTTGGCTGATCACGGCTGCCCGCAAGCGCAACGAAACCACCATGGTCGACCGCCTGTCGGGCGAGCTTCTGGACGCTTCCAACAACCGTGGTAGCGCCGTCAAGAAGCGCGAAGACACGCACAAGATGGCTGACGCCAACCGCGCATTCTCGCACTACCGCTGGTAATCGTACGATATCGAAAGGCAGTCCATTATGGCTCGCGAATATAAAATCGAAGACTACCGCAATTTC
>CAZZZI010000422.1:0-3162 GCA_964658415.1 uncultured Sphingomonas sp. | reverse complement strand
TCGGCTACTGGCTGGGCGAGCCCTACTGGAACCAGGGCTTCATGACGGAAGCGGCCCATGCGCTGATCGACATGGTGTTTCGCACAAGGCCCGAGGTCGAGCAGATCGACGCGCGCTGCCGGGTCACCAACGTCGCCTCGCGGCGGGTGATCCACAAGTGCGGCTTCCAGTTCCAGGGCTCCGGGCTGGTGGCGTCTCTGGCGCTCGGGAGCACGGTGTCGGTCGAATGGTTCCGGCTGGATCGCCGGACCTGGATGTCGTTGCGCAGCTGGGGGGCACTGAGATGAACGCCGCCGTCCTGCAGCGCCGCCCGACCCCGATGACGGGCCCCGGCCCCGAACCGGTCATCCGCACTGCACGGCTGACGCTGCGGCCCCATCGTCTCGGCGATGCCGACGCCATCACCGGCTCCCTGTCGGATTTCGCCGTCACCCGCATGCTGTCGCGGGTGCCGGTGCCATATCACCGGCAGGATGCCCTGGACTGGCTGGTGCCCCGCGCGTCGGGCATTCTCGACGACTGGGCGCTCGCGATAACCGAGGGTGACGATGTCCATATCGGCACCGTCGCCATCGAGCGGCGCCACGACCGCTGGCACGTCGGCTACTGGTTGAACCGCTACTACTGGAAGCGCGGCTTCATGGGCGAGGCGGTTGCGGCCACTCTGGAACGTTTCGGCCGACGGATGCCGGGCGAAACCATCCATTCGGGCGTCTTCGTCGACAATCCTGCGTCGCTGAAGCTGCAGGCCAATCTCGGCTTTCGCATCACCGGCTGCTCGGAGGTCTACAGCTTCGCTCGCAGTACCATGGTGCCGCATGTAGAGACCGTGCTGTCGCTCGGCGATTTGCGGTTGCCGACAGGCGCCTGACACAAAAAAACCGCCGCCGGATTGCCGGCGGCGGTGCTTTATAAGCAGACTGCGAGACCCTCGCCGGCAGCTATGCTATAGCTGCTGCAGACAACGATAATCTTTGACCTCCGTCACAACCGCCTATATCGAAGGCGGAATGATGGGCGCAAACTGACCGAATAGCGAAGAATACGATGAAATTTCTCGACGAAGCAAAAGTCTACATCCGCTCCGGCGACGGCGGCGGCGGCAGCGTCTCCTTCCGGCGTGAAAAATTCATCGAGTTCGGCGGCCCCGACGGCGGTGACGGCGGACGCGGCGGCGACGTCTGGGTCGAGGCGGTCAACGGACTGAATACGCTGATCGATTTTCGGTTCCAGCAGCATTTCAAGGCGCAGATCGGCACCCACGGCATGGGCCGCAACCGCACCGGCGCCAATGGCGAGCACGTCACGCTGAAGGTGCCTGTCGGGACCCAGGTGTTCGAGGAAGACGCCGAGACGATGATCTGCGACCTGACCTTCGAGGGCCAGCGCTTCCGGATCGCTGCCGGCGGCAATGGCGGCTTCGGCAATGCCCATTTCAAATCCGCCACCAACCAGTCGCCGGATTGGGCCAATCCCGGCCTCGAAGGCGAAGAAAAGACCATCTGGCTGCGGCTGAAGCTGATTGCCGATGCCGGTCTCGTCGGCATGCCGAATGCCGGCAAGTCGACCTTCCTCGCCTCGGTCACCCGCGCCCGGCCGAAGATCGCCAATTATCCTTTCACGACGCTGCACCCGAACCTCGGTGTTGCCACCGTCGACGGAACCGAATTCATCCTCGCCGACATTCCGGGCCTGATCGAAGGCGCCCATGAGGGCGTTGGCATCGGCGATCGCTTCCTCGGCCATGTCGAGCGCACCCGCGTGCTGCTGCATCTGGTCTCGGCCCAGGAAGAGAAGGTCGGCAAGGCCTACAAGACCGTCCGGCACGAGCTGGAGGCCTATGACGAGGCGCTCGGCGAAAAGCTGGAAATCGTCGCCCTGTCGCAGGTCGACATCCTCGACGATGCGGAACTCAAGAAGAAGACCAAGGAGCTTGCGCGCGCCTGCGGTCACACGCCCTACCAGATCTCGGCGATCACGGGCAAAGGCATGACAGACCTGCTGCGCGCGCTGCGCGACATCATCGCGATCGGCGAAACCGAAGACAAGCCGATGAAGGCGCTGAAAAACCGCCATCGGGATACTGTCGACCTGGTCGCGGACGAGAGCAACGAAAGCGGGGACGAGGAGCAGGAGGGATGACAGCCCGACAGCCGCTCGACCGCTACCGACGCATCGTCATCAAGATCGGCTCGGCGCTGCTGGTCGACCGCGGCACCGGGCTGAAGAAGGCCTGGCTCGATGCCATCTGCGCCGATATCGCAGCGTTGAAGGCCGGGGGTGTCGATGTGCTGGTGGTCTCGTCGGGCGCCATCGCGCTTGGCCGCTCCGTGCTCGATCTTGCCAGCGGCGCGTTGAAACTCGAGGAAAGCCAGGCGGCAGCGGCTGTCGGACAGATTGCGCTGGCCCGTGCCTGGTCGGAAAGCCTGTCGCAGGGCGACATCGTCGCCGGCCAGATCCTCCTGACGCTCGGCGATACCGAAGAGCGCCGCCGCTATCTCAATGCCCGCGCCACCATCAACCAGCTCCTGAAGCTCGGCGCCGTGCCGATCATCAACGAGAACGATACCGTTGCCACCAGCGAGATCCGCTACGGCGACAACGACCGACTCGCCGCCCGTGTCGCCACCATGACCGGCGCCGACTTGCTGATCCTCCTGTCCGACATCGACGGCCTCTACACCGCTCCGCCGCATCTCGACCCGGACGCGCGCTTCCTCGAAACCGTCGCCGAAATCACGCCCGAAATCGAGGCGATGGCCGGCGGCGCTGCTTCGGAGCTGTCGCGCGGCGGCATGCGCACCAAAATCGATGCCGGCAAGATCGCCACCGGTGCCGGCTGTGCCATGATCATTGCCTCCGGCAAGACCGACCGACCGCTCTCCGCCATCGACCAGGGCGCCCGCTCCTCCTGGTTCGCGCCCTCGGGCACACCGGTGACGGCGCGAAAGACCTGGATCGCCGGACAATTGCAGCCGGCTGGCGAACTGCATGTCGATGCTGGCGCGGTCACCGCGCTCGGCGCCGGCAAGAGCCTGCTGCCCGCCGGCGTCCGTTCGGTCGTCGGCCACTTCGGCCGTGGCGACACGGTCGCCGTCATCGGCCCCGCCGGTCGCGAGATCGGCCGCGGGCTCGCCGGTTACGATGCCGAAGAGGCGCGTC
>CAZZZI010000421.1:0-3163 GCA_964658415.1 uncultured Sphingomonas sp. | reverse complement strand
GTCCTGAAGTGGCAGCCTGACTTTGCCGGGCGCGAAGTGTCGCTGGTCTTCGACGGCGCGATGGCCGACTCCGTAGTCTACCTGAACGGCCAGGAAATCGTCGCCCACAAGGACGGCTACACGCCCTTCGAGGCACGCCTGACGGACGGTCTGCGCGAAGGCGACAACCTCATCACCGTCAAGATCGACGGCAGCGAGAACCCCGAAATCCCGCCCTTCGGCGGCCGCATCGACTATCTAACCTATGCCGGCATCTATCGCGACGTATGGTTGAAGGTCACCGACCCGGTGTCGATCGCCAACATCAAGATCGAGACCGGCCACGTGCTCAGCGAGGCGAAATCGGCGACCGTCCGCTGCGACTTTGCCAATCCGCAGGGCGTTTCGTTCAGCGGCGCGGTGACGGCCGTGATCAGCGATGCCGCCGGCAACGAGATCGCCACGGCATCTTCAGAGACGACGGGCGAGAGCGTCACGCTTTCCTTTGCCAACCTGACCGGCCTGTCGCTCTGGGATATCGACGATCCGATCCTCTACCACGTCACCGTGTCGTTCGAGGGCAACAAGGGGTCCGATCGCCTGGCCTCGCATTTCGGTTTCCGCACCGCCGAGTTTACGACCGAAGGCTTCAAGCTCAACGGTCGCAAATTGAAGATCCGGGGCCTCAACCGTCACCAGTCCTACCCCTATGTCGGTTATGCCGCAGGCCGATCGGCTCAGGAGATGGACGCCGAGATCATGAAGAACACGCTGAAGTGCAACCTCGTGCGCACTTCGCACTATCCGCAGTCACCATGGTTCCTCGACCATTGCGACCGCATCGGCCTCTTGGTGTTCGAGGAGATCCCCGGCTGGCAGCATATCGGCGGCGAAGAATGGAAGCGGGAATCGATCCGCAACGTGCGGCGCATGGTCGAGCGCGACTGGAACCATCCGTCGATCATCATCTGGGGCGTGCGCATCAACGAATCCAAGGATAGCCACGACTTCTATCTCGAGACCAACCGGCTGGCCCATGAGCTCGACAGCACGCGCCAGACCGGCGGCGTGCGCTTCATTCTCGACAGCGAGTTCCTCGAAGACGTCTTCACGATGAACGACTTCATCCTCGGCAACGAGGAATTGCCGGGCAGCAACCGCCCGCGCACGGCGCTGCGCAGCCAGCAGGAGTGCACGGGCCTTGCGAAGGTCGTGCCCTACCTCATCACGGAATTTGGCGGACACATGTATCCGACCAAGATCTACGATCAGGAACAGCGCCAGGCCGAACATGTCCGCCGCCACCTCGAAGTGCTGAACGCGGCCTATGGCGATCCGAACATTTCGGGCGCGATCGGCTGGTGCATGTTCGACTACAACACCCACAAGGATTTCGGCTCTGGCGACCGCATCTGCTACCACGGGGTCATGGACATGTTCCGCGAGCCGAAATTTGCGGCCTACGTCTATTCCAGCCAGTGCGAACCGTCCGAAGACGTGGTCATGAAGCCGGTGACCTTCTGGGCCCGGGGCGAGCGCAATATCGGCGGCGTCCTGCCGCTCATCATTCTCACCAACTGCGACGAGATCGAACTTCGCTACGGTTCGCTGGTCAAGCGCGTCGGTCCTGACCGCGAGACCTTCCCGCATCTGCCGCATCCGCCTATCGTTGTCGATCACCGGCACTTCACCAAGGACGAACTGGGCGTCTGGGGCATGCAGTGGGAAGACGCCCATTTCACCGGCTTCATCGACGGAGAAGCGGTTGCCAAGCTGCACATGGTCGCCGATCCGTTGCCGACGACGTTGCAGGTCGAGGCCGACAGCCAGACGCTCCGCGCCAAGGGCCGCGACAGCACCCGCGTCATCGTCCGCGCGCTGGATCAGGTCGGCTCGCGCATTCCCTTCATCAACGACGTCGTCACCCTGACCGTCTCCGGTCCCGCCAGGATCATCGGACCCGAAGTCATTCCCTTCCAGGGCGGCACGACCGGCTTCTGGCTGGAATCGACCGGCGCCACCGGTCCGATCTCCATCAAGGTGACCTCACCGCGTTTCGCCGACGTCACCCTGGCGCTCTCGGCCGTCGATGCCGGTCACAACGAAGCGGGCACACCATGAGCGAAGTCACCCTCCGCAATATCCGCAAATCCTTCGGCAGCCTCGACGTCATCAAGGGCGTCGACCTGGACGTCCAGTCCGGCGAGTTCGTGGTCTTCGTCGGGCCGTCCGGATGCGGCAAGTCGACCCTGCTCAGGATGATCGCCGGCCTCGAGGATATCACCTCGGGGACGCTCTCCATCGCCGGCAAGGTGGTCAACGACGTCGATCCGTCCAAGCGCGGCATCGCCATGGTCTTCCAGTCCTATGCGCTCTATCCGCATATGACGGTGCGCGAAAACATGGGCTTTGCGCTGCGCTTTGCCGGCGTTGCCAAGGCCGAGGTCGCCCGCCAGGTGGAGGAAGCCGCGCGCATTCTCGAGCTGGAACCGCTGCTCGACCGCAAGCCGAAACAGCTGTCGGGCGGCCAGCGCCAGCGCGTCGCCATCGGCCGCGCCATCGTGCGCCATCCAAAAGTCTTCCTGTTCGACGAACCGCTGTCGAACCTCGACGCCGAACTGCGCGTGCATATGCGCATCGAGATCGCCCGGCTGCACAAGAAGCTGGCGACGACCATCATCTACGTGACGCACGATCAGGTCGAGGCGATGACGCTGGCCGACAAGATCGTGGTGCTGCGCAGCGGCACGGTCGAACAGGTCGGCGCGCCGCTCGATCTCTACGACGACCCCGCAAACCTGTTCGTCGCCGGCTTCATCGGCTCGCCGAAGATGAATTTCTTCAAGGGCGTGCTGGCCCGCAACGCCGCCGGAGGCTGGTCGGCAAAACTCCCGGAACTGGGCGACACCACTATTCCGCTGGTCATCGACGCCGACACTGCGATGGACGGCACACCTGTCACCATTGGCGTTCGTCCCGAACATTTCGACGAGGTGGGGGATGCCTCCCTCGAAATGGTCGTCGACATGCTGGAGCATCTCGGCGGCGAGACCTATGCCTTTGCCCGCTATGGCGACGGCGAGCTCGTCACCGTGCTCACCCGCAACGGCCGCGGGCTCAAATCCGGCCAGACCATCACCGCCCGCTTCGATCCGGCCAAGGCGTTGGTGTTCGACGACAAGGG
>CAZZZI010000420.1:0-3167 GCA_964658415.1 uncultured Sphingomonas sp. | reverse complement strand
TCCGGACACGCGGACAGACGGGAGACATCATGAGCGGCACAGACAATCCCTATAATGCGGCCTCGCTGGGTGGCCAGATGTCGGGCTCCATTGCCACGGGCGCTCCGGCGGCCATGGGCGCGCCTGCTGCGGCCGGTGGCTACATCAAGGATACGTCGACCGCCAATTTCACGCGCGACGTGCTGGAGGAATCGCGCAAGCAGCCCGTGCTCGTCGATTTCTGGGCGCCTTGGTGCGGTCCATGCAAGCAGCTGACACCTGTCATCGAAAAGGTCGTCAACGAGGCCGGCGGGCGCGTCAGGCTGGTGAAGATGAACATCGACGATCATCCCTCGGTCGCGGGCCAGCTCGGCATCCAGTCGATCCCGGCCGTCGTCGCCTTCGTCGATGGCAGGCCTGCCGATGGCTTCATGGGTGCGGTGCCCGAGAGCCAGATTCGCGACTTCATCGACAAGATCGCCGGTCCTGTCGGCCCCGATGCCGAAGCAGCCGAGATCGCTGCCATCCTGGAAGAGGCATCCGTCCTGCTTGCCGCCGCCGACATCCACGGCGCGGCCGAGCTGTTCGGCGCAGTTCTCCAGGCGGACCCCGAGAACGCCAAGGCGCTGGCCGGCATGGCCGAGTGCATGATCGCCGCCGGACAGAGCGAGCGGGCCCGCCAGGCGCTCACCGACCTGCCGGAGACGCTGTCCAAGGATGCCGGTATCCAGGCCGTGGTGAAAAAGCTCGACCAGATCGAGGAAGCTGCCAAGCTCGGCGATCCCGCAGCGCTCGAGCAGCAGCTGGCGCTGCAGCCGGACGACCACGCAGCCCGTCTGAAGCTTGCCAAGATACGCAATGTCGAGGGCGACCGGAATGCAGCGGCCGAGCACTTGCTGACGATCATGCGTCGCGACCGGACATTCGAGGACGACGGCGCGCGCCGCGAGCTGCTGGCATTCTTCGACGTCTGGGGTCCGAAGGATCCCGCGACGATTTCCGCGCGGCGGCGGCTGTCGTCGATCCTGTTCTCGTAAAGCCTGGGCCCTTGTCATAAAGTGCGACCCGTCACTTGCGTTTTCGGTGGCGGCTCCCACATTTTGACGAGACATTTGGTGCGGGAAGGGTGCAAGGTGACCGCTGTAACCGGAACGGGAAACGTTTGATGCAGGTTGGCAATGCCAGATATCTGAAGCCGAGCGATCTGCCCGAGACGGTCGCGATCTTTCCGCTGACGGGTGCGCTGCTCCTGCCGGGCGGCCAGCTGCCGCTGAATGTCTTCGAGCCGCGCTATCTGGCGATGTTCGATGCGGCGATCGCCGGCAACAGGCTGATCGGCATGATCCAGCCGGCGCTCGGCGAACCAGCCGATTCCGGCCATCTCGCCCATGTCGGTTGCCTCGGCCGCATCACCTCTTTCGCAGAGACCGGCGACGGGCGCTACATGGTTTCGCTGACCGGGATCTGCCGATTTCGCGTCATGGACGAGGCGTCCGGCCATCACCCCTACCGGATCTTCAAGATCGCACCTTTCATCGCCGACCTCCGGTCGGAGGACGAGGAGGGCACCGTCGACCGGACCGGTCTCCTGTCCGCCTTCAAGGCATTTCTGGAGGCCAACAAGCTCGAGGCTGACTGGGACAGCGTCGAGCGGGCGGGCAACATGACGCTGGTCAATTCGCTGGCGATGATGGCCCCGTTCGAGCCCGCCGAAAAGCAGGCGCTGCTCGAAGCCCCGGATCTCAAGACCCGGGCGGAAACCTTCGTCGCCATCACGGAAATCGTGCTCGCCCGCGGCTTCGGCGATTCCGACACGATCCTGCAGTAGGGGCTTCCATGGACGAAACCGTCAGCAAGGTCGACACCAAGCTTCTCGACCTGCTCGTCTGTCCGCTCACCAAGTCGCGGCTGAGCTATGATCGCGAGCGCAACGAGCTGGTGTCGGAAAAGGCGCGGCTCGCCTATCCGATCCGCGACGGCATCCCGATCATGCTGACGTCTGAAGCCCGCCGCATCGAGGACTGAGCCGGCGCGCGATGTCGATTGGCGACTTATCCGTCGGCACAGAGTGTCCTCGCAAAAAGACCATCTGGCACGCTTGTACCCGATGCCGCGCTCCACCCAACATCGAAACGGATGGCATTTGCCGGCTAACGGTTTTTGCAGGCCTGTCCGGCGTTAGATCACTTCGCCCGTCAGCAGGCGCGGATTGTGGCTGGCCGTGGTGCCGGCGGCCTCGCCGATGAAGTAGGATTTCACGGCCGGCATCCGGTCGACCAGGCCCAGGCCAAAGTCGCGGGCGGCGCGCAGGGGGCCGATGTCGTTGGAGAACAGGCGGTTCAGCACATCCGTCGTCACGCCCATGCGGAACGTGTCGAAGCGCCGCCAGGTCTGGTAGCGCTCCAGTGTGTGGATCGAGCCGATGTCGATGCCGAGACGGTCGGCCTCAACGACGGTTTCGGCCAGCGCAGCCACATCCTTGAAGCCTAGATTGAGACCCTGGCCGGAAATCGGGTGGATGCCGTGCGCCGCGTCGCCTGCGAGCGCGAAGCGCGGCGCCACGAAGGCGCGGGCCAGCGTCAGGCCGAGCGGGAAGGCGCGTTTGCCGCCCACCACCTTCAGCGCGCCGAGCTTGCGGCCGAAGCGGCGCTCCAGTTCCGTCTCGAAGATCAGGTCGTCGGCTGCCACCAGCCGGTCGGCATCGGCGGTGCGCTCGGTCCAGACCAGCGACGAGCGGTTGTTCTTCAGCGGCAGGATGGCGAAGGGGCCGGAGGGCAGGAAATGCTCCTCGGCGCAGCCATTGTGCGGCCGCTCGTGTTCGATGGTGGTGACGATGCCCGACTGGCCGTAGTTCCAGCTGACGGTCTTGATGCCCGCCATCTCGCGCAGCTTCGACTTGACGCCGTCGCAGGCCACCAGCAGCTTGGCTTCGAGCAGGCTGCCGTCGGAAAGGGTCAGCGACACGCTGCTGTCCGTCGTCTTGAAATCGGTGGCCGAGAGGCCCTCACGGATGGTGATGCCGAGGCGCTCGCAGGCGCTTCGGAGTGCGCCGACCATGGCGACGTTCGGAACCATGTGGGCGAAGGGTTCGCCCTCGACGATGGCACCCTCGAAGGTCAGGAAGACCGGGCGCACGGGATCGGCGGTGCGCGAATCGGTGACGATCATCTTGGTGATCGGTTCGGCCT
>CAZZZI010000419.1:0-3184 GCA_964658415.1 uncultured Sphingomonas sp. | reverse complement strand
CAGAGGATCCGGAGTTGCGGATAAAAACTGCCGAACGGGGCACATCGCGTGTCACTTAAACTAAAATCATCAGGCACTCGATGTGCCCCGGCCGATCCGGCCTGCCCTGGCGGCAAATGCCTGCCAAGATGGCAAAGAGGATGAGACTTTCACCCATGACACGGACCGATCAGGCCGCGTGAACGGGCCGGCGCGGTCATCGACATCGGCAGCCTGTCGGGCCGCCGCCCGATGCCGGCAGCGGCGGGCAATGGCGCGATCCGGTTGGCTCCTGACTGCCGTCCCGATCCCGCTGTCGCGCCGCCCGCCGGGCGTCGGCGGGCAGGCCCCGGAATGGTCTTCCACAACCGCAAGACGGGCGCTAAGGTGCCGTGACGCAACGAACGGATAAAACGATGCTCAACGATCCGCGCTCCCATGGCCTCTGGGAAAAAACCGCCCCGCCGCCGCCCGTGACCGAGCCGCTTTCCGGCGCGGTCTCGGCCGATGTGGTGATTGTCGGCGGCGGCTATACCGGCCTGTCGGCGGCGCTGCACCTGGCGGAAGCCGGCAGCCGCGTCGTGCTGCTCGAGGGCAACGAGATCGGCTTCGGTGGCGCCGGGCGCAATGTCGGGCTGATCAATGCCGGCATGTGGGTGATGCCGGACGATGTGCCCGGCGTGCTCGGCCCGGTCTATGGCGAGCGCCTGCTCGATATTCTCGGCAACGGTCCGGAGCTGGTGAAGACGCTGATCGACAAGCACGGCATTGCCTGCGAACTGGAGCGCAACGGAACGCTGCACTGCGCCGTCGGCGCCGAAGGCTTGACGGAAATCGAGGCCCGCGCCCGCCAGTGGGCCAGCCGCGGTGCGCCGGTGAGCGTGCTCGATGCCGAGGAAACGTGCCGTCGCGTCGGCAGCGCCGGCTATGCCGGGTCTTTGCTCGACCTTAGGGCCGGCACCCTGCAGCCGCTCGCCTATGCGCGGGGCCTGGCAGGCGCTGCGATCCGCGCCGGGGCGACGCTGCATACCGGCAGCCGCGTCACGGACACCGGCCGCGACGGCAGCCGCTGGGTGGTGAAGACTTCGGGCGGCAGCGTCACGGCCGACTGGATCGTCGTCTCGACCGATGCCTATTCGACCGGCCCCTGGCAGCAGGTGCGCGGCGAGCAGGTGCTTCTGCCCTATTTCAATTTCGCCACCGTGCCGCTCGGCGACAATCTGCGCCAGTCCATCCTGCCCGGTCGCGAGGGCGCCTGGGACACCAAGGAGGTGCTGTCTTCCTTCCGCATGGACCAGGCCGGACGCCTGGTATTCGGCAGCGTCGGGGCGCTGCGCAACACCGGCACGGCCGTCCACAAGGGCTGGGCCCGGCGCTCCCTGAAGCGGCTGTTCCCGCAGCTCGGCGACATCGAGTTCGAATGCGAATGGTACGGCAAGATCGGCATGACCGACAATGCCCTGCCGCGCTTTCACAAATTCGCCGACAATGTCGTTGGCTTCTCCGGCTATAACGGCCGCGGCATCGCGCCCGGCACGACCTTCGGCCGGACCCTTGCGGCCCATATCCTCGGTGAGATCGGCGAAAGCGACCTGCCGCTGCCGGTAAGCGAGGTCGTCGCGCCCCGCTTCCGCGCCGCCAAGGAAATGTGGTACGAGGCCGGCGCCCAGATTGCCCATCTGGCCGAGTCCCGCTTTTAAGCAGCGGCCAGGCCATCATCAGACAAGAACAAGGGACAGCCCGCTATGACCGCTCTCGACCTAGCCCAGGAAACCAAAAAGATCCTCGCCGATCTCGGCGTCGCCGCAGACCGCTTCACCGGAGGCACGCTGTCGGTGACCTCGCCGATATCGGGCGCCGAAATCGGCCGCCTGCCGGAGCACTCGGTGGACGAGGCCAAGGCTGCGATCGATGCGGCGCATGAGGCCTTTCTCGTCTGGCGGCAGGTGCCGGCGCCGAAGCGCGGCGAGCTGATCCGGCTGCTCGGCGAGGAGTTGCGCGCCGGCAAGGCGGCGCTCGGCCGGCTCGTCTCCATCGAGGTCGGCAAGATCACCTCGGAAGGGCTCGGCGAAGTCCAGGAGATGATCGATATCTGCGATTTCGCCGTCGGCCTGTCGCGCCAGCTCTATGGCCTGACGATTGCCACCGAGCGTTCCGAACACCGGATGATGGAAAGCTGGCATCCGCTCGGCGTCACCGGCATCATCTCGGCCTTCAATTTCCCCGTCGCGGTGTGGTCGTGGAATGCGGCGCTGGCCATGGTCTGCGGCAATTCGACGGTGTGGAAGCCGTCTGAAAGGACGCCGCTGACGGCGCTTGCCACCCAGGCGCTGTTCGAGAAGGCGCTGAAGCGCTATGTGGCTGAGGGCGGAATGGCGCCGGCTAACCTTTCGACGCTGCTGATCGGCGGCCGCGACATCGGCGAGGCGCTGGTCGATCACGCCAAGGTGCCGCTGGTTTCTGCCACCGGTTCGACCGCCATGGGCCGCACCGTCGGCCCGAAGCTTGCCGCCCGCTTTGCCCGGGGCATCCTCGAGCTCGGCGGCAACAATGCCGCCATCGTCTGCCCGACGGCCGATCTCGACCTGACGCTGCGCGGCGTCGCCTTCTCGGCCATGGGCACGGCCGGCCAGCGCTGCACCTCGCTGCGCCGCCTGTTCGTGCATGAGAGCGTCTACGACCAGCTGGTGCCGCGCCTGCAGAAGGCCTACGGCTCGGTCAGCGTCGGCAATCCGATGGAAGACGGCGTGCTGGTCGGTCCGCTGATCGACAAGCAGGCTTTCGACAAGATGCAGGCCGCATTGACAGCCGCCAAGGCCGAGGGTGGCTCGGTGACCGGCGGCGAGCGCGTCGATGCGGCAGGGGCGGATGCCTTTTACGTGCGTCCGGCGCTGGTCGAGATTCCCGGCCAGACCGGTCCGGTCGTCGAGGAAACCTTCGCGCCGATCCTCTACGTCATCAAGTACAGCGATTTCGATGCGGTGCTCGATCTCCACAATGCCGTGCCGCAGGGCCTGTCGTCGTCGATCTTCACTAACGACGTGAGGGAGGCCGAAACCTTCCTGTCGTCCCGCGGTTCGGATTGCGGCATCGCCAATGTCAACATCGGCCCATCCGGCGCCGAGATCGGCGGGGCGTTCGGCGGCGAGAAGGAAACCGGCGGCGGCCGCGAATCCGGCTCGGATGCCTGGCGCGCCTATATGCG
>CAZZZI010000418.1:0-3232 GCA_964658415.1 uncultured Sphingomonas sp. | reverse complement strand
TCCCCATGTTTCAAGAAGTGGACGATCACGCCCTCGCTTCCGTTGTTGAAAATACCTGACGAGCGCCGTCACGCAATCGACATCTTGCCGGAAGGGGGTTTTGCGGGGACCCTTCCCCAATTCATGTTGCCGAAAGGACACAAAACACCGGGACGAACCGTCGTTTGTTTAGTGTTTGTTAAGAAAAAGCCTTATCTTGCGGGGACTTAACGCGGACCCACGGCTGCAGCTGGGCGTCTCAGCACTCTTCAAGTCGCGCAGAACCCCTGCAAACGCTGCCGCATATGCGGCCTTTCAGGGGCGAGGCAGCAACATCCGGAAATTGCCAGACACAGATTCACGCTTGAGGGACGAGCGGGTTTCAGACCTCGATTCGTATCGGACCGCGAATCTCCGCTGCGATTCGACCAGGGATTACGACGGCAGAGGCGGCGGGAGACGCGCGAAGCGCGAGGCGACGGACGCCCGGATCAATGCATTGGCGCATAATGGTGCAGGTCGGCTTCTGCCCCCATGATCCGACCTGCGCGTGGAAACTGTTTTTGGCCTTCCTTGCGCGATCGATCCGCGTGCCGAGAATTTAGGTCGCGACCGAAAACGAACTGTCCTCGGTCGCGGATAGCCTCACCCCGTAAAGGTGCACGTAGCCCGCGCGCCCACGCAACTCGTGGAAGCCGAAATTGCTGAATGCGGCTGTAGCATTGCCCACGCCTTCGTCGCTGACCTTTTCCATGACCTGCGATGTCACCAGGATCGAGGCGTCTAGGCAGCGGCATTTGCCTTCGATGCGGCTGGCGATGTTGACGGTGTCGCCCAGGATGGCCACCTCCCGCCGGATCTTGCTGCCGACAGATCCGACAATGACGCGATCGGAATGTATTCCGATGGCGACACGGATCGCATCGCCACCCCGACGCCCGGCTCGCTCGTTCCATTCGGCGATTGCACGCTGCATGGCGATGGCGCAGCGAACAGCATTGGAAGCGTCGCGGGCTCTCGGTCGCGCTCCATCGAAAACCGCCATCAAGCCATCGCCCAGATATTTTTCGACGCGACCGCCATGCGTAACGACTTCGGTGTCCAGCAGGCACAGGAAGGTCCGCACTACCTCTATGACAGTGGCTGGAAAGTTGTTGGCGCAGAACGCCGTGAAGCCGATCATGTCGACGAACAAGATCGTGGCCGGTTGGTATGTCGAGGCGTGGACGCTGGAAAGATCAGGACTCTTTCGCTCGAGCGGCAGCACGAGAGGGCAAGCCTGGCGCGAATGGCGAGACATTTGAATTTCTTTCCTTGCTGGATTGATCTCGTCGTCGAGCGGCGCACGGACACGGTGCGACCGCTAGACGGCTGCTTCGACCGGAGTCCGAGAACTGCTATTCAATGGGCGGCCCCAGGAACTGGATGCCATTCTGATTGCAGAGGACCGCCAGACGCGTCTGGTCTTCCGGCGTAAAGGGTGCCGGCGGCGGCAAATCCGCGAACCGCGCCGGCACGGACGCGGCCCGGACCATGGGCTCGAACGACCCGTTCGTCACCGTCAGCAAACGACCGATATCGGAGAGAACGCGAAACGTGTGCACCACCCCACCAGGCACGTGAAGCGACTGGCCGGTCTCCAGCTGCAGTGTTTCTCCCGCGACGCGAAATCGAAAATGTCCTTCCAGGGCGTAGAAGGTTTCGTCCTCATCGGTGTGGACATGGAGCGGCGGACCGAAATCCTTGGCCATCTTGTGCTCGATCATCGAGACATTGGCGGCGCTTTCGGCTTGCGGAAGGATGATGTTGAGATAGGCGTTCATGAACCAGCGTTTGTTGTCGGTCATTGGAAACCCCACAGATGGACGGCGTCGCTCCAGTTCACTGGCGGGACGGACGGTTGCGATGCATTGCGGCAAGCTTCCGGTGCGTCGATCTAAGTTAAACGGCCCCGGTGACGTCTTCTACCAAAGCACGTTACTTCTGATAAGATCGATGATCGGACATCATTGTTTGGATTACCTGATGAAGACAATCGATCCTCTTGCAGGCATATCGGCATTTATTTCCGTGGCAGAAACGCTCAGCTTCTCGAAGGCTGCCGAAAACCTGGACATCGGCCGCGCCACGGTCAGTGCCCAGGTGCAGGACCTCGAGCGGCGCCTCGGCATAAGGCTGTTCCAGCGAACGACGCGTGCCGTCGCTTTGACCGAGGCCGGTTCGGCATACCTGCAGGCGCTTGGTGGGGTCCTGCCGCAAGTCAGGGAGGCGGAGCGGGCGGCGGCGGCATTTCAACACGAGGCCGTCGGAGGAATGCGGGTGTCGTCGGCACCCGACCTCGGTCCGGATCATGTCATTCCTGCCGTCGCCGCCTTTCTCAAACTCAACCCCGGCCTTTCCATCGATCTCGAGCTGACAATGGAAACGGTCAACCTCGTCGAGCAAAAGTTCGATCTGGCGATCCGCGGCACGATCTCGATCGAACCCAACCTCGTTACCCGCCAACTCGGCGCATCGCCCGTCATCGTCAGCGCCTCCCCCGAATATCTTGCCCGCCGCGGCACGCCTGCCCACCCCGAAGACCTGGCGCACCACGATTGCCTGCATTTCTCGCACCTGCACTGGGGCCGCCTGTGGCAATTCGCCAAAGGCGAAACCAAGCTGCGTGTTCCCATAGTGCCGCGCCTTGAATGCAATGACGGCCGCAGTCTCCTTGCGGCAGCCGTCCATGGCCTCGGTATCGCCTTGGAACCGACATTCGTCGTGGGACCTGCCATCCGCCGGGGAGAGCTGGTGCCAATCCTGCGGGAGTGGACGATAGCGACCGTCCCGCTGCATGCCGTCTACCCGGCCAATCGCCATATCGCAGCCAAGGTCAGAACTTTCGTGTCCTTCCTGGCTGACCATCTCGCCGATCATCCGGATATCGGGAGGCCATGAGAGAGTTGTCCGCCTGAGGCACTTGCGGTGCAGGTGGCTGGATGACGATCTCGAGGCGGGACCCGGCCTCGTTCATCAAGCGCACATGGCGCGGCATCATTTTGGGGAAGCATAAGGATCGGAACGGAAGCGGCCCGGCCGTTCGGCTCGAGGTTGTTACCAATGTCTCGGGTACGATGTGGCTTATGTGTACGGTTGGGGGAATTGGGTAATGGCGGAGAGGAAGGGAGGCTCCATCATAGAGGCGCAACCCATTGACCACGTTGAAACTATTGCGTAATCCGGCCCGAGTTTGGCACAAATGCTTGGCACA
>CAZZZI010000417.1:0-3246 GCA_964658415.1 uncultured Sphingomonas sp. | reverse complement strand
ACGCTTTAGAAGCGCGGCAGGCGCGGACCGTGCGCGGCAGCAACGCCGGCCATCTTCAGACAGCAAGCCATAGCCCAATACAAAAAAGGCCGCCGGACGATGATCCGGCGGCCTTTTCAAACGATCGATGGAATTCTTACTGGATGACGACGACCTTGGTCGTGTGACCCGGCAGCACGCGGCTGTAGAGGTCGATGACGTCCTGATTGATCAGGCGGATGCAGCCCGAAGAAGCGGCCGTGCCGATGGATGCCCATTCCGGCGTTCCGTGCAGGCGGAACAGCGTGTCCTGGCCCTTGTCGTTATAGAGGTACATGGCGCGGGCACCGAGCGGATTTTCGAGGCCCGGGTTCATGCCGCCTTCGACGAACTTGGCGATTTCCGGGCGACGCTCTGCCATTTCCTTCGGCGGATGCCAGTTTGGCCATTCCTGCTTCCAGGCGACATAGGCATTGCCCGACCAGGCAAAGCCGGCCTTGCCGACGCTGATGCCGTAGCGCATGGCCTGGCCATCGGGCATGATGTAGTAAAGGTGACGCTCGCGGGTGTTGACGATGATCGTGCCCGGCGCTTCCGTCGTCTGATAGCTGATGATCTGGCGGCGGAATTCCGGCTTGACCTTCTGGATCGGAATGGCCGGAAGCGAGAAGCCGGCGTCCTGGGTCACCCCATAGTCGCCGTCGAACGTCTTCAGCGTATCGGCCGAAGAGCTGGGCGATGTAATCGGCGCCGCCAGCGCTGTGGAGGAGTAGCCGGCCGCGGCAAATGTCGCGACAAGGCCCAATACGGTCATTGCATTGCGGAGGCGCATGGGTGTCTCTCGATCTTGGTGTCTGGAATTCGGGGGTTTGCCAACCATCTATGGCGAAGGTTTATTTTCGATATCGCTGCATTGCAAGCAAACGCGGCGGACAAATAAACGTGTGGGCCGCGATTTGGAAACCCATGGTTTTTTTGCAACAAAACTTGGTCTAGTCTGGCGGTATCATGACGATTCTCAGCCTATACAATAACAATCCGTTAATCGATGGACGCCAGTCGGAGCGCGCGATGCTGGTACGCAAGGGTGCCCAACGCCTTTTGCACGAGATGCGCCACGCAGTCCTGCCGGAGTTGACGCTGGCCGGCGGGCGGCGGGCCGATCTCATCAGCCTCAGCGAAAAGGGGGAGATCTGGATCATCGAGATCAAGTCGTCCGTCGAGGACTTTCGTGTCGATCGCAAATGGCCGGACTACCGGCTGCAGTGCGACCGGCTTTTCTTTGCGACCCACAAGGACGTGCCGCTTGACATCTTTCCGGAGGACTGCGGCCTCCTGCTGTCCGACGGCTACGGCGCCCATATGGTTCGCGAGGCCCCCGAACACAGACTGTCGCCCACGACCCGACGCGCCGTCACGCTGAATTTTGCAAGAATGGCCGCGCAGCGCCTGCTGATGGCCGAATGGGCGACCGGCAAACCCTTGCCGATCGAGTAGCCCCGTTCGTTATTTCGGTGCGCGCTTGGCAAGAATTCGCTGCAGGGTGCGCCGATGCATGTTGAGGCGTCTCGCCGTCTCGGAAACGTTGCGCTCGCACATTTCGTAAACCCGCTGGATATGCTCCCAGCGCACGCGGTCGGCCGACATCGGGTTTTCCGGCACCTCGGCCTTCGCGCCCGGCCTTTGCGTCAGCGCCGCATAGACATCGTCGGCATCGGCCGGCTTGGAAAGGTAGTCCACCGCGCCGAGCTTTACCGCTGTCACGGCCGTGGCAATATTTCCATATCCCGTGAGGACGATCACGCGCGTGTCGTCGCGGCGCTGGCGTATGGCCTCGATGACGTCGAGGCCATTGCCGTCGCCGAGCCTGAGGTCGATCACCGCGTATTTCGGCGGATGCGCCTTCGACTTCGTCACGCCCTCCGCGACGCTGTCGGCCGTCTCGACGAGAAAGCCCCGTGCTTCCATCGCGCGGGCCAGGCGCCGCAGGAACGGGCCGTCATCGTCGACGATGAGCAGGCTCGGATCCGGGCCGATATGCTCGTCGTTCAGGGTCAGTGTCTCGTAGTCCTCAGGTAGATCTGTCATTCCGAGATCCCGGCGGTTCTCCGCCTGTATATATTGTGTCGCGAGGTGTTGTCTTAAGCGCGTCGGATCAGTTTGTCGAATTGCTGTCTATCAGAAACCTTGGCCATTCGATGCGGATCCGCGCGCCCGGCGTCTCCTGTTCGCGGTTTGCGAAGGTCAGGGTCGCGCCCGAGCGCTCCAGTAGCGTCTTGGCGATAAACAGTCCGAGCCCGAGCCCGCCTGCGGCATCGTCGCGCTGCCGTGTTGTTACATAGGGCTCGCCGATCCGGGTCAAGATATCGGGCGCGTAACCGACGCCGTCATCCTCGATGGTGATGGTCAGCCGCTCGGCATCGAAGGAAACGGTCACAGTCACCCGTTCACGGGCGTAGTCGACGGCATTTTCCACGAGGTTGCCAAGCCCGTACATAATGCCGGCATTGCGGTGCAGCACCGGTTCCCCGGCCCTTGGCGTCTCCTCGACCAGCACGAGCTGGATGCCGAATTCCCGGTGCGGGGCAAGAACCTCCTCCATCATCGACGACAGCGTCAGATTGCGCATATGCGCCTCGTTTTCGGCAGACAGGGTGGTAATCCGTCGCAGGATGTCGCGGCAGCGCTCGCTCTGGCTGCGCAGCAGCGCCACATCCTCCCGGTACCGCTCGTCGCGACCGAGCTCCCGTTCCATCTCCTTGGCCACGATGCTGATCGTGGCGAGCGGTGTACCCAGCTCGTGCGCCGCCGCCGCCGCCAGTCCGTCGAGCTGCGACAGGTGCTTCTCGCGCTGCAGCACCAGTTCGGTGGCGGCGAGCGCATCGGCGAGCTGGCTCGCCTCCATCGAGACGCGATAGGCGTAGAAGGCGGCAAAGGCCATGGTCGAGGCAATGGAGCACCAGACGCCCAGCTGCATCACCTGGTCGATGGCAACGATGCCGCCGGCATACCAGGGCAGCGGAAAGGGCGAAAAGGCCAGCGAGGTGATGGCCACCATCGCCGCAAGGATCAGCGCCATGCTGTAGCGGATGGGCTGCGACGCAAACGAGATGATGACCGGCACGCAGACCAGCACCGAAAACGGATTGGCGAGCCCCCCGGTGATGAACAGCAACCCGCACAATTGCAGCAGATCGAGACCCAGCAGGGCAAATGCCGCCGGCGCATCCAGCCGGTGCGTCGGCGGATAGCGCAGCGTCAGGAACA
>CAZZZI010000416.1:0-3259 GCA_964658415.1 uncultured Sphingomonas sp. | reverse complement strand
GCTTGATCTCGAGGTTGATGCCGGCCTTCTTGGCGCTCTGCTGGAACAGCACGGAGGCGTCGACGGCGCCGGGGAAGGCGACCTCGGAGGTGCGCATCAGGATCGAGCCGTCATGGCCGGACTTCTTGTAGTGGAACTTCGCCTTGTCCGGATCGTACTTGCGCTGCTCGATTCCGTCGGGGAACAGGGCATAGGTGCTGTTGATCGGGAAGTCGTTGCCGAGCGAGCCGTAGCCGCCGAGGATGCGCTTGACCATTTCCTCGCGGTCGATGGCGTATTTCAGGGCAAGCCGCAGGTCGTTATTGTCGAACGGCGCGGTGTCGCAGTGCATGATGAAGACATAATGGCCGCCGCCGGCTGTGGTCAGCAGCTGGACGTTGGGGGCGCGCTTCAACAGGTTGACCGTCTTCGGATCGACGCGGTTGATGCAATGCACCTGGCCGGAGGTGAGGGCAGCGACGCGGGCCGTGGCGTCGTTCATGGTTATCAGCTCGACGCTGTCGACATAGCCGCGGTCGGTGCGCCAGTCGTTCGGGTTCTTCTCGAAGGTCATGCGCACGCCGGCCTGGAAGTTGGCAACCTTGTAGGCGCCGGTGCCGATCGCCGCCGTCGGATTGTCCATGCCGCCGTTCGGCTGGATGACGAGGTGGTAATCGGTCAAGAGCGCCGGCATGTCGGCATTGCCCTGGTCGAGGGTGATGACGAGATCGCCGTTCTGGTTCTCGATCTTGGTCAGCGACTTCATCATGCCGAGCGCGCCGGACTTCGACTTTTCGTCGGAGTGGCGATGCAGCGTGGCGACGACGTCGTCGATGGTCATTTCCTTGCCGTCATGGAACTTGACACCCTTGCGGATCTTGAAGGTCCAGATCTTGGCGTCGGGAGAAGAGGTCCAGGATTCCGCCAGCGACGGCAGCGGCTTGCGGGTCTGCGGATGAGTTTCGACCAGCGTGTCGCCCCAGGTGCGCACGGCGACGAACATGACCTGTGAGGTGGCGGAGGCCGGATCGATGCTGTCGGTCGACGAGCCGCCTTCGAGGCCGAGCTTCAGATGACCGCCCTTTTTCGGCGTCTGCGCCATGGCACTTGTGGCAAACATCGCATCGGCGGCAGCCAGCGTGACGCCGGCCGCCAAGGCGCGGCCCATGAATTCGCGGCGGTTCATGCCACCGGCCGTGACCCGGCCGGTCAGATATTTGGTAAACTCGCTCATTCCCTGTTCCTCTTCTCTGGTTGTTATTGTTTTCGTATCCCGGCTGCCGTTTTCGGCTTTGACTTCCCGGTCCGATCCTGTGGCGGCGACTATACGGAGATATCAGCCAATTCAAAGCCTTGATCGATCTCCCCTGCCAGTCTCCCGCAATTTATCCGTCGTTGGCGTCCGCCTTTCCCTGGTGCCTGGCCCTGCCGGCAGCCTGTTGTTTTCCCGTGACCTCAGCATGCAGTAATGGCGTCATCGGCTCCGATTGCACCGGTGGAATGCGACAAAATCTGCCACAGATGCGACGATGCGGACCGGCATTTCCGCCGATCCGCCGATCCGTTCCGCAGCCGCCAATCTGGAGCGCGGCCTGGGTTTCGCGCCGTCTCCCATCATGCCCATTCTACCCCTCCCGTTTCTGCCCGACATGCCGTCCGGTTCCCTCGGGCCGAGGCAGCGTCGCATGGGCTTCGGCAATGGCCATCACCCTCGCGAGGATCTTTTCCGGCGCAGGCGTCGCCTTGCCGGCCTTGGAGTCCACATGCAGCAGCATCTGCTCGGCGGTGGCAAGTGCTGCGCTCGTGTCGCTGTCGTGGATCGTGTGGAACACCTGCAGCCGCTTGTCGTCGGCGGAGAGAATCTGGCAGGTGGCGTGGATCGCCTGGCCGAGCTTGGCTTCGCCGAGATGGCGGATATGGGTCTCGACGGTGTAATAGCTGTGGCCGTCGCGGACATAGGCGAGATCGACGCCGACGAGCCGCAGCAGCGCATCGGAGGTATCGCCGAACACCTGTAGGTAGCGGTGCTCGGTCATGTGGCCGTTATAGTCGACCCAGGCCGGGCTGACCTTGGTCTCGACCAGTTTCAGCGGCCGCGCCGTGTCGTGCAGCGCGTCGCGCCTGCCGCCCTCGGCCCAGAGGCCGTCTTCGAATTCCTTCAGCAGCTTGCCGGCCCCCCAGCCCTTGCCGCCATCGCTGCCCTTCAGCGTCTGCAGGATACCGACGAGGTTTTCGTCGCGGATGCGCTCCAGCTCGCGGATCGAGCGACCTGCGGCCTGTTCGTCCGATTGCCGGCCGATCTTTTCCACCAGCGCGTCGTCGAGATCGACGACATCGGTGAGCTTGGTCCAGGGCCAGGCGAGGCAGGGGCCGAACTGGGCGAGGAAATGCCGCATGCCGGCCTCGCCGCCGGCGATGCGGTAGGTCTCGAACAGCCCCATCTGCGCCCAGCGCAATCCGAACGAGTAGCGGATGACATCATCCAGCGTCTCGACGGTGCAGATGTCGTCCTTGATCAGCCACAGCGCCTCGCGCCACAAGGCCTCCAGCAGCCGGTCGCCGACGAAGGCCTCGATCTCGCGGGCGATATGGACGCCCTTCATGCCGATGGGCGCAAGCCTGTCGATCGCCGCCCGGATGGTGGCCGCCGAGGTTTTGTTTCCCCCGACGATCTCGACCAGCGGCAGCAGATAGACCGGATTGTAGGGATGGGCGACGAACAGCCGCTCGGGATGGCGCATGTCGCGCTGCAGCTCGGATGGCAGCAGCCCCGAGGTCGATGAGCCGATCAGCGCCTCCGGCCGGGCCGCCGCATCGATGAGGTTGAGCACGCCGCGCTTCAATTCCAGCCGCTCCGGCACGCTCTCCTGGATCCAGTCCGCATCCGCCACTGCCTCCTCGAGGCTTGCGGTGAAGGTCAGCCTACCCCGCACCGGCAGCGGCGCCCCCGTCAGCATCCCATAGGCCCGCTCGGCATTGGCGACGACCTCGCCGACGATACGCTGCGAGTCCGGATGCGGATCGAACACCTTGACGTCGATGCCGGCCAGAAGAAACCGCGCGATCCATCCCCCGCCGATCACGCCTCCGCCAATGCAGGCTGCTTTCTGGATTTTGGTCATTGTGGTTCCTGCCTCAATCGGATTCTGGTTTAACTGCCAGCCAAGTCTCTTATGTCAATCGTCTTCCCCGACCTCTCAGCTCCACGCCCTCATCCCCCTAACTCTCCCTCATTCCTGTGCTCGTCACAGGAATCCAGCCACGGCGCGTCTGCGCCGTG
>CAZZZI010000415.1:0-3274 GCA_964658415.1 uncultured Sphingomonas sp. | reverse complement strand
AATGGAAATCGAAGCCGGTGACGACTTCGGAGGCGCCGAGCCAGTCGATCAGGATGGAATGGACGAAATCATCGGCCGAGCGCTGCGAGAACTCGCGGTCGAACGGGTATTCGATGACGGCGTCGAAGCCGAGCGCCTCGCAGATGCGCGCCTTGAGCGGCGCAGGCGTCAGCCGGAACACGGGCTGGTCGGGGCGGAAGACGGTCCGGGGGTGCGGCTCGAAGGTCAGCACCAGCGCCGGCACGCCGCGCGTCCTGGCGATCTCGAGCGCCCGCTCCAGCACCGACTGGTGGCCGCGATGGACACCGTCGAAATTGCCGATGGCGATGACGCCGCCCTTCAGGTGCGGAGGCAGCGGCTCGCGGGTCTCGTTGCGGTGGAAAACGGTCATGGGGTCACTGTTCCGACTGCATCAGGCGAGTGTCGGCATCCACCATTTCGGTGTCGCCTGTTCTCTGTCCAGGAAAGCGTGGAGGATCGCCTCATCCGCTTCGCCGTTGATCGTGTATTCCGCAGCATGGATGCCTTGGCTGATATAAAGAAGATCGAGGCCGTAGCCGAGCGCGCCGCGCACGTCCGTCGGCATGCCGTCGCCGATGGCAACGACACGCGACAGGTCGAAATCGCCGCGCACCGCGCGGGCGGCGGCAAGGCTCGCCTCATAGATCGGCCGATGCGGCTTGCCGGCGACGCGGGTCTGGCCGCCCATCTGGTTGTAATAGGCCGCCATGGCGCCGGCGCAGGGGATCATCCGGTGGCCTCGCTCGACGATCAAGTCAGGATTGGCGCAGATCATCGGCACGTTGCGCGCCTGGAAGGCCTTCAGCATGTCCGTATAGTCTTCCGGCGTCTCGGTCTCGTCATCGAAGAAGCCGGTGCAGACGACAGAGTCTGCCTCGTCGGCCGAGACCCGGTCGACGCCGATGCCTTCGATCAGCGCCAGGTCGCGGTCGGGACCGAGCAGGAACACCTTCTTCGGACCCTCGGCAATCAGGGTGCGGGTGACGTCGCCCGAGGTAACGATGCGGTCATAGGCGCCGTCGGAGACGCCGATCGTGCGCAGCTGCGTTACGACCTGCGACGATATGCGCGGGGAATTGGTGATCAGCACCACCGTCTGGCCGCGACCACGGGCGGATTCCAGCGCCGCCGATGCATCGGCATTGGCAACGACGCCGTTGTGCAAGACGCCCCAGACGTCGCACAAAACGACATCATAGTCATTGGTGAGATCGCGGAGGCTGTCGATACGCTTGGCCATGCTTTGAATTCTTCCGATGAAATGCGTTGCGGTTCACATCGCAAACCGGCTCGGAGATTACAAGTCTGAAAAACCGCCGGCAGGCCTGCCGGGGATCGGCGATCCTCGCAGGTGCCAGCGCCAAACCAGTGTCAAAACCTGCGCGCCGCACCGATCGGCGGTTCACATTTCCGGCACAAAAAATCGCTATGGCTATTCTTGACTCCCCCGGTCACCGTCCTTACATGCAGGTTGTTAGCACTCGCCGAGGCTGAGTGCCAACATACCCATACGGATCCCCCGTGGTCCGTGAATGTCATTCGATCGAGGGATTAGACAATGGCAACCACCAATTTCCGTCCGCTGCACGACCGCGTCGTCGTACGCCGCGTCGAATCTGAAGCCAAGACCAAGGGCGGCATCATCATTCCTGACACCGCCAAGGAAAAGCCGCAGGAAGGCGAAATCGTCGCTGTCGGCACCGGCGTTCGTGACGACAAGGGCACGATCATTCCTTTGGACGTCAAGGCTGGCGACCGCATCCTGTTCGGCAAGTGGTCGGGCACTGAAGTCAAGCTCGACGGCGAAGACCTTCTGATCATGAAGGAAGCCGACATCATGGGGATCATCGGCTAATCCAGCCGGTCTTCTTCGTCACCAATTCCAGAAAACCAATTGGGCATCAGCCCGGGAGTTTTTAACATGGCAGCTAAAGAAATTAAGTTCGGCCGTACTGCGCGCGAAAAGATGCTGCGCGGCGTCGACATCCTCGCTGACGCAGTGAAGGTCACGCTCGGTCCTAAGGGCCGCAACGTCATCATCGACAAGTCCTTCGGCGCACCGCGCATCACCAAGGACGGTGTTTCTGTCGCCAAGGAAATCGAACTCGAAGACAAGTTCGAAAACATGGGCGCCCAGATGGTCCGCGAAGTTGCTTCGAAGACCAACGACATCGCCGGCGACGGCACCACGACGGCAACCGTTCTCGCCCAGGCTATCGTTCGCGAAGGCGGCAAGGCTGTTGCTGCCGGCATGAACCCGATGGACCTGAAGCGCGGCATCGATCTTGCTGTTGCCGAAGTCGTCAAGGACATCGTCTCCAAGGCCAAGAAGATCAACACTTCGGAAGAAGTTGCCCAGGTCGGCACGATCTCTGCCAACGGCGAAAAGGAAATCGGCCAGTACATCGCTGAAGCGATGCAGAAGGTCGGCAATGAAGGCGTCATCACGGTTGAAGAAGCCAAGACCGCCGAAACCGAACTCGAAGTCGTCGAAGGCATGCAGTTCGACCGCGGCTACCTCTCGCCTTACTTCGTAACCAACCCTGAAAAGATGGTTGCCGAACTGGAAGACGCTTACATTCTCCTTCACGAGAAGAAGCTCTCCAACCTGCAGGCCATGCTGCCGGTTCTCGAAGCCGTCGTTCAGACCGGCAAGCCGCTCCTCATCATCTCTGAAGACGTCGAAGGCGAAGCTCTTGCAACGCTCGTCGTCAACAAGCTGCGTGGCGGCCTGAAGATTGCTGCCGTCAAGGCTCCTGGCTTCGGCGATCGCCGCAAGGCCATGCTGGAAGACATCGCTATCCTCACGGGCGGCACTGTCATCTCCGAAGACATCGGCATCAAGCTCGAGTCGGTTACGCTCGAAATGCTCGGCCGCGCCAAGAAGGTGTCGATCACCAAGGAAAACACGACGATCGTCGACGGTTCGGGCCAGAAGTCCGACATCGAAGGCCGCGTCGCGCAGATCAAGGCTCAGATCGAAGAAACCACCTCTGACTACGACCGCGAAAAGCTGCAGGAACGTCTTGCCAAGCTCGCTGGCGGCGTTGCCGTCATCCGCGTCGGCGGTGCAACGGAAGTTGAAGTCAAGGAAAAGAAGGACCGTATCGACGACGCGCTGAACGCAACGCGCGCTGCCGTACAGGAAGGCATCGTCCCCGGCGGCGGTACCGCACTTCTGCGCGCTTCTGTCGTCCTCAACATCAAGGGCGCCAACGACGACCAGACGGCCGGCATCAACATCATCCGCAAG
>CAZZZI010000414.1:0-3292 GCA_964658415.1 uncultured Sphingomonas sp. | reverse complement strand
TCCCTTGCCATGGGGGGCCGTGGCGCGGGTAAAGTAGAGCGCCCGCAGCCGGCTGTCCGAGAGTGGCGATCCGACGATCTTGACGACGTTGGGATTGGTCTTTTCCTCCTCGTCGCGGATCTCCACCGTCAGCGTCGCGATATCGACGGCGCTGTCTTCGAGCGGCCGCAGGGCGGCGCGGATGGTTTCGGGGTCGATGGTCGGCAAGTCGCCCTGCACGTTGACGATGGTCTCGACGCGGCCGTCGGGATCGACGGCGCGCAGGGCCTCGTGGATGCGGTCGGAGCCGGACTGGTGGTCCTCGCGGGTCATGACAACCTCGAAACCGGCGTTCTTCACGACGTCGAAGGTATCGGCATGATCGACCGCGACAACGATGCGGCCGATCGCCGCCTCGCGCGCCCGCATGGCGACCTGGACGATCATCGGCAGGCCGGCGATGTCGGCCAGCGGCTTGCCCGGGAGCCGGGTGGAGGCCAGGCGGGCGGGGATGAGGACCAGCGTCTTGCCGATTTCGAGGTGCGTCATTGTTGGGCCTTCTATTCCCGGCGGAAAAGTGTCAAAAAGTGTGATGTTCCGAGCGGGGTGGAGAGTTTTGTAAGGGACAGTCAGAAGACACAGGTTTCGGCCGAATTCAAGATGGGGCCGGCGCGTTTGCCGGGCAGGGGAGCATAGCAGATGAATTCATCCTACGTGAACATGGGACTGGGCGCGCTTTTGGCGACGTTGTTCGTGCTGAAATCGGTGTCGCTGGTCTCAGGTGCGCTGTTCGCATCCGAACCGCCGGAGAAGCCGGGGTTCGTGATTGTCGCCGACGATGCCGCCGCGGCCGGTGGCGGCGACAAGGCGGCCGCTGCAGCACCCGAAACACCGATCGCCCAGCTTCTGCAGAAGGCAGACGCGAAGGTCGGCGAAACCATCTTCAAGAAGTGTCAGGCCTGTCATGACGGCACCAAGGGCGGACCGAACAAGGTCGGTCCTAACCTCTACGGTATCGTCGACCGGCCCATCGCCTCGCATGAAGGCTTCGGCTACTCCGCTGCCATCAAGGATTTTTCCAAGGGTTCCTCGGAAAAGTGGACCTATGACCATCTGACCCATTTCCTGGCTGCGCCAAAGAAATACATCCCCGGCACCGCCATGGGCTTTGCCGGCCTGCCGAAGGATACCGACCGCGCCAATGTGATCGCCTATCTCCGGACGCTGGCCGATACACCGGCGCCCCTGCCTGATCCGGCAGCGCCCGCCACCAACTGAGCCCTCGGGCAATTGCACCCGGCCGCTGCGGCCGGGTTTTCATGCCTGTCGTGCCCGACGCATCGATAGCCGACCCTTGTCAGCCAGTGCGTCGGCGCGCTCGTTTCCGTCTATGCCGAAATGACCTTTGCACCAGTCGACGGTGACGAGCGCATTGTGCGTGAGCAACAGATCGACGGCTCTCCACGTGTCGACATCGGCGATCGTCCGTCTGCGAACATTCGGGTTGGCGTCGATCTTCTTCCAGCCGTTGCCTCGCCAGATCGGGAGCAGCACGTTGCAACCCCTGACCGCATAGAGCGAATCGGACCAGATCACGGCGGGTTCGCCGGCAGCGTTGCCGCCGATCCAGCTGGCAGCTTCGAGCACGGCTGCGATTTCCATGGCATTGTTGGCCGTCTTTCGGATGCCGCCGCAGCCCGAGGCGATTTCGATGCCGTCGCGATAGGCAACGAACGCCCAGCCGCCATCTGCTGATCCGGGGTCGAAGCAGCCGTCGGTGAAGACGTGAAGGCCGTTTTGGGCTGCCTGCGCAATGTCTGTAGTCGTGCCGGTCAAGGAGAGCCTGTCAAGAATTGGCGTGGGATCAACGCATTCCATCCTAGCGCGGAGCGCGCGCCCTTTGCCAACGCGTAACGCGAGGTATCTGCGTCAAAAACAGAAAATCCGGGCCGACCGACCACAAGCGGGATGCTGCAATGCGCAATCGGCAAGGCCCATGACCTCGACAAATTGGCCGGGGCATGACGTTCTGCGCGCGAATGCCAATGTGAGTCTTTTTATGCCCAATCCGCAGTCGTCGACCGAAATCCACCGCGGGACCATCCCGCTGATGGCCGCAGCCTGCGGTGTGATGGTCGGCAACATATATCTCTGCCAACCGCTGCTCGGCCAGATCGCCGTCAGCTTCGGGGTGCCGGAGCACGTCTCCTCGCTGGTCGCGGTGGCGACCCAGGTGGGCTACGCGTTCGGCATCCTGCTGCTTGTGCCGCTGGCCGATATCGCCGAACCGCGCAAGTTGTTGCGCTGGCTGATGGCGCTGACCGCCATCGGCCTTGTCGCCGCCTCGCTTGCCCCCAACATCGGCATCCTCATCGGCGCGAGCGCCTGCCTGGCGCTGGTGACGGTGGTGCCGCAGGTGCTGATACCGATTGCCGCGTCGCTGGTGCCGGCTGAAAAACGCGGCCGGGTCGTCGGCACGATGACGACAGGGCTCATCCTCGGCATATTGTTGTCGCGGACCGTCTCCGGGCTTGTCGCCGGATACACCGACAGCTGGCGGGCGTCCTACGGGCTGGCTGCAGCACTGACTGTCCTCCTGTTCTTCTTCGTGCCTGGCTTCATGCCGAAGCGGCAGCAGGCGAGCGAGAGGATTGGCTATGGTACGCTGCTGGCGTCGCTGCTGCCGCTGCTCAGGCACCGCGCGCTGCTGCTGTCGATGGGAATGAACTTCATGGTGTTCGGCGCTTTCTCCGCCTTCTGGGCGACACTCGCCTTCCATCTTGCCAGCCCCGCCTTCGGCCTCGGGGCTGCGGCTGCCGGCCTTTTCGGGCTGTGGGGCGCGCCGGGCGCATTGCTGGCCCCCGTCGCCGGCCGCCTGTCCGACCGTTGGGGTTCGTCGCGGGTGAACGCCTTTGCGTTCTGCGCCCTGCTGGCCAGCTTCGCGATTGCCGCCACCCTCGGGACGACGCATCTGCTGGCCATGGTCGCGGCCGTCAACCTTCTCGATTTCGGCATGCAGAGCGGCCAGATCGCAAACCAGACGCGCATTTTCGCCATCGGGCATGAAATCCGCGGGCGGCTGAACACGCTCTACATGGTGTCGAGTTTTTCCGGCGGGGCGCTCGGCGCCTTTGCAGGTGGCTTGGCCTGGACGATGGCCGGCTGGATCGGCGTCTGTCTGGTCTGCGTCTGCCTGATCTGTCTTGCCGCAGCGCTGCTTGCGGTGACGACGCTTGTCGGCAGCAGGCAGAAGCGTGCGGCACCAACCGATACGATTTGAAAAAAAGGCACAAAAAAAGCGGGCATTGCCCGC
>CAZZZI010000413.1:0-3296 GCA_964658415.1 uncultured Sphingomonas sp. | reverse complement strand
GGCGCGGTGCTAATCGCGCGGCAACCAAAGTTCAGCAAGCAAAAGATCGATGAACCGTAAGTAGGACATATCGTCAGCCATGTCAACGAAAAAGCGAAATAATTAATGTCCGCGCGTTGAAATGGCAGAATTTGGCCTGTGTTGCAGTCGACGATCAATCCCTTTCCGCCCCTCTCTCCTGCCCGCAGCGTCGGCGGGCAGGAGAGAGATAGGCTTGTCGTTCAGCCTTACAGCCGGACGTTTCGTGCCTTGATCTGCGACACGATCAGTGGCGCTGCGATGGATAGGATGCCGCCGAGCGGAAGCATCCGCAAAATACGGGTCCCGACAAATGTCGCGGCCGATGCGCCGGCAAGCTTTGCCCATGGATAGGAGCCGAGCTGCGCGTGTGCGCTCGCATCAGCCCATTCGGCGCCGGACCTGACCACAGAGACCGCCTGACGGCGTGTCCGGGCCACTCTTCGCTTCATTCCCGCAATCGTCTGCTGAAGCTCGGCAAGCTCGTCCTTCAGCGCCTGCAGACGCGCCTGGCGGGCAACACTGGCATCGTCTAGAGGAACGGCTTCGTCGGCAATCGCCTGCGCTTCCATCTCGGCCAGATGCAGCTGCAACATATCGTCGGTACCAGTGCTGGTGGCGGCGGTCGTGGGATTCATGGTCATGCCCTCGCGGTTCGAAACAAAAGCGTACAACGCAATGGCCGGCAAAAGGATGCATCGCTCCATAGAAAGCGGCGGCTGCGGCACCGGTTCTCGGTGACCGAGGCGAGATCTGTCGGCATTACTGGAACAGGCGCCCCTGCCCTGGCGATACCGGAGCTGGCTGCGGCGCGTCCGCCCTGCGCCGTATCTCGGTTTCGGCGCTGAAGCGGATGTCGATGTCGCGGTCGCCCGCCAGGGACTGCAACGATTCCGCGCTGATCCTGTCCCAGCTCTTCCCGCGATCTGGGCCGGATCGCACACGCGGCAACAGTCCGGGCTCCCGGCTCCAGGAAAGAAGCTCATGAAGCGACACCTCGTTCAGGAGGTCGCGCAGGTGGTGGGCGGTCACATAGGCATCCGGCATTGCCCGATGGGCCGGCAGGCCGAGCTCGCTGATCAGCCCCTCCGGCATGCGCTGGTAGCGCAGCATCTGGTTGGAGAAGCCGGCGAGATCGGGCCATGCGCGCAGGGCGCATTTCCAGGTGCAGATCCAGTCGGCGCCGCCACTATGGCGAGGCCGGCAATAGCGCTGCTCGAAGGCGGCACGGTGGGCCGCCAGCGCCACCACGCCGCCCTCCGGCTTCAGCACGGTCTCTGCAATGTCCTTCCAGAACGGGGCATCCGCCACGTCCGCGTCGACTATATGATGGATCGCCATCGTTTCCGGCGATATCGGGCGGCCCGGATTGACCATCAGGTTGCCGCGCGTGTCGTCGATCCGCCACAGGCCGTCCGTGCCGAGGATCACGTCCTGCCAGCCGATCTCGCAGACGTCGCCAGGCCCGTTGCCACCCGTCTCGAGATCGATGACGCGGATGCGGGAACCTGCAGGCGTCTCTTTTCTTTCGTCGACCGTCTTCAATCCGTATCCTTGCGATTGGTCCCGTCGATGGATGGCCTCTGTGGCGCCCAGATCGAGGGAACAGGAATTGTCCTTACGCCGCGAACACCTTCTTCAGGAACGCCAGCGCAATTTTGGCGCCCTCAGGGGAGATGGTATGACCGGTCAACGGTAGCAGGTGCGTGTCCACGTTGAAACCGGCCCTTCGAAGCTGTGCTGCCGCTGCGGTGCTGGCAACCGCCGGTATCGTCCGATCGTCGGCGCCGTGGATCATCAGCACGGGCGTGTCCTTGCTTCTGGTCGACACCGGCACCGGGGGCAGCAGCCCCGCAAAGGACACCAGCGCGCCCGCCTGCCATCGCCCCGAGGCAATCGAATCGAGAGCGACGATGGCACCCTGCGAGACGCCGACAAAGGCCACCCGCTCCGGCGTTCCGGCAAAACCCTCACGCTCGACGATATCGCCGATCACCCTGTCGTAAGCCGCACGCACGACCGCGATGCGACCCGGCTGCAAGGACTGCCCGTCGACATTGAACCATTGGTGCCCGGTCCCGTAGCTCGACGGGAAAGGAGCATCCGGCGCTGCGAAACGGGTGGTCGGCATTTCCTGCCGCCAGGCGCTGGCGAGCGGCATCAGCTGTGCGCCCGATGCGCCGATACCGTGGAGGAATATGACCAGAGATGAGTGTGAAGGCATGAACTCTCGCGGTTGACGGATACATGATAGGCAGCACGCGACTGCAAGGCGGCCCGCTTTCACCCGGGACCGAAGCAAAGGCGCGACCGGGACTGTCGCTGCAGGCGAATGTCGGTAGAGGTGGTGATTTCCAAGATGTGGAGCGCAGGGCGGCCGATCAAGATGCAGCCATGGATTTTCGAGCGCAGAGGTCGAACATCGCCGCAAATGCATGCTTCACGAATGGAAGCAAACAGCCGGGAATAAGATTGTTACCTTAAAAATGGCAGGGGCAGCAGGGCTCGAACCTACGACCTGCGGTTTTGGAGACCGCCGCTCTACCAACTGAGCTATACCCCTAGAATGCGTTCGTCCGACGTTTCCGGCGGATCGCCGGATGCCTTCGGAAGCATGGCGCTCCCTTTACGGCGCGCGGCGGAAATTGGCAAGTCCGATTTTCGATTTTTCCGCCGCCTTGCGCTTCGGGCTGCGATAGCCATCGCATATCGGCTGGGATCGCATGAATACGATATCACCCAAGAACCACAATCAGTTCGGTGCTGACCGCGATTTCGGCGCAAGTGCGCAGTCGTGATTGAGGCCGGTCCCGGAAGCGTTCTCGAATCGACATTTCGACTCGGGGGGATTTCCACAAATCTTATCCAGGGTTTTGAATCCGACACATTGGCCGTCAGGCCCCCGATAGCCCGGGCCACCCTTGCAACCGCAACCTCGGCAGGCAGGACGCTCAGGACAGCCGCCGGCGTCCGCAGCGCTTGGGCTCAGGAACAGCGGCAAAAAGCTCAGGGACAAAATCGCCAAAACCCTCACACCAGCGACGGTTCGTTGAACCGCGTCTCGCCAGATCCAGGCGTCGGCAACGTCTCTCTCCAGCGCAGGACCTTGGCTTCTGTGAACCCGTCCGCGCGAAGCTTCGTATTGCATCGGCTTCGTTCCTCCATCCCCGTCTGTCAAACGCAACAAAGCCCCGCTGTCGCCAGCGGGGCTTTGTTTAACAGTTTCGGCTCGGTCGATTACTCGACGATCGAGGCGACGATGCCGGCGCCGACGGTAC
>CAZZZI010000412.1:0-3317 GCA_964658415.1 uncultured Sphingomonas sp. | reverse complement strand
CTGACGATCATCAACGACATCCTCGATTTCTCCAAGATCGATGCCGGGCAGATGCGGTTGCGCAAGGCGAGCTTCGATCCGGCGGAGGCGGTGGAGGATGTCGTGACGCTGCTGTCCTCGCAGGCGGGGCAGAAGAACATCGAGCTGCTGGTGCGCCTGTCGCCACGCCTGCCGTCGATGGTGGTTGGCGACGCCGGGCGCTTTCGCCAGGTCCTCACCAATATCGTCGGCAACGCGGTCAAATTCACGGAGCGCGGGCATGTGCTGGTCGAGGTCGATTGCGACCTTGCCGAGGTCGGCGAAGCCATGGTCACCATCACCGTTGCCGACACGGGTATCGGCATATCGAAAGATCGGCTGGAGTCGATCTTCGACAAATTCTCGCAGGTCGATTCGTCTTCGACGCGACGCCATGAGGGCACCGGGCTTGGTCTTGCGATCGCAGCCGGCCTCGTGGATCTGTTCGGGGGCTTTCTGGAAGTCGAAAGCGTCCTCGGCAGAGGCTCCACGTTCACGATCCATCTGCCATTGCCGGCCGCCGGCGATCTGCGCGGAACGGGCAAGATGCCGCTCAACGTCAGGGATGCCCAGATCCTCGTCGTCGACGACAATGCCGTCAACCGCGAGATCCTGACCGCGCAGCTTTCGCAATGGGGCTTCCAGAGTGTCGCCGTCGCCGACGGTCCGGCCGCAATGGAAATCCTGTCGGCCGCCATCGACCTCGATGTCGCGGTGGATGCCGTCATTCTCGACTATCACATGCCGGGAATGAACGGTGCCGAGGTGGCGGCTGCCCTGCGCCGCGACCGCCGTTTCGACGATGTCCCGCTGATTTTCCTGACGTCGATGGACGTTGCCGAGCCCGGCGCGGAGGATGCCGTGCTCAGCGGCGATGCACAACTGATGAAGCCCGTGCGCGCCAACGTCCTGCGGACCACCGTTATCGAGGTGGTTCGCACCGCGCGGCTGCGCCGTGCGACGGGCGAAGCGCCGTGCCGTGGAGCGCCCGAAGCCGGGCAGGTTGTCGCCACGCGAGCGGTCTCAGACGCCGAAGATTTTGCCCCGACCCGGCCCGAGGGGGCCTTCGATATTCTCGTGGCGGAGGACAACGAGGTCAACCAGATCGTCTTCACGCAGATCCTGCAAGCGGCCGGCGCGGATTTCCTGATTGTGCGGAACGGTGAGGAAGCCGTTGCCGCCTATCGACGATATCAGCCGGGCCTGATCATGATGGACATCTCGATGCCCGTCATGAATGGCCTGCAGGCGACCCGCGCCATCCGCCAGATCGAAGCCGAGGAAGGTCTTGACCATCGCGTGCAGATCATCGGTGTTACCGCCCATGCGCTCGAAAGCGATCATGCCCTGTGCCTCGAGTCGGGAATGGACGACAACATGTCGAAGCCGATCAGCCCCGAATTGCTGGAGACGAAGATCGGGCTATGGCTGAAATGTCCCCGACGCCCCGACCAGCAATCACGCGGGTGATGGGCTCCTGACGCCGCACAGCATCTCGCGCTTTCCGGCAAAACCCTTGCGTCGCTCCACCGCAAAGCCCGCGCCCTGCAGATTGCGGCGCACGAAACCGGCGGCGGCATAGGTTGCAAAGGTGCCGCCGGGCGACGTCCTGTCGTGGACGCGCTGCATCAGTTCCGGCGACCACATGTCGCCGTTACGGGACGGCGCGAATCCGTCGAGGAACCAGGCGTCGAAACCCGGCGCTGCGGCGCCCACGCCGTCCATCGCCGGGCCGCAGACGACAGTCAATGCGGTCTGCTCGTCCAGCTGCAGCGAGACGATGCCTTGCGGGTTTTCCGGCCAGGCGGCCACCAGCGCCTGGCGCTCCCGGTCGATCTCCGGCCAGCGCGACAAGGCGCGATCGATTTCGTGCGCTTTCATCGGATAGAGTTCGAAGGACATGAAATGCAACGTCGCGCCAGCGGGTCGCTCGCTCTTCCATTGCCGCCATGTCTCGCAGAAATTCAACGCCGTGCCGAAGCCGAGTTCGCCGATGCGGAAATCGGCACATTCGCGCCAGCGAGCCGGCAGCCCGTTGCCGTCGAGGAAGACGTGGCTGCATTCGAGGCGGCCGTCGGTCTGGCAATAAAAATGATCGCCAAAAGCGGCGGAATAGGGCATATCGCCGTCGCGCCATTCGAGCGGCTGGCTCATCGTCTGCGGCGCATCATCGGAAACTGGATCGGTCATGCCAAGAGCCGTTAATCCGGCAAAGCCTGCCGGTCAATCGTCTACTGCACTGCTCATCGTCGGCGGCGGTATCATGGGGCTCTGGGCTGCGGTCCATGCAGAGCGCCAGGGCATCGACACGCTGCTTGTCGATGCTGTCCGGCCGGGGGCCGGGGCGAGCGGCGGGGTGCTGGGTGCGCTGATGCCCTATATGCCCGACCGCTGGGACAACAAGAAGCAATTCCAGCTGGCGTCGCTGGTGGCGCTCGAAGGCGATATTGCCGAGCTCGAGTTTGAGACGGGCCTCTCGGCCGGTTACCGTCGCTCCGGCCGTCTCATTCCATTGCCGAAACCCCATCTGCGCAAGATCGCCGAAGGTCATTCGCGCGATGCCAAAGCCCATTGGCGGGAAGCCGGGCGACAATTTCAGTGGGGCGTCATCGATCATCCCGGTGACGGCTGGATCGATCCTGCGTCGGGCGAAAGCGGTTTTGTGCACGATACGCTGGCGGCACGCGTCGCGCCGCGCGGACTGATCGGGGTGATGTCGGCTTTCCTCGATCGGGCGCGTCATGTCAGTGTCCTCAAGGGGGTGACGGTCAAGGCCCTCGATCCCGAGCGGGGCCTTGCGCGCACCAATGCTGGCGACATTCTCTTCGGCCGATGCATCCTGTCGGCCGGGCATGCTGCCTTTCCGCTGCTGGGACAGTTGACGAAGGACCTGCAGAAGCCGCTGGGCCAGGCGGTCAAGGGCCAGGCGGCACTGCTGAAGGCGGATGTCAGCCCCGACCTGCCGGTCATTTTTCGCGACGGCCTTTATATCGTCCCGCACGAGGGAGGCCACGTGGCGGTCGGCAGCACCAGCGAAAACCAGTTCGACGATCCCCTCTCGACCGATGCCTTGCTCGACACGCTGCTGGCATCGGTGCGGGCCATGGTGCCGATGCTGGCTGAAGCCGAGGTGGTCGAGCGATGGGCCGGATTGCGGCCGAAGGCCATCGATCGCGATCCGATGGTCGGACCGCACCCGGACCATCCGTCGCTGATCGCACTCACCGGCGGTTTCAAGATCAGCTTCGGACTGGCGCACCGGCTGGCGGCCATTGCGGTCGGAGAGATTTCCGGGATGC
>CAZZZI010000411.1:0-3318 GCA_964658415.1 uncultured Sphingomonas sp. | reverse complement strand
TCATCACTGTGCCGATCAGCGAGGAGCTTTCCCGCGTCCAGTTCTGGAACGGCTTCTCCATGAAGTAACTGAGCGGCAGGATCATCCGCCGCCAGTCCCAGAGCTTGACCACCACATAGGTCGAGGTGATCTCCTCGACATTGCCCCATTCGCCCTCGACGAGCAGTGCGTCGTCGATGCGGATCGGCTGGGTGATCGCCAGCTGTATGCCGGCAAACAGGTTCTTCAGCACCGGCTGCAGCGCCAGACCGAGGACGATACCGGCGACACCAGCCGACGCGAGCAGACTGACACCATACTGGCGGACCGGCTCGAACGTCATCAGAGATGCGGCGATGGCGAGGATGACGATCATGAGGTCGCCGATGCGCTGCATGATCTTCGACTGCGTCACATGCTTGCGGGCGAGCAGGTTGTCTTCCGCATCCAGCTTGAAGCGGCGGAGATAGACGATCATCCAGATGTGCACCGCCGACTTGCTCATCCAGGCGATCAACGCGATAAAGCAGATCAGCAAGGCATGACGCACGAGCGACGCCTGCACCTCGGTCAGCGGTGCGACTGAGACGGCGAAGGTCAGCGCCGCCACGACGATGGCGAAGCGCGCCGGCCGTTCGGTGCGCGAGATCAGCGACCGCCAGAACAGGTCCCAGTTGGCCACCAGCCGGGTCAGCATGTTGAAGAGCAGCCTGTGAACCACAAAGCCGAACAGGATGGCCCCGATGATCAGCACGAAGCCGACGACCCAGGCCGGTAGCCAGTTCAATTGCTCGTCTATTCTCGCCAGGAATTCCTTCATCCCGCCGAGATAGTGTGCACTGCAGCATATAAAAGGGCCCAGTGCGAAATTCCTGAAAGGCCGAGGCAGAAGACGGCCGCGAGCGGATATGCCAGACATCGTTTACCCTTCGTAAACCATCTCGGCCCCCGCCCCTGCCATCGGCACAAAATCTTAAAGCCATTCCCATAGACCAGCAGACCACATGCTCGCTTTTCAAGGCCTGGAAAGCCGCGCGTCCTGGAGCTGCCAATGCTGGAAGTCACGGAACTCAAACCCTCGTCGGGCGCCTTCGGCCGAAAGCGCATTGCCGTGCTGCTGCCCTGCTACAACGAGGCCGTGACGATCGCCCAGGTCGTCGCCGATTTCCGCCAGTCGTTGCCCGGCGCGGCCGTCTATGTCTATGACAACAATTCGTGCGACGGCACGGGCGATGTGGCTCGCGCGGCAGGCGCCATCGTCCGGGTGGAGAAACGCCAGGGCAAGGGCAATGTCATCCGCCGCATGTTCGCCGATATCGACGCGGACATCTATGTGCTGGCCGATGGCGACGGCACCTATTCGGCACTGTTCGCCCCCATGCTGATCGACGCGCTCATCACCGACGAGCTCGATTTCGTCAACGGCTCGCGGGTATCGACGCTGACCGGCGCCTACCGGCCGGGCCACCAATTCGGCAACCGGCTGCTGTCCGGCATCGTTCGCTGGATCTTCGGGCCCCAATTTTCAGACATGCTATCCGGCTACAAGGTGTTGTCGCGCCGCTTCGTCAAATCCTTTCCGGCCATGTCGAGCGGCTTCGAGACGGAGACGGAGCTGGCGGTGCACGCGCTCGAACTGCGCATGCCCTGCGCCGAGCTGCCGACGCCCTACAGCGAGCGACCGGAGGGGTCCGTCAGCAAACTGAACACGGTGCGCGACGGCACGCGCATCCTGCTGATGATCCTCAAGCTCATCAAGGACGAGCGGCCGCTGATGTTCTTCGGCCTGTTCGGCCTCATGTTCTTTGCCATCGCCACAGTGCTGATGGTGCCGGTCCTGATGACCTATTTCGAAACGGGCCTCGTGCCACGCCTGCCGACGGCAGTCCTCAGCCTCGGCATGGTGCTGCTCGGCTTCCTCAGCATCTTCACCGCCCTCATCCTCGACATGACGACCCGTGCAAGGCGGGAAATCAAGCGCCTTATCTATCTGTCGGCCGGTCGCATTCTTTAGAGTCAACCTCATAACGCATAAAGCCGGCGCGATCGTTCGCGCCGGCTTTATCGTTTCGCGTCCAATTATCAGTCGACGTTGAAGACCAGCGGGCGGGCCTGGCGGATCGCCGGGTTCGCCGTCAGCTTGGCGAGGACGCCATCGCTGATCGCACCGTCGACGTAGAGCAGCGCGATCGCATCGCCGCCCTGGCTGTCGCGGCCGAGCTGGAAGTTGGCGATGTTGACACCGGCCTCGCCGAGCGTCGTGCCGATGAAGCCGATCATGCCGGGCACGTCGGTATTGGTGATGTAGACCATGTGCTGGCCGACATCGGCATCGAGGTTGATGTTCTTGATCTGGATGAAGCGCGGCTTGCCGTCGGAGAACACCGTGCCGGCGACCGAGCGGGTCATGCCGTCGGTCTTGACGGTCAGCTTGATGTAGCCGTCATAGACGCCGGTCTTGTCGCGCTTGACCTCGGAAAGCACGATGCCTTTTTCCTTGATCATGATCGGTGCGGAAACCATGTTGACGTCGGACACCTGGCTACGGATGAGGCCGGCGAGAAGTGCCGAGGTCAGCGCCTTGGTATTCATATTGGCGGTAACGCCGTCATAGAGGATTTCGATTTCCTTGATCGGCTCATCCGTGACCTGGCCGACGAAGGCGCCGAGCACGTCTGCCAACCGGATGAACGGCTTCAGCAGCGGCGCTTCCTCGGCGGTGATCGACGGCATGTTGATGGCGTTGGAAACCGCACCCTTCATCAGATAGTCCGACATCTGTTCGGCGACCTGCAGGGCGACATTTTCCTGCGCTTCGGTGGTGGCGGCACCCAGATGCGGCGTGCAGACGACGTTCGGCAGGCCGAACAGCGGGCTCTCCTTGGCAGGCTCGACCTCGAACACGTCGAAGGCGGCACCGGCGACATGGCCGGACTTGATGGCTTCGGCGAGCGCTGCCTCATCGACCAGGCCGCCGCGGGCGCAGTTGATGATGCGCACGCCCGGCTTGGTCTTCGCCAGCGCTTCCTTGTTGAGGATGCCGCGCGTCTTGTCGGTCATCGGCACATGCAGGGTGATGAAATCGGCCTGGGCCAGCAGCTCTTCGAGCTCGACCTTGGTGACGCCCATTTCCTCGGCCCGTTCCTTCGACAGGAATGGGTCGTAGGCAATGACGTGCATCTTCAGTCCGAGAGCACGGGAGATGACGATCGAGCCGATGTTGCCGGCGCCGATGACGCCGAGCGTCTTGCCGGTGATCTCGACGCCCATGAACTTCGATTTTTCCCACTTGCCGGCCTGGGTCGAGGCATCGGCCTGCGGCAGCTGGCGGGCAACGGC
>CAZZZI010000410.1:0-3322 GCA_964658415.1 uncultured Sphingomonas sp. | reverse complement strand
CATATTCTGATTATCGAAGCCCGCTTCTATGACGATATGGCCGATGCGCTTCTCGATGGCGCAAAGACGGCCCTCGAGGAAGCCGGCGCGACCTACGACATCATCACCGTTCCCGGTGCCCTCGAAATCCCCGCGACCATCGCCATGGCGCTCGACGGTGCCGACAATGGCGGCACGGTCTATGACGGCTTCGTGGCGCTCGGCATGGTCATCCGCGGCGAAACCTACCATTTCGACATCGTCTCCAACGAATCCTCGCGCGCCCTGATGGACCTGTCCGTCAGCGAGTCGCTGGCCATCGGCAACGGCATCCTGACGGTCGAGAACGACGAGCAGGCCTGGAGCCGCGCCCGCCGCACCGACAAGGACAAGGGTGGCTTTGCCGCCCGCGCCGCGCTGACGATGATTGCCATCAAGCAAAAGCTGGGTGCCTGAGCCATGAGCAACGAGGAAGTCGAACGCCCGGTCAAGACCGCCAACCAGCGTGGCGCCGCCCGTCTCGCCGCCGTCCAGGCGCTCTACCAGATGGATATCGGCGGCAGTGGCGTCCTTGAAGTCGTCGCTGAATACGAGGCCCATCGCCTCGGCCAGGAAGTCGACGGCGAAACCTACCTGAAGGCCGATGCCGCCTGGTTCCGGTCGATCGTTTCGGGCGTTGTGCGCGAGCAGACCCATCTCGATCCCCTGATCGGCCAGGCCCTTCAGGACGACTGGGCGCTGTCCCGCCTCGACAGCACGGTACGCGCCATCCTGCGCGCCGGCACCTTCGAGATCGTCGATCGCAAGGATGTCCCGGTCGCCGTCATCGTCACCGAATATGTCGAGATCGCCCAGGCCTTCTTCAGCGACGACGAGCCGAAGCTCGTCAACGCCGTGCTCGATCGGATTGCCAAGCAGGTCCGGGTCGAAACGAAGAGGTGATTCGGTTCTTCTTGCTGGATATGATGTTTTGCGTTCGCAATATAGAGCGTGCTCGCTACAGTGCTTTGCTCGACTGCGATTGGGAAGTAGGTTCAGCGGCGCACCGCGTTAACAAGTGGTCTGGATCTTGCTCGCCGGCAAGGTATTTCAGGCCAAGTCCAATTTTTGGTTGAGTGAGTTGCATCTCTGAAATGAGTTCAGACAAAATATAGCTCATCTGATAAGCTTCTTCGTGAAGAAGTCTGTAGATCGAAGATCTTTCACACAGTCCTGCATTTACACATTCGTATGCCTGATCAAAGAAATTAACTAAACTGCGAGCGGATTCTCCCTGATTTTGATTGATAATTTGATCGCGGACGACTGATGTTACGATTTTTCGTATTTTATTTTCCGCCTCGTCAAGGCTATGGATACCTTTGACCTGCTCGGTTGCCGCAGCCATTGCTATGAGTCTTATTTGACCAATGATGCGCCTGTCTTCCAAAAGATTTGGATTTGAGTATGTAGAGTAAAGTGAAAAGCTTTGCTTCTGCATATCGCTTAGTCTTAATTTTGAATCTTTTGAATTGGCGTCATATAATGATATTCCAGCAATAATGAGAGAAAATAATCCTATAAATTTGAAAATGACGTCCCACTTATCTTTCGGTTGCATTGCAAGGAAATCTTTTAACATCACGAGCTCCTGACATATTGGTGCGTGAAAATATATTTATGATATAATAAGTATTTAAAGAGAAGAAACTCAAATATTTTTTATTTTTATATTGTGTTGCACGTCAGTCCCCCGCGCCTTTTTGAAAGCCTGTTGTCTTGACGCCGCCTTGTCCCACACGCAATCTCGCCTTCCGCAAAGGCCGCTATCCTTGGAGGAGGATCGCCGCCGATGTCGTTTTCGGCCGGGGGGAGACAAGCGCCGGCTTTTTGGGAGGAAAGATCGTATGCTTATACTTTTTGGCGTCATCGCATGTGGCGCGCTGTCGCTTCTCTATGCGGGCTGGGCCACCCGGTCGGTGCTGTCAGCCGACCAGGGCAATGCCCGCATGCAGGAAATTGCCGGTTACATCCGCGAAGGCGCGCAGGCCTATCTGACGCGCCAGTATAAAACCATCGCCATCGTCGGTCTCGTCGTCTTCTTCGCCGCCTGGTGGCTGCTGTCGGGTGAGGCAGCCATCGGCTTCCTGATCGGCGCGGTGCTGTCGGGCGTTGCCGGCTTCATCGGCATGCACGTCTCGGTGCGCGCCAATGTCCGCACCGCCCAGGCCTCGTCCGTCAGCCTTTCGGCCGGCCTCGACATCGCCTTCAAGTCCGGTGCCATCACAGGGATGCTGGTGGCTGGTCTCGCACTGCTCGGCGTCTCCGTCTATTACGGTGTGCTCACCGGCATCCTCGGCCATGATCCGGGCTCGCGCGACGTGGTCGATGCGCTGGTGGCGCTCGGCTTCGGCGCGTCGCTTATCTCGATCTTCGCCCGCCTCGGCGGCGGTATCTTCACCAAGGGCGCCGATGTCGGCGGCGATCTCGTCGGCAAGGTCGAGGCCGGTATTCCGGAGGACGACCCGCGCAATCCGGCCACCATTGCCGATAACGTCGGCGACAATGTCGGCGATTGCGCCGGCATGGCGGCCGACCTGTTCGAAACCTACGCCGTCTCCGTCGTCGCCACCATGGTGCTGGCCTCGATCTTCTTTGCCGGCACAGCCATCCTGCCGGTCGCCATGGTCTATCCGCTGGCGATCTGCGGCACCTGCATCATCACATCGATCATCGGCACCTTCTTCGTCAAGCTCGGACCGAACGGCTCGATCATGGGCGCGCTCTACAAGGGCCTGGTCGCCACCGGCCTGCTATCGATCGTCGGGCTGGCCATCGCGACGTCGGCCACCATCGGCTGGGGATCGATCGGTGCTGTCGGCGGCGTCGATGTCACCGGGCTGAGCCTTTTCTACTGCGGCCTGGTCGGTCTTCTCGTGACCGCGCTGATCGTCGTCATCACCGAATACTACACGGCAACCGGCAAGCGACCGGTTGTCTCCATCGCCCAGGCGTCGGTCACCGGTCACGGCACCAATGTCATCCAAGGGCTTGCCGTTTCGCTGGAATCCACCGCGCTGCCGGCGATCGTCATCATCGGCGGCATTCTCGCCACGTACCAGCTGGGCGGCCTGTTCGGCACCGGGATCGCTGTCACCGCGATGCTCGGTCTAGCCGGCATGATAGTCGCGCTGGATGCCTTCGGGCCGGTGACCGACAATGCCGGTGGCATTGCCGAGATGGCGCATCTGCCGCCGGAGGTGCGCAAGTCCACCGATGCGCTTGATGCTGTCGGCAACACCACCAAGGCCGTCACCAAGGGCTATGCGATCGGCTCGGCCGGCCTCGGCGCGCTGGTGCTGTT
>CAZZZI010000409.1:0-3327 GCA_964658415.1 uncultured Sphingomonas sp. | reverse complement strand
ACCTGGTAGTCGTTGAAATCGTGGGCGCCCGTGATCTTCACCGCGCCGGAGCCGAAGGTCGGGTCCGGATACTCGTCGGCGATGATCGGAATCAGGCGGCGATGCTCCTTCGGCCCGACCGGGATCTCGCAGAGCTTGCCGACGATCGGCGCATAGCGTTCGTCCGACGTGTGCACGGCAACTGCTCCATCGCCCAGCATCGTTTCCGGCCGCGTCGTCGCAATCGAGATGTAGTTGCGCTCTTCCTGGAGCGTGACGTTGCCGTCGGCATCCTTCTCGACATAGGTATAGGTCTCGCCGCCGGCCAGCAGATACTTGAAATGCCACATGTGGCCGTCGACTTCGCGGTTCTCGACCTCGATGTCTGATATCGCCGTCTCGAACTGCGGATCCCAGTTGACCAGCCGCTTGCCGCGGTAGATCAGGCCTTCCTTGTAGAGGGAGACGAAGACCTCGAGCACTGCTGCCGACAGTCCCTCGTCCATCGTGAAGCGCTCGCGCGACCAGTCGCAGGAAGCGCCGAGCCGCTTCAGCTGGTTGAAGATCAACCCGCCGGATTCGTCTTTCCACTCCCAGACCTTGTCGATGAACGCCTCGCGGCCCAGGGCGACACGGCCCGGCAGCTGCTGTTCCTTCAGCATGCGCTCGACGACCATCTGCGTGGCGATGCCGGCGTGATCCATGCCGGGCTGCCAGAGCACGTCCTTGCCGCGCATGCGCTCGAAACGGACCATGATGTCCTGCAGCGTGTTGTTGAGCGCGTGGCCCATGTGCAGCGAACCGGTGACGTTCGGCGGCGGGATGACGATGGTGAAGCTCTCGGCACCCGGCTTGGCGTTGGCGCCGGCGCGAAAGGCGTCCGCCTCTTCCCATTTCTGGGCGATTTTGGGCTCAACAGCAGCGGAATCATAGGTCTTTTCGAGCATTTCGGGACCGGATCTTGAGTGTTCGGAGATGTCGGTTGGTAAACAGGATGGCCGGCTTCAAGTCAATAAAAAAGCCGCCCCGGAGCCCGGAGCGGCTGTCCACGGCGAAGCTGCCATGGGTTAGCGGCGCGGTCCCCGGGCAACCCGCTCGATCTCCTCGCGCACCAGCTTTTCGACCAGCGTCGGCAGGTTGTCGTCCAGCCATTCCTGCAGCATCGGCCGCAGCATGTCCTGGGCGATCTCGTCGAGCGAACGGCGCTCGGCACCGAGCGCCGCAGCAAGCTCCTCGAAGGACCGGGCCACCTGCTCGCCCGTTGCCTCGGAGACCAGCATCTTCTGGGCTTCTTCCTGCAGTTTCGGCAGGAACCGATCGTGCTGTTCGACAGGGGCAGCCGGGGCCGCGACGGGCTCGACATAGGTCGGCTGAAGCGCAGCGGCCTCAGCCGGCGCCTGGACGCGGGCAGCGGCCGGCGCGTCGACCATGCGCTCCGGCTGGGCAGCAGGCTGCTCGGGCGCCGGCGGCGCCGTTTCGACAGGCCGCATCTGGACCACAACGTCGGAGATTTCAGCCGCGAATTCGTGCGAAACGGCACCCATGGGCTCGTGTTCTTCAGCCCTCGCCTGGGCCGCATCGGCCTGCGCATGGGCGCCGAGGCGCACTTCGGCAAGCCGGGCAGCCATTGCCGGCGGCAGCTCCCGGGACGGAGGCACGTCGCGCGACGCGTTCATCTGCTGGGAGTTGCGATCGGATGCGGCGCGGACGCGCGCAGCGACATCGGCAAGCGACATGGTGCTGCGCGGAGCTGTGTCCGGCTCCCGTCCGTCGGAATTGGCGGCGACGAAGCGCGGGTCCTGCGCGGTGGGCATCGGCGGCATGTCGTCGATCGACCCTTCCGCGAACGCGTCGTCGATGGTGAGGCGAATATCGCTGTCGTCGTGGTCGGCCGTCTCGTAGACCGCAGGCACGGAAGCGGACAGGGATGGACCGCCGCCCGGCTCGTTGCTTTCGATGATCTTGCGGATCGAGGCAAGAATCTCTTCCATCGACGGTTCACGCGCAACATTGGACTGAGCCATTTTCATCCCCGTTATCCTGCAGAAACGACCGAAATGCCAGCGCGCCAGCCATTCGAATCACCGTCACCTTAGGATACTCTCCGGGGGAAAAAAATCACCGCGAATCGACTAAGTCGGCTGATGCACAGTTTTGTTGGACTTGTCCAGACCGGCTGAGAACAACGCCTTCGATGTCAAGCCCAAAAACGAAAAACGGGCGCAAAAGGCGCCCGCAATCAGACCAGAGAACCGGCTGGCTCAGAAAACGAATTCTTTCGCTTTCTCAAACCCTGGCAGCGCCTTGACCGACGCATTGAAAAACGCGTTTTCAGAAATCGCGCCGCGCTCGCGGGTGAAGACGGAGGCTCGCGCCGAATTGCCGTATCCCTGCACCACGACCAGCCGGCCATTGTCGCGCAGCTGTGCAAGGAGTTCAGCAGACACCTCTTCGACGGCGCCGTTGACGAAGATCAGATCGTAGGGCGCGCCGGCCGCGTGGCCCTTTTCGAGCGGCCCTGTCACCACGGTGACATTGCCGTAGCCGAGCGCTGAAAGCGTCTGGCGTGCCTCGGAGGCCAGCGCATCATCGCTTTCAAGCGCAACCACGGAGCCCGCCAGCAAGGACAGCAGCGCCGAGGTGTAGCCGGTGCCGGCGCCGACCTCGAGCACGACATCCGTCTTGCCGATGGCGGCGAGCTGCAGCAGCTTTGCCAGGGGGGACGCCTGCATCAGGTAGCGCGGCGCCTTGCCGTCGCGGGCCGGACAGATCTCGACGTCGTTGTCGACATAGGCGAGCATTTTGAGCTTTTCCGGCACGAAGGCTTCCCGCGGCACGGCCAGGAACGCGTTGAGCACGGAATGCGAGGTGACATCCGTGGTCCTGATCTGGCTTTCGACCATCTTCAGCCGCGCTGTTTCGAAATCCATCATGCTGTCCGCCCCATCAAAAGCGCATTGTCCTCGCTCCGTCTTAGTCGGCACCGCGCAAGCTTTCAAGGCGTGGATGCGGGCGGAAGGGATTTTCCGTGAGGTCGGGATGACAACGCAAGGCGGGCGCGCAATATGAATAGCCGAAGATGTCAGCATGCGTGATCCGCAGTGTGGTCGAAGCACGGGAGTTGGCGTGCAACGACGCGCTGAGACAGACCTGAGACTCCGGAGACGCACCTGAAGCAGACAAAGCCGGCTGCGCGATGCCAGCCTGCGTTGGGCCTCTACGGCGCAAACATGGCTTCCTTCTGAAAAAACCATCCATTCCGGAGGAAGGCTCTTGCGCTCTGTCTGGAGCTGGTCTAAATCGCCGCGACCACACACGGATGGCCTCGTGGCGGAGTGGTGACGCAGA
>CAZZZI010000408.1:0-3350 GCA_964658415.1 uncultured Sphingomonas sp. | reverse complement strand
TCCGGCTACGATCTGCTTGGCCTCGTCTGCGGCTCGGAAGGCCAGCTCGGCATCGTCACCGAGGCGACGGTGCGGCTGATTGCCAAGCCGGAGGGTGCGCGGCCCGTGCTGTTCGGCTTCGACACGTCGGAGCATGCAGGTGCCTGCGTTTCCGAGGTCATTGCGTCAGGCATCATCCCCGTCGCCATGGAGTTCATGGACAAGCAGGCCATCGAGATCTGCGAAGCCTTCGCCCATGCCGGCTATCCGCTCGATGTCGGCGCGCTGCTGATCGTTGAGGTCGAGGGATCGGAGGCCGAGATGGACCTGATGCTGAAAAGCATCGTCGCGATCGCCGGCCGGCATGAAGTCAAGACCGTGCGGGAGTGCCAGTCCGCCAACGAGGCCGCCCTGATCTGGAAGGGCCGCAAATCGGCCTTCGGTGCCACCGGCCGTATTGCAGACTATATCTGCATGGACGGCACGGTGCCGCTTAGCCAGCTGTCCTACGTGCTGCAGAAGACAGGCGAAATCGTCGGGCGCTATGGCCTCAGGGTCGCCAACGTCTTTCACGCCGGCGACGGCAACATGCACCCGCTGATCCTCTTCAACGCCAACGACCCGAAGGAATCCGCCGACGCCGAGGCGGCCGGCATGGACATCCTCCGGCTCTGCGTCGATGCCGGTGGCTGCCTGACGGGAGAACACGGCGTCGGTATCGAGAAGCGCGATCTCATGCGACATCAATATGCGGACATCGACCTTGCCCAGATGATGGCGACGCGCAGCGCCTTCGACGAGGGCTGGATCCTCAATCCTTCCAAGGTCTTTCCCCTCGACGGACGCACTGCCCGATGACACTGATCCCGACCACCGAGGAGGAAGCCGCCACCGTCATCCGCGACCACGCATCCGCAGGACAGGCACTGTCGATCGTCGGCGGCAACAGCCGCGCCGGCTTCGGCAATGCGTTTTCCAGCCATTCCGAGCTGACCTCGCGCGGCCTGACCGGCATCGTCTCCTACAATCCCGGCGAGATGGTGATGACGGCCCGCGCCGGCACGCCGCTCGAGGAGATCGAGGCGGCGCTCTCGACCGGCGGCCAGATGATGGCCTTCGAGCCCATCGATCACAGCCGGCTGATGGCGACATCGGGGGTTCCGACAATCGGCGGCGTCTTTGCCGCCAATGCGTCGGGCCCGCGACGCATCCTCGCCGGTGCCGCGCGCGACAGCCTGCTCGGCGTCCGCTTCGTCACCGGGCGGGGCGATATCGTCAAGGCCGGCGGCCGCGTCATGAAGAACGTCACCGGCCTCGATCTCGCAAAACTGATGGCGGGGTCTCACGGCACGCTCGGCCTCCTGACCGAAGTCACCTTCCGCGTACCGCCCAGCCCCAAGACCGAGCAGACGCTTCTGGTGCACGACCTGACGGACGAGGCAGCCACGCAGGCGATGGCGGCGGCCATGGCGCTGTCGGTCGAGGTATCCGGCGCGGCGCACCTGCCGGTCACGGTCAGCGCCACATTCGCGCCGGCCAGCTGGTCCGGGCGATCCACCACCGTCTTGCGCCTCGAAGGTCTGGCCGAATCCGTTGCCGTGCGGATGGAAAAGCTCGGACGCGCCATGGCTGGCTTCGGGGACGTCAGCCCGTTGCAGGACGCCGACAGCAAGGCGCTGTGGCGCGGCATCCGCGACGTGCTTCCCTTTGCCGACAACACGATGCGGCCGGTCTGGCGCGTTTCGGTCGCGCCGACCGCCGGCCATCGGTTGGTCGCAGGCCTCCGGCAGGAGGCGGGTGTCGATGCCTTCTACGACTGGCAGGGCGGACTTGTCTGGCTGCGGATGGAAGCCGAGCCGGACGGGCCAGCGCTGCGCCGCCACATTGCAGAGGTCGGCGGCGGGCATGCGACCTTGCTGCGCGCCACGCCCGATGCCCGCGCGCAGAACGACGCCTTCGAGCCGCAACCGCAGGCGGTGGCTCTGCTTTCCGCAAGGATCAAGCAGCAATACGATCCGGCAGGCATATTCAATCCAGGGAAAATGGGATGAACGGCGACGTTCTCTCCCATCAGCGGAAGATCCGATGCAGACCAATTTCACCGCCGAACAGCTGACCGATCCGGGCGTCGCCTTTTCGGAGCAGATCCTGCGAAAATGCGTCCATTGCGGATTTTGCACCGCCACCTGCCCGACCTATGTGACCCTCGGCAACGAGCTAGACAGCCCGCGCGGCCGGATCTACCTGATCAAGGACATGCTGGAAAACGGCCGGGCCGCAGACGCCGAGGTCGTCACCCATATCGATCGCTGCCTGTCCTGCCTTGCCTGCGTGACGACCTGTCCGTCCGGCGTCGACTATACCCACCTCATCGATCACGCCCGCGCCCATATCGAGGAAACCTACACGCGGCCACCGATGGATCGCCTGATCCGCAACATCCTGGCGTCAGTCCTTCCCTATCCCGGCCGTTTCCGGGCAGCACTCGGTCTTGCCCGGCTCGGGCGGCCGCTCCGGGGCTTGATCGCGCGTGTGCCGGCGCTCCTGCCGTTTGCCGCGATGCTCGATCTCGCACCGCGATCGCTCCCGCCGGCTTCGCCCTTCGCAAAGCCCGGCACCCATTCGGCAAAGGCTGAAAAGCGCGGCCGCATCGCGATCCTCACGGGATGCGCCCAACCGGTGCTCGACCCTGCCATCAACGAGGCGACGATCCGGCTGCTGACGCGGCTCGGCGTCGAGGTCGTAGTACCTGCCGGCGAGGTGTGCTGCGGCTCGCTGGTTCATCACATGGGCCGCGAGCAGCAGGCGCTGGTGAAGGCGCGCGCCAATGTCGATGTCTGGACCAATGAAATCGACCGGGGCGGGCTCGATGCGATCATCATCACCGCGTCCGGCTGCGGCACGACGATCAAGGACTACGGCCACATGCTGCGCCTCGATCCGGCCTATGCCGAAAAGGCAGCCCGCGTCTCAGCCCTCGCAAAGGACATCACCGAATATCTGGCGGGCCTCGACCTGCCGCGCCAGCCGCCGAAGGGCATTGCCGTCGCCTATCACTCCGCCTGCTCGATGCAGCATGGCCAGAAGATCACGATGGCACCGAAGCTGCTGCTGAAGGCTGCCGGTTTTGTCGTGAAAGATCCCGCCGAGGGCCATCTCTGCTGCGGCTCGGCCGGCACCTACAACATCATGCAGCCGGAAATCTCGGGCCAGCTCAAGGCCCGCAAGGTCCGCAACCTCGAAGCCACCCGCGCCGACATCATCGCGACAGGCAATATCGGCTGCATCACCCAAATCGCCACCGGCACCGAGACGCCGATCCTGCATACGATAGAACTGCTGGACTGGGCCTATGGCGGTACGCTGCCGCA
>CAZZZI010000407.1:0-3392 GCA_964658415.1 uncultured Sphingomonas sp. | reverse complement strand
GCGCCGACGAAGGCGACGTAGAACAGCAGCACCAGCATCGGGATGCCGCGGATCACTTCGATGTAGAAGCGCGAGACCTGCCGGAGCACGACGTTGTCGGCCCGGCCAAGCAGCATGATGCCGAGCCCCAGCAGCGTCGCCAGCACGAAGGACACCAGCGTCACGAAAACGGTGATGCCGGCGCCGGTGACAACGGTGAGAAAGACCTGGGTGTACAGGCCGCTGGTGGCGATGACGATGGCGACGGCCAGGCAGATGACGACGAGGGCGACCAGCCACCACGGGTAGTCTCCCCGGTCCTTGGCACTTGGCGAGGGACGGGCTGCGATCACCGGAGGCGCTTCACTATACCAGGCATCAGCCGCCCATCTTGTAGTCGACGAACCACTTCTTATCGAGCGCCGCGAAGGTGCCGTCGGCTTTCAGCGCCGCGATGGCAGCGTTGATCGGCGCCACCAGTTCGGAGCCCTTCGGGAAGATGAAGCCGAAATCCTCGACACCGAGCGGGCCGCCGATCAGCTTCAGGGCGCCGCCGGAAGCATCGACATAGCCCTTGCCGGCCGTGCCATCGGTCAGAACGGTGTCGACGTCGCCTGTTTTCAGGGCCTGGACGGTGGCGCCGAAGGTCTCGAACAATTTGATGCGCGGGTTCTGCTCGTTGCCGTCAAGCACCTCGTAGACCGATGTGTAGAACGGCGTGGTGCCCGGCTGGGCGCCGACCAGGCCGTCCTTGAAGGCTGCGAACGTCTTGGCGTCGGTAAAGCGGTTCTCGTCGCCGCGTACCAGCATGAATTGTTGGCTGCGCATATAGGGGTTGGAGAAGTCGACCTTCTGCTTGCGGTCTTCCTTGATGGTGATGCCGTTCATGCCGACGGCGTACTGGCCGTCGGAGACCGCCTGGATCATCGCATCCCAGCTGGTGTTCTGGTACTCGACCTTGAAATTCAGCCGCTTGGCGATCTCGTTCATCGCATCGTATTCCCAGCCGATTGCCTTGCCGGTCTTCGGCTCGACGAACTGCAGCGGTGGATAGGCATTCTCCGTCACCACGACGACGGTCTTGCCTTTCAGGTCCGGAAGATCGGCCGCGAAGGCCACGAGCGGCGAGAGAACGAGGGCGGTCAGGCCCAGCAGGAACGAGCGGCGGAACGTCATGGAAATCTCCCCAAATGGCCTATCGCGAAACTGTCACAGGAGCAAAGTCGCTGGCAAGGGCAATGCCACGGCTGCAGCGATAAAAACAGAAAAGGCGGCCCAAAGACCGCCCTTTCCGAAAAGTATTTTTGCGTCCAAGCCGTGAGGCTTATTCAGCGGCAGGCTCGGCAGCGGCGGCTGCTTCTTCAGCGGCCTTTGCCTTTGCTGCCTCTTCGGCGGCCTTGGCTTCTGCGGCTTCGGCTGCTGCCTTCTCGGCGGCCAGAGCCTGGGCTGCGGCGACCTTCTCGGCCTCGATGCGTGCCTTCTCTTCGGCAACGGCAGCGCGCTCGGCGTCGTTCAGCTTGCGGGCGCGGATGCCGGTGTCTTCAACGATACGAGCCGACTTGCCGCGACGATCGCGCAGGTAGTACAGCTTGGCGCGACGGACCTTACCGCGGCGAACGACTTCGACGCTTTCGATCATCGGCGAGAAGATCGGGAATACGCGCTCGACGCCTTCGCCGTAGGAGATCTTGCGAACCGTGAAGTTCTCGTGGATGCCGCCGCCCGAACGGCCGATGCAAACGCCTTCATAGGCCTGTACGCGGCTGCGGGTACCTTCGGTCACCTTGACGTTGACGCGGAGCGTATCGCCCGGGGAGAATTCCGGCAGCTTGCGGACGGCTTCGATCTTGGCAGCCTGTTCGGCTTCCAGCTGTTGAATGATGTTCATTGGTCTAACCTTTTCGAGTTCTTCTGCAACAGCCAGAGCGCTCTGCCGGAATCCGTAGGTCGATGCCGCGGGATTTTGTCCTTTCGGACGGGAGCGAATGCACTATTCTTTATTTGCTGGTCGACGGGGTTGACCCCATGTCCGCGTGGGCAGTTACACGAAAGGCGAGGGTTTGTCATCCCTCCGCAACAATTTTTCTCGAGCCGTTCGGCCGGCATCGCCGGCTTTCCGGGCTTTCGAGAGGCTCTGTGCCGGTTCTGGCCGCATCAGAGACAGTTGGCCGGCGGGCGCTATCGATTGGTGCTCGAGACCAGCTATCAGTCCTGCTCGTCGAGCAGGTCGGGCCTGCGTTGCCTGGTCAGTTCCAGCGCTTGCTCCGCCTGCCATTTGGCGATGGCGCCGTGGTTGCCGGAGGTGAGCACGGCGGGAATGTCCCGGCCCTCCCATTGCTGCGGGCGCGTATAGTGCGGATGCTCCAGCATGCCGTTCTCGAAGCTCTCGTGGGTGCCGGAGAGATCGTTGCCCATGACTCCCGGCAGGATGCGGACGATGGCATCGAGCAGCACCAGGGCGGCCGGTTCGCCGCCGGAGAGAATATAGTCGCCGATCGACACTTCCTCGAGATGGCGGGCATCGATCACCCGCTGGTCGACGCCCTCGAAACGGCCGCAGACGATGATGACGCCCGGCCCATCGGCCAGCTGGCGCACCCGCCGCTGGGTCAGTGGCTTGCCGCGCGGGCTCATCAGCAGGCGGGGGCGGCCGTCGTCGGCGCCCGCCTCGTCGATGGCACGGGCGAGCACGTCGGGCTTCAGCACCATGCCGGCGCCGCCACCGGCCGGCGTGTCGTCGACGGTGCGGTGGCGGTCGGTGGTAAAGTCGCGGATCTGCAGCGTATCGAGCGACCACTGGCCGCGCGCTGCCGCCTTGCCGGCGAGCGACGCGCCGAGATGGCCGGGAAACATCTCCGGATACAGCGTCAGGATGGTCGCCCGGAAACTCATCGGGCCTACTTCTTGGGGCGGTCGGTTTTCGGCGGCTGGCCGATATCGGTCGGATCGTCGATCAGGCCGGCGGCCATCGGGTCGATCAGCACCTTGCCGTTCTCGAGGTCGATCTCCAGCACGGCCGCTTCGGAAAACGGAATCAGCACCGGGCGCTTGCCCGGACCCTTCAGTTCCAGCAGATCTCCGGCGCCGAAATCGTAAACACCGCTGACGACGCCGTAGCCGACGCCCTCGGCATCGACGACTTCCAGGCCCTCGAGGTCGGCATAGAAGAATTCATCGTCTTCGAGTTCGTCGTCCGGCAGGTCTTCGCGTTCGACGAACAGCTCGAGGCCGTTCAGCGCTTCGGCGGTGTCACGGTCGTTGACGCCGCGGAACCGGATGATGACGACAGTCTTGCTGGCGCGGATGTCCAGCACCTCGAAGGTGCGGCCGTCGGCGGCGTGCAGGTGGCCGTATTCGGCCAGTGCCATCGGATCTGCGGTGTAGGAGCGGGCCCTGACTTCGCCGCGCAAGCC
>CAZZZI010000406.1:0-3407 GCA_964658415.1 uncultured Sphingomonas sp. | reverse complement strand
CTGTTCTTCGTGCTCTCCTGCGATACGCTGATCTACTACAAGGTGCGCATCGTCTGGTCGCGCGTCCGGGCCAAGGCGGGAGCGACATCATGACCTTTTTCGAAGCTGTTCTCCTCACCATCATCACCGCGTCGACGCCGCTCGTCATTGCCGCCATCGGCGAACTCGTGACGGAACGCTCAGGGGTGCTCAACCTCGGCGTCGAGGGGATGGTCATCATCGGCTCGGTCAGTGCCTTCGCCGCAGCCCAGATGACCGGATCGGCCTATGTCGGGCTTCTCGCCGGTGTCGCCGGCGGTGCGCTTTTCTCGCTGCTGTTCAGCTTCCTCACCCTGACGCTCGTGGCAAACCAGGTGGCGACGGGGCTGGCGCTCACCATCATGGGCGTCGGTGCCTCCGGCATGATCGGCGAGTCCTACGTCAGTGTGCCCGGCATTCGGCTGCTGCCGATCGAGATCCCGCTGCTGTCGCAGATCCCCTATCTCGGAACGGTCCTTTTCAAGCAGGATATCGTCTTCTACCTCTCCATCGTGCTCGTCATCGCCGTCAACTGGTTCCTGTTCCGCAGCCGGGCCGGGCTCAAGCTGCGGGCGATCGGCGACAGCCACGGTTCGGCCCATGCGCTCGGCATCCCCGTCATCCGCACCCGCTACCTGGCCGTCATGTTCGGCGGCGCCTGTGCCGGCCTTGCCGGCGCGCAGCTGTCGCTGATCTACACGCCGCAATGGACGGAGAACATGTCGGGCGGCCGCGGCTGGATCGCGCTGGCACTGGTGGTGTTCTCGTCGTGGCGGCCGTGGCGCATCCTGGCAGGCGGCTATCTGTTCGGCGCCGTGACGATCCTGCAGCTGCATGCCCAGGCATTCGGCATCGGCATTCCTGCACAGTTTCTGTCGATGCTTCCCTATGCGGCAACGGTGATCGTGCTTATCATCATCTCTCAAAATCGGCGTATGACTCTCATCAATACACCGGCATCGCTCGGCAAATCCTTCGTGCCGGATCGGTGACAAAACAGAAGACGACGGGTTCTCTACAACTTTTCAAACAACAGGGGTTCTTATGAAGAAAATTGCATTTGCTCTGGCGGCAACCGCGGCGTTGATCGTCGGCTTCGGCTCGTCGGCCGAGGCGGCGGCCAAGACGAAGGTGTGCTTCGTCTATGTCGGCTCGCACACGGATGGCGGCTGGTCCCAGGCCCACGACATGGGTCGCCTCGCGGTCGAGAAGGAATTCGGCAGCAAGGTCGAGACCGCCTACCTCGAAAACGTCGCGGAAGGCCCGGATTCCGAGCGTGCCATCGAGCGCATGGCCCGCTCTGGCTGCGCAATCGTCTTCACCACGTCGTTCGGCTTCATGGACTCGACCGTCGCGGTCGCCAAGAAGTTCCCGAAGGTGAAGTTCGAGCATGCCACCGGTTTCAAGGCCGCCGAAAACCTCGCGACCTACAACTCGCGCTTCTACGAAGGCCGCTACATCAACGGCCAGATCGCCGGCAAGATGTCGAAGAAGGGCGTCGCCGGCTACATCGCGACCTTCCCGGTTCCGGAAGTGGTCATGGGCATCAACGCCTTCGAGCAGGGCGCCAAGTCCGTCAACCCGAACTTCAAGATGAAGGTCATCTGGATCAACACCTGGTTCGACCCGGGCAAGGAAGCCGATGCCGCCAAGGCGCTGATCGACCAGGGCGTCGACGTGCTGACCCAGCACACCGACACCACCGCACCAATGCAGGTTGCCGAACAGCGCGGCGTCTATGCCTTCGGTCAGTCGTCCGACATGATTAAGGCCGGCCCCAAGGTCCAGCTGACCGCAATCGAGGACACCTGGGGTCCTTACTACATCAAGCGCGTCAAGGCGCTGATGGACGGCACCTGGAAGTCCGAGCAGTCCTTCGACGGACTGAAGGCCGGCAACCTGACCATGGCGCCGTTCACGAACATGCCTGACGACGTAAAGAAAATGGCCGAGGACACCGAAGCCAAGATCAAGTCCGGCGAGCTCGCACCCTTTACCGGTCCGATCAACAAGCAGGATGGTACACCCTGGCTGAAGGCTGGCGAAAAGGCCGACGACGGCACGCTGCTGGGCATGAATTTCTACGTCGAGGGCGTCGACGACAAGCTGCCGAAGTGATCTTTATTGCGTGATATTTGAGAGAATAGCTGAGGGCACCCGTTTGGTGCCCTTTTTGCTGCAGTGCGTCACACTATCCTCATTTACAAAAGTATTACTATATGATTTTTTGACCTCGGCCGCGTGGAGGCGGCCCAATGGGAGGAAATCATGAGATTGAAGACCGCACTCGCGAGTGCAACGATTCTGGCTGCCTGCATGTTCAATTCGGCCTATGCCAAGCCGCTGGTCGTCGGCTTCTCGCAGATCGGCTCGGAATCAGGCTGGCGCGCCGCAGAGACGACGCTCACCAAGAACGAAGCCAAGAAGCGCGGCATCGACCTGAAGTTCGCCGACGCACAGCAGAAGCAGGAAAACCAGATCAAGGCGATCCGCTCCTTCATCGCCCAGGGCGTGGACGCGATCCTGATCGCGCCGATCGTGGCAACCGGCTGGGACGCTGTCCTGAAGGAAGCCAAGGAAGCCAAGATCCCGGTCATCCTGCTCGACCGCGATATCGATGCGCCGAAGGACCTCTACCTGACGGCAGTCACGTCCGATCAGGTCCATGAAGGCAAGGTTGCCGGCGACTGGCTGGTCAAGACCGTCGGCACCAAGAAGTGCGACATCGTCGAGCTTCAGGGCACCACCGGCTCTTCGCCGGCGATCGCTCGCAAGAAGGGCTTCGAGGAAGGCATTGCCGGCCACGACAACTTCAAGATCGTCCGCAGCCAGACTGGCGACTTTACCCGTTCGAAGGGCAAGGAAGTCATGGAAAGCTTCCTGAAGGCAATGAACGGCGGCAAGGATATCTGCGCTGTCTACGCCCATAACGACGACATGGCTGTCGGCGCTATCCAGGCCATCAAGGAAGCCGGCCTGAAGCCAGGCAAGGACATCCTCACCGTCTCCATCGATGCGGTGCCGGATCTTTTCAAGGCGATGGCAGCGGGCGAAGCCAATGCGACCGTCGAGCTGACGCCGAACATGGCGGGCCCGGCCTTCGATGCGCTCGAAGCCTACCTGAAGGACAAGAAAGAGCCGAAGAAGTGGATCCAGACGGAATCCAAGCTCTACACCCAGGCTGACGATCCGCAGAAGGTCTACGAAGCCAAGAAGGGCCTCGGCTACTGATTTGAAACATAGAACCGCACCGGCCTGTCATGGGCCGGTGCGGACAGGCCGCAGCGCTGAACCGGACATCATGTCCGCAGCCATGGCCCGCACGCTCAATATCAGGAAACATATCCTTCCATGGCTCACGATTTCGAGAACATTCTCGCGGCCACCGA
>CAZZZI010000405.1:0-3408 GCA_964658415.1 uncultured Sphingomonas sp. | reverse complement strand
AGGCTCGCGTCACCGTCACGCTGAAGAACGGCGTTCTCGACCCCCAGGGCAAGGCCATCGAAGGCGCACTCGGTGCGCTCGGCTTCGAGGGCGTCGGCAATGTTCGCCAGGGCAAGGTTTTTGACGTCGTTCTCGACGGCGCCGACAGGGCCCGCGCCGAGGCCGACCTCAAGGCCATGTGCGAAAAACTCCTCGCAAACACGGTCATCGAGAACTACAGTATCGCTCTCGACTGACGTTGCGGAGAAGGTCCGATGGCTGAGGTAACGCAGGCCCTGGTGTACGAGATGGTGCAGCAGATCCACAGCGACATTGCGGGGCTCAAGGCGGGCCAGCGAGACCTCGGACAGGAGATGTCCAGCGTGCGCGGACAGGTCCACTTGTTGCAGGGTGATCTCAACCATCTGCGTCACTCTGTGTCTCAAATGGATATTCGTCTCGAACGCATCGAAACCCGCCTAGAACTTCGTGAACTCGCCAGATCCCAAGCAAGGTTTGAACCGCACCCATGAAATCCGCCGTCGTCCAGCTTCCAGGCCTCAACCGCGACCGTGACATGATCGCGGCCCTGACCAAGATCTCCGGCATCGCGCCGATCACCGTCTGGCAGACGGAAACGGAAATCCCCGATGTCGACCTGATCGTCATTCCGGGCGGTTTCTCCTACGGCGACTACCTTCGCTGCGGCGCCATTGCCGCGCGCATGCCTGTCATGCAGGCGATCAAGCAGAAGGCCGAACAGGGCGTCAAGGTTCTGGGCGTCTGCAACGGCTTCCAGATCCTCGTCGAGGCAGGCATGCTGCCGGGCGCGCTGATGCGCAACGCCTCGCTGAAGTTCGTCTGCAAGGAAACAAAGCTGGAAGTCGTCAACGCCGACACAGATTTCACGCGCGCCTACGAGAAGGGTCAGGTCATCCGCTGCCCGATCGCCCATCACGATGGCAACTATTTCGCCGATGCCGAGACGCTCGCTGCCATCGAAGGCAACGGCCAGGTGGTCTTCCGCTATCTCGAGGACGGCAACCCGAACGGCTCCGTGAACCATATCGCCGGCATCATCAACGCCAGGGGCAACGTGCTTGGCATGATGCCGCATCCGGAAAACCTGATCGAAGCTGCCCATGGCGGCACCGACGGTCGCGCCCTGTTCGCCTCCGCCCTCGACATCGTCGCCGCCTGAGGCATTCCTGACATTCTGCCACAATGCAGCGCATTGACCCTGAATGCGCCGCAAAGGCTGCGTATGGGCACGGGATAGGCGAAGCCTGCCTGCCCGACACATGAAAGACAGATTGATGCGCATTTCTGCCACCGGAATTCTGACGGCCGCTACCCTCTCCGCCCTGGCAGTCTTTGCCGCCTCCTGCCAGTCCAAGCGTGCGCCGGAGGTGGCGGTGTCGCAACCCCGCACGGCGCTCTCGACCATGGAGCGCGTTGCCGTGGCTGCCCATGGCTGCTGGTTCAAGGCGGCCGATCCGGCATTCTCCCGCTACACGATGGCGCCCGAGCTGAACTCCTTCACCGGCCGTCCCCGTTTTCTCGTCGTCGAGCGCAGCCAGCCGACCGGCCGTCCGTTGCTTGTCGTCCAGGCCGAAGGCAATCCGGCAAAGCTTGAGACCTTCGGGCCGCTGATGAACGGTCCGAACTCCGCACGCATCACCGCCGACATCAACCGCTGGGCCGCTGGCACCAAGGGCTGCTGACGGCTTGCGTCCCGTTTCAGTCCCAGAAAAACGACTTGGCGACTTCCCGCCTGACGTCCGACGGCGTCAGGCCGATGTCGCTTAGCTGATCCGGACCCAAGTCGCGCAGCGCCCGGCGGCTGCGCCGTTTCGCCGACCAACAGGCCAGCCGCGCGACGAGACCCGTCGCCAACGACGTCAGGCTCTGAGGGCGGCGGCGTGTATCCGTACGGATTGAACCCCTCCGTTCTCCAATTGCATCGATTGTATGCATTGTACCCATTTCGGACCTCTTTTCCCGACGACGGCAGAACTCATCGCAGCCGCGCCCAAATGTATCCCTAAAGTTGACAATAGACGGGTACAATGCCATCATTGTCACCATGACAAATTGGCTTCCAGACATTTCGAGCGGGACGGGTCCGGTGTATGTGCGGGTTGCCGACAGCATCGAGACGGCCATCACCCACGGCATCCTGCCGCCGGGCGCAAAGCTGCCGCCACAGCGCAACCTCGCCTTCGATATCGGCGTCACCATCGGGACCATCAGCCGGGCCTACGCGCTGGTGCACGAGCGCGGGCTGGTAGCCGGCGAAGTGGGGCGCGGCACCTACGTGCTGGACCGCGAGCATGGCAAGCCGATTGCCCAGGTGGACCCGATCACCCAGGCCCTTTCCGGCACGCGTGGCATGGAGGCCCCCTTGGCCACCGTGCGGCTGGACACGACGGCGGCACCGGATATCGGCCAAGGAGAAATCATCGGCCAGCTGTTCGCGGCCATCAGCCGCGAGAAGAGCGTGGAGATTTCCTCCTATTCCCGAACCTTTCCCGCCAGCTGGTCATTGGCCGGGCAGACCTGGCTGTCGCGAAACGGATGGCAACCGGATGTCGAAAACGTCGTGCCGACGCTGGGTGCCCATGCGGCGGCCATCGCGGTCATTGCCGCCGTGACATCGCCGGGCGACAAGATCGTATTCGAAAACCTAACCTATACCCAGGTCAGCCGCGCGACGCGGCTTCTTGGCCGCCGCGCCGTATTGGTGGAATCGGACGAACAGGGGATCGTTCCCGACGACTTCGAGCGCCTTTGCCAACAGCAGCACCCGCGCCTCGCCTTCCTGATGCCGACGGCGCACAATCCGACGCTGACGACGATGCCCGAAGCCCGCCGGCGCGCCATCGCCGCGATTGCACGGCGGCACAGCGTCTGGCTGATCGAGGACGATATCTATGGCGGCATGAGCGGAGACGGCACACCGCTGATGGCCAGCATCGCGCCGGAGCGCACCTTCCTCGTCAACGGCCTTTCGAAAGCCGTCACGGCAGGCGTGCGCGGCGGCTGGGTCGCCTGCCCGCCACATTTCGCCCAACGGGTGAAGGTGACGCACAAGATGTCAACCGGCGGCCTGCCGTTCATCCTGGCTGAAACAGGCGCGCGCCTCGTTCACAGCGGCCATGCCCTGTCGCTTCGCAGCAAGGCCACTGCCGAGATCGCCGTCCGCGAGGCCATGGCCCGGGACGCATTGGCCGGCTTCGAGTTCTCCTCCCATCCGCACATTCCCTTCCTCTGGCTGAAGCTTCCCGAGCCCTGGCTCTCAGGCACGTTCAAGCAGGCAGCACTTGCCGAAGGCGTGCTGATCGACGACGAGGACGAGTTCAAGGCGGCAAGGACGGAGAAGGTCTACCACCGCGTCCGCATCGCCTTTTCCTCGCCGCAGGATCGAAC
>CAZZZI010000404.1:0-3432 GCA_964658415.1 uncultured Sphingomonas sp. | reverse complement strand
CCGGCGTCAAGCGCTCGGTCGTCGGCCTGGTCATTCCGACCGGCTACTCGTTCAACCTCGACGGCACCAACATCTACATGACTCTGGCGGCCCTGTTCATCGCCCAGGCAACGGACACGCCGTTGACCCTCGGTGACCAGATCCTTCTGCTTCTGGTCGCGATGTTGAGCTCCAAGGGCGCGGCGGGTATTACCGGCGCGGGCTTCATCACCCTGGCCGCAACCCTGTCCGTGGTTCCGTCCGTGCCGATCGCCGGCATGGCGCTGATCCTCGGCATCGACCGCTTCATGTCGGAATGCCGGGCACTCACCAATCTGGTCGGCAATGCCGTTGCGACCATCGTCGTGGCGCGCTGGGAAAACGAGCTGGACGAAGTCCAGTTCGCCGCAGCGATGAAAGGGCAGTTGTCCGGCAATCTCGAGGTCCCTGCCCTGCAGCCCGCCGAGTGATCTGCGACGCTCCTTAAATCCTGGCATGGCGGCGCTTCCAACGCCGACCGCCATGCCGGAAATGCCGCTAAGCAGGCGGAGCGCCCTGAGGGGCATAGCGCGAGCCCTTTGGCGAAAAGGATCAGCCCGCTGCGGGTTGATCCAGGCAGGCCGCGTCATAGGTCGCAAGGACCGCATCGACCGCCTCGATCAGAATGCGTTCGGCATCGAACGTCTCCCCCGCCGGGATCGCCAGGTTCGGCAGGAACTGCCTGACAACAGGCTCGGGAACGGCGACGTCGCGCAGCGCCTCCAGCAGTCCCGCCACGGCCTTCGTCGCCTCGGGCTTTCCCCAGTAATAGCGGATCCGGTCGCTGTAGCTGTAATGCCGGTCGATCCGCAGTGAGTTTTCCCCAACGTGGTAGTGACCTTTCCAATAGGCCGGGTCGGCCAGCATCGTCTGTTCCATGGCCCGCATCAGCGGCCGGTTGCCGTAACCGGGAACGAGTTCGCTGGCGATCAGGTCGAGGCCGTAGAGGGCTTCCCGATAGGCAAACGTGAGGCCCGGGCCGACCTTGAGGATCAGATAGCCATCCCGCACGAGGGCGGACAGCGCCTCCACAGTCTGATAGTCGGTGGAATGGGCCTCGAAAACGAATTGTGGCACTTCGTCGAGAAGTGCGCTGAGCGCCGCTGCCGCCTTCGGCTGGTAGGCGATCACGTTCGCATTGCCGAACTCGACGCCGGGCTGGACGACGAAGGCGATCACCCGCGAAAAGGCATCGGCAAGTCCGGCGCGCTCGAAGACCTCGCGGTGGATGTCGATGGTGGAACGCGCGTCGTCGGCCGATGTTGGGGCGACGCTATCGAGCGCGTGGTCGGCACCGCCGGGAACTGGCACCTCTGTGCCCAGCACATAGACCGGCAGTGGGAGGCCATTTTCCCTGGCCGTCTGCTCGGCAATCGCGGCCAGGCGCACCGCCCGCTCGGCGATGAAGCGGTCACCGAGGTTTGCGGGTTCGCCGGCACAGGCCATCGAGGTGTCGAGATGGAGCTTGCCGAAGCCGGCCAGCATATAGTCCCGCACCAGCGTTTCCGATTTCGCCATGGCCGCCTCGGCAGGCTCGCTCTTCCACGGGTTGGGACCGAGATGGTCGCCGCCGAAAAGAATGCGCGAGCGCTCCAGGCCCTCTTCTGATGCGATGCCGCAGACGAAGCCGATGAAGTCTGCCGGCGTCATGCCGGTATAGCCGCCGAACTGGTTGACCTGGTTGCAGGTCGCCTCGATCAGCACCTGGCGTCCGTTGCCCTTAGCGCGACGCAAGGCGGCCCGCAGCACCGTCGGGTGGGCGGAGCAGACGGAGGTGATGCCGAACGGAGAGCCCTCTGTCCGGGCGGTGGCAAGGCGTGTCAGCAACTGGTTCATCAGATGACCCTCGGCGTGGTTTGAGCGAAAGCCTGCAGTTCATCGAGGCTGGAAACGCCTTCCATCGGCCCCTGCCGCGTGACGTTGCGGGCGCCGGCGGCATTGGCGAGCAGCAGCGCCCGCTCCGCCGGCCAGCCCATCCGCCGGGCGGTGAGATAGGTGGCGCCGAAGCAATCGCCGGCGCCGGTCGGATCGACTTCGGTCACGGCGAAGGCCGCAGCGTGCAGCGGTGGCGCGCCCGGCATGAAAACGGATGCGCCGTTGCGGCCGCGCTTCAGCACGATTTCGCCGATGCCGGCACCCAGAAGCTTCTCGAGGGCCGCTGCCTCGTCGCCGGTATCGGCGGCGATCAGCAGTTCGTCGTCGGACGGCAGCAGCAGATCGGTGACACCGAGCATATCGTCGAGCATCTGCCGCCCCTCCCCCGCATTCGCCAGTTCCTTGCGGACGTTTGGATCGAAGGATACCGAGCCGCCCCGCGCCTTGATCGTCGAGACTGCAAAGCGGATGATGTCAGCGACGCCGGGAATGGCGAAGGCCGATCCCATGACATGCAGGTGGCCGCCGCGCTCGATCAAGGCCCTTGCCGGTGTCGTCAATTGGATCTTGCCGGCGGCGGAGCTTGCGATGTTGAACACGAAATCGCGGGCCCCATCAGGCCGGTAGCGAACGAAGGCGCTTCCCGTCGGCAGATCGCCGATTACGGCGATGGCGGAGACATCGACGCCGTCGCGCCGCAGCCTGTCCATATTGAGCCTGCCGAAATCGTCGTTGCCGACGCTGGCGATGATGCCGGCCGATCCGCCCATCCGGGCGACCTGGTCGATGAAGATGGCCGGTGCGCCACTGGCAAAGGGTCCAATCAGCGCCTGCGGCTCCAGAAAGCCTGAGCCCACTGTCGTCGCCATGATCTCCACGAGGATTTCACCGATGGTGATGGTCGGCCCGAGCGCCTCCGGCGCGAGCCTCCCGCTGGGTAATGCTGACATGCTGCCTCCCTCGCCCCGGCGGGGGCGACCGTTGCTCCGTGACACTTCCCCTTGGCTAATGAAGGGAGTGCGGCAAGTCAACCAAAATTGACGCGGGTAAAGTCTGCGGCGCCGTGTCTGCCGCCTCTCTTTCCGGCACCGCGCATGACGGAAGCCCAAGAAGTAGCCGCCCAATAATTTCTTGGGCCCGTTGTGGCTATCATTTCGGCACCGGGCATCTCTGGCCGATTGACAAGGCGCCGACGCCTTGCCATAAAACTTTACGCATGTAATTTTATGCGCATGTTTTCTTTTGGGAGGAGAAACGAAGTCATGCCTGATCTTATCCGTACACTGACCGCATCCGCGGTGGGCATTGGCCTGATGGCTGGAATGGCCCATGCCGAAGAGCTGACGATTGCCACCGTCAACAATGGCGACATGATCGTCATGCAGAAACTGGCGCCCGAATGGGAAAAGAAGACCGGCAACAAGCTCAACTGGGTGGTACTGGAAGAAAACGTCCTGCGCCAGAAGCTGACGACCGATATCGCGACGAAGAGCGGCCAGTTCGACATCATGACCATCGGTGGCTACGAGGCGCCGATCT
>CAZZZI010000403.1:0-3434 GCA_964658415.1 uncultured Sphingomonas sp. | reverse complement strand
ACAAAACGCCGGCAGAGGTCTTTCGCCAGAAAGTTCTCGCCCAGATCAGGCGCGCAGGATAGCTTGGGAATGCCACAAGTCGCGGTTCACCGTGAACTCACACCGGGGTACATTCTATTTCCAACTGCGACATGCCAATAATTTTCGGCCGGACCGAAACAATATCCAGCTTACTTTTTCGCTTTGAGGACTAGCAGCACGCGGAGCCCAGCCCTCTCGATTGGGGCGGACGGATCGTCCGTTACCGGATCGCAACGAGCCACAGTGCTCCGGCGGAGCTAGCGGCCGGATACGCGCAGCGCGCCAGCCTCTCCCAGACTGCGCTGGACGGTTGCCACCTGATCGGCGGCGATGTCGGCGGACAGTTCGATCTCGCCGCCGAGCGGCGCGTCGTTGCGGGCGCCGTTCTCGTGGGAGGCATCGCCGCCGGAGGCGGAAGAGCCGACCGTGTTCTCGGCGGTCGCAGACTGGATGAAAATATCCGGCCGAGAGACGCCGTGCTGCTGGACCAGATGCTCGATGGCAAGGTCGGCCGCAGCGCGGGTATCGAATGTCGCGCGGATGGTTACGGTGCTGTCGTCGGCCATGTCGGTCTCCTGTTTTCGGTCACCCTCACCAACGCCGCCGGGCGCGACTGGTTTCGCCGACCCGGCCCACAAACGACAGGAGGGCTGGATATTGTCGGAAAGACTGATATGTTCCCTCTTTGTTTACGTCTCCGTTTGCCGATGGCCTCCATGAACGTCGCGACACCGCCGCCGAACCGCAAGATCATCCATGTCGACATGGACGCCTTCTATGCGTCGGTCGAGCAGCGCGATAACCCTGAATTGCGCGGCAGGCCGCTGGCCGTCGGCGGGTCGGCGGCCCGTGGCGTGGTGGCGGCTGCCAGCTACGAGGCCCGGACCTTCGGCGTGCATTCGGCGATGCCCTCGGTCACGGCCAGGCGGAAATGTCCGGACCTGATTTTCGTACCGCCCCGCTTCGAGGTGTACCGGCAGGTCTCCCAGCAGATCCGGGAAATCTTTGCGGACTACACGCCGCTGATCGAGCCGCTGTCGCTCGACGAGGCCTATCTCGATGTCACCGAGAACCTGAAGGGCATGGAAATCGCAACCGAGATCGCGCTGGAGATCCGCGCCAGGATCAAGGCCGTCACCGGCCTCAACGCGTCCGCCGGCATCTCCTACAATAAGTTCCTGGCCAAGATGGCGAGCGACCTCAACAAGCCCAATGGCCAGGCGGTCATCACGCCGAGGAACGGTCCGGCCTTTGTCGAAGCCCTCCCCGTCAAGAAATTCCATGGTGTCGGACCGGCCACGGCCGAGCGGATGAAGCGGCATGGCATCGAGACGGGGCTCGACCTGAAGTCGAAGTCGCTCGCCTTCCTGCAGCAGCATTTCGGAAAGTCCGGACCCTATTTCTACGGTATTGCGCGCGGCATCGACGAGAGACGGGTGAGGCCCGACCGGATCCGCAAGTCGATCGGCGCGGAGGATACCTTCGTCGAGGATATCCGCGATCTCGATCTGGCCGAGGCCGAACTGCGACCGCTCGCCGAGAAAGTCTGGCGTCACTGCCTGGCGCACGACATCACCGGCAGGACCGTCACGGTCAAGATCAAATATTCGGACTTCACGCAGGCGACCCGCAGCAGGACGGTGTCCGCTCCGGTCTCGGGCGTGGAGGAGATCCTGGAGATCGCAAGGAGCCTGCTCGCACCGGTCTTCCCGTTCAAGGGCCCGGTGCGGCTCCTCGGGGTCACGCTGTCATCGCTCAATACCGAAATGGACGAGCCTGAGCCGCAGCTGGCTCTTGCGCTTTGAAAGCCGGTCCTGAAAACGAAAAAGCCTGCCGCGGGAGGAGGTGCGGCAGGCTTTCCGAAAAGAACCGAACAACGGCTAGGAGGAGGAGTGCCGTTGTTCCAAACAGATGCCCATGGGAGGAGGAGAGGACATCTGAATTCGAAGCTCTGCGGGAGGAGGTGCAGCGCTTCGAGGAAGAAGATATGACGCATCCTGCGCACATTAAATAGACATTGCAGCAGTGCAGATATGCATAAAGCGCATATCTGGTGGCGCAGTTTGTCCATCAACGCCAATTAGGAGCGCGCCGGACGGAGAAGGCATCCTCGATCGGCCCTGCCCTACAGCGCCAGGCCGTTCTCGAGGTCGAAGACATAGACATGAGCGGCGTCGACCGCGACGTTCAGCGGCGCACCATATTTGACGGGCAGCGCGCCGTCGACAACCGCGGTGACCTGCTGGCCCGCAAGTTCGAACAGCACATGGGTCTGGGCCCCGGTCGGCTCGACGAGGAGCGTCTTGCCGCGCAGGGGCGAGCCCTCGCCCGCCGGATTGAGGTTCTCCGGCCGCAAGCCGATCTTGACCGCCTGGCCCGAGGTCACGCGCCGCTCGGGCGCAATGCGAACCGGCGTGCCGTCGGAAAGCCGCACGGCCGGGTGGCCGTCGATGCCTTCGACGATGCCGTCGAGCACATTCATGGCCGGCGAGCCGATGAAGCCGGCGACGAACAGGTTGGCGGGCGAGCGGTAGAGTTCCAGTGGTGTGCCCTGCTGCTCGATGCGGCCCTGGTTGAGCACGACGATGCGGTCGGCGAGCGTCATCGCCTCGATCTGGTCATGGGTGACATAGACCGACGTCGTCTCCACCTTCTGGTGCAGCGCCTTGATCTCCGAGCGCATCTGCACGCGCAGCTTGGCGTCGAGGTTGGAGAGCGGCTCGTCGAACAGGAAGACGGCGGGATTGCGCACCACCGCACGGCCCCATGGCGACGCGCTGCCGCTGGCCGCCGGAAAGCTGCGCCGGCTTGCGATCCAAGAGCGCCGTCAGGTCCAGCATCCGGGCTGCCTCCGCCACCCGCTTCTCGATGGCAGGCTTCGGCTCGCCCGAGAGCTTGAGGTTGAAACCCATGTTCTGCGCCACCGTCATGTGCGGATAGAGGGCATAGGACTGGAACACCATGGCGATGTTGCGCTCGCGCGGCGTCAGCGCATTGACCACCTCGCCGCCGATCAGCACGTCGCCGCCGGAAATCTCTTCCAGCCCGGCGATCATCCTGAGCAGGGTCGACTTGCCGCAGCCGGAGGGGCCGACGAGCGCGATGAACTCGCCATCCTCGATGGACAGCGAGACGCCGTGGATGACCTCGAGCGCGCCGTAGGCCTTGCGGATCTCTTGCAGTTCGACAGATGCCATGAATGTTCGCTCCGATTGCAGCTCGGCTCAGGATTTCACCGCACCGGCGGTCAGGCCGGCGATGATGTGTTTCTGCGCCAGGAAGAAGACGATGATGGTCGGCAGGATGGTGAGCGTGATGAAGGCGAGCACCAGCTGCCACTGGGTGCCGAACTCGCCGCGATAGACCATGATGCCGAGCGGCCAGGGATAGATCGATTCCGAGTTCAGCATGAT
>CAZZZI010000402.1:0-3437 GCA_964658415.1 uncultured Sphingomonas sp. | reverse complement strand
GCGAATGAAAGCCTTCATCATATGCGAAAGCGGAAACATGCAGTTTCTCTCGTCAGGCAAGCGCTCCGGTTACGACGCCGGGCTCGATTCATGTATCCTATCATCGGCTTCGCGAAAAATGCGAGCAGTATTTGCTGCGGGCTCCGGGGGCACCGTGCCCCGCGCCAGGGACGTCAGGCGGGTGCCCGACGTCTGGTATCAATCAGCGCGCCCGGCGGTCCGGAACGGTTCAGCCAGCGGGCTCCAGCAGCGGCATATCCCGCATGCGCCAGACGATCTTCTGCTCTTCGACGTTGCTGAAGAGAACGATGCCGGTGATCAGGGCATCCGCATCGAATGTCAGGCAATCGTATCCGGAGAAACCCGCCTTGCCTGAGGCGTCGACCAGCTGCCACTCGGCGAGCGCGCGGTCTCCCCATCCGATCATGTTGTTCAGGCGGAAGGAGGCGCCGGGCATCAGCCTCTGGAAGTTCTCGAGGTGGTCTGCGACATCCGCAATCCCCCGACGCGGTCTTGAGCGGTTCAGGAATTCCACATCCGCCGAAACACAACGCCGCAGCAGCGGCAGTCGCTCCTCATTCGGAATTCCCGACCAAGCCATCAGGTAGTTCTCATAGGTATTCACACGATCCGTCATGGCATCCTCGCTTCTGGTTTTGCGAGCCGAACACTGCCATGACATGCTGCCAGTTCCTGTCAGCAGCTGCGCCCGCCGACCGGCTATTTCGATCTGCGTCGTCCTCTCATCGATCACAAAAAAATCGGCAGCGTTTCCGCTGCCGATTTGGAAGATGTCAGTGAAGCGGCCGAAGGCTATTCGCTGAGCGTGTCGAAGAAATCCTTCATGCGGGCGAAGAAGCCGGTCGATTCGGGATTGTTGTCCTGCGACGAGATTTGCTCGAATTCCTGCAGCAGTTCGCGCTGGCGCTTGGTCAGCTTCTGCGGCGTCTCGATCTGGACCTGGATATAGAGGTCGCCGATCTGGGCCGAGCGCAGCACCGGCATTCCCTTGGCCTTCAGGCGGAACTGCTTGCCGGCCTGGGTTCCTTCGGGAACGGTGACACGGGATTTCGTGCCGTCGAGCGTCGCCACGTCGATGGTGCCGCCGAGCGCTGCCGTGGTCATCGAGATCGGCACGGCGCAATAGAGATCGGCACCGTCGCGCTGGAAGAATTCATGCGGCTTGACCGACAGGAACATATAGAGGTCGCCAGCCGGGCCGCCACGGGTGCCGGCTTCGCCTTCGCCCTGCAGGCGGATGCGGGTGCCGTCCTCGATGCCGGCCGGAATGTTGACCGACAGCGAGCGCTCCTCGGTGACGCGACCCTGGCCCTGGCACTTGGTGCAGGGATCGGGAATGATCTGGCCGCGACCGTGGCAGGTCGGGCAGGTGCGTTCGATCGAGAAGAAGCCCTGGGCCGCGCGGACGCGACCGGAGCCCTGGCAGGTCGAACAGGTCTTCGGCTGCGTGCCGGGCTTGGCGCCCGAGCCCGAACAGACGTCGCAGGTGATCGAGGTGGGCACGCGGATCTGCGCCGTCTTGCCGGCAAAGGCTTCCTCGAGGGTGATTTCCATGTTGTAGCGAAGATCGGCACCGCGTTCGCGGCCGCCTGACGAGCGCTGGCGCTGGCGTCCGCCGCCCATCATCTCGCCGAAAATGTCTTCGAAGATGTCGGAGAAACCGCCGCCGCCGCCCATGCCGCCGCCGGCATTGCCCATGCCGCCATGCTCGAAGGCCGCGTGACCGTAGCGATCGTAGGCTGCCCGCTTCTGCGGGTCCTTCAGCATCTCGTAGGCTTCGTTCAATTCCTTGAACTTGCGCTCGGCTTCATGATCGCCCGGATTCTTGTCGGGATGATGCACCATCGCCAACTTGCGGAAGGCAGATTTAAGTTCTTTCTCGTCCGCAGAGCGCGAGACACCGAGAATTTCGTAATAGTCTGCTTTAGCCATGCAGGATTAGACCCCGGAAATGGATTTCCGGCTGCCATGAGGCAGCCGGACTGAAGTTTCCGCAAAACCGTCCGGTTTGCGTTCGTGCGTTATGCGGACTTCTTGTCGTCCTTGATTTCCTCGTAGTCGGCGTCGACAACGTGGTCATCAGCGGCAGAGTGCCTTGCTGCATCGGCTGCTGCTGCGGCCTCATCGCCACCCTGCTGCGATTCGTAGATCGCCTGGCCGAGCTTCATGGAGGCTTCCATCAGCGTCTGGGTCTTCGCCTTGATGTCCTCGGCGTCCGGCTCGGAGGCTTCGGTGGCGTTCTTCAGGGCTGCGATCGCGTCGGCAATGGCGGTGCGATCGGCTTCCGAAACCTTGTCGCCAAAGTCCTTCAGCGACTTCTCGCTGGAGTGGATCAGGCTTTCGGCCTGGTTCTTGGCTTCGACACCGTCACGACGCTTCTTGTCGGTCTCGGCGTTGGCTTCGGCATCCTTGACCATCTTTTCGATCTCTGCGTCCGAAAGGCCGCCCGAGGCCTGGATGCGGATCTGCTGTTCCTTGCCGGTGCCCTTGTCCTTGGCCGAAACCTGGACGATGCCGTTGGCGTCGATGTCGAAGGTGACTTCGATCTGCGGTACGCCACGCGGCGACGGGGGCAGGCCGACGAGGTCGAACTGGCCGAGCAGCTTGTTGTCCTGCGCCATTTCGCGCTCGCCCTGGGAAACGCGGATCGTCACGGCCGACTGGTTGTCGTCGGCGGTCGAGAAGGTCTGCGACTTCTTGGTCGGGATCGTCGTGTTGCGTTCGATCAGGCGTGTGAACACGCCGCCGAGCGTTTCGATGCCGAGCGACAGCGGGGTCACGTCGAGCAGCAGGACGTCCTTGACGTCGCCCTGCAGAACGCCGCCCTGGATGGCTGCGCCCATGGCAACGACTTCGTCAGGGTTGACGCCCTTGTGCGGGTCCTTGCCGAACAGCTGCTTGACGATTTCCTGAACCTTCGGCATGCGGCTCATACCACCGACCAGAACGACTTCGTCGATCTCGGCTGCGGTAACGCCGGCATCCTTGAGGGCTGCCTTGCACGGTGCGACGGTGCGCTGGACCAGATCGTCGACCAGGCTTTCGAGCTTGGCGCGGGTCAGCTTCAGGGTCAGATGCTTCGGGCCGGTGGCGTCTGCCGTGATGAAGGGCAGGTTGATTTCGGTCTGCTGCGAAGAGGACAGTTCGATCTTGGCCTTTTCAGCCGCTTCCTTCAGGCGCTGCAGGGCAAGCTTGTCGCCCTTGAGGTCGATGCCGTTGTCGCGCTTGAATTCGCCGACCAGGTATTCCACGAGGCGCATGTCGAAGTCTTCGCCGCCGAGGAAGGTGTCGCCGTTGGTCGACTTCACTTCGAAGACGCCATCGCCGATTTCGAGGATCGAAATATCGAAGGTACCACCGCCCAAGTCGTAGACGGCAATGGTCTTGCCTTCCTTCTTGTCGAGACCGTAGGCGAG
>CAZZZI010000401.1:0-3455 GCA_964658415.1 uncultured Sphingomonas sp. | reverse complement strand
GCCCGCGGCAAGGTCACGCTGGTCAGCTTCTGGGCCACCTGGTGCGTCTTTTGCAAAGAGGATCTTCCGGCCCTTGCCCGGTTGAGGGCTTCGATGGGACAGCGGATCGACGTGGTCGCGGTTTCCGTCGACACAAGCAAGCGCGACGACGTGAAGCGCTACCTGTCGCAACTCGACGTCGCCGGCTTGCCGATCTATCTCGATCCCAACGGCATCCTCGCAGGTCCCGATCCGTCCGGAGGCCAGCAGTTTCCCATATTTGGGATGCCCATAACCTATCTGGTCGCACCCGACCTGCGGATCGCGGGCTATATCGCGGGCAATGCCGACTGGCTCAGCAAGCCCGGCCAGGACCTGCTTGCCTACTATCGGCAAGGCTGAGGACGGCACTCCGGCTTGCGGATGCATGGGATGCCGACCCCGTCCTGGCGCCGTCAGTCCGGCAGGATCTTGAAATCGGCGCCCTCCGGCAAAAGTTGCCCGCCATCGACGACGATCGTCGTGCCCGTCACATATTTCGCGTCGTCCGAGGCGAGGAACAGGAAGGCGTTGGCGACGTCCCGGGGGGTGCCGAGGCGGCCGAGCGGAATGGAATCTTCCATGTTCTTGATGAAGGCGGCACTGCGGTGCAGCTGCACGGCCTCGGTCAGGATGTTGCCCGGCTCGACGCCGTTGACGGTGATGCCGTAGGACGAGAATTCCAGGGCTGCCGAGCGGATGAAGCCGTTGATGCCGGCCTTGCTCGCCGCGTAGTGGCCATGGCCGGGGCTCGTCACATGGGGGCCGGTGATCGACGAGGTGAAGAGGATGGTGCCCGATCCCTGCGCCTTCATCGGCGTCAAAGCAGCCCTCGCAGCGTTGAAGCAACCGCGCAGGTTGACGGCCATCACCCGGTCCCAGTCATCAGGCGTGGTGTGCTCGATCAGCTGCCACGGATAGATGCCGGCGTTCTGGACGATGATGTCGAGCCGCCCATGGCGCTCGATGGCGAGCGACACGGCGGCGACGGTGTCTTCCATCTGCGAGACATCGGTGCGGATGAAATCCGCCCCGAGTTCTTTTGCCGTGGCTTCGCCCTCGATGGCCTCGAAATCGGCAATCACGAGTTTCGCGCCTTCCTCCTTGAACCGCAGGGCGACCGCCTTGCCGATGCCGCGGGACGCACCGATAACGAGTGCTACCTTGTCTTTCAATCTGTCTGTCATGCGAGCCTCTGGCGAAGTCTTTGTTTGAAGGTGTCGAGCAGGACGGCGGCGAGCACCAGGAAGCCGTGGATGACCTGGGTGTAGTTCGCCGGCAGTCCCATGAGGTTGATGGCCGTGTTGATGGAAGAGAGCAGGAGCACGCCGGCATAGACGCCCGGCAGGCTGCCGACACCGCCCTTGAGGCTGACGCCGCCGATGACCACCGCTGCGAAGGCGTTGAACAGCAGCCCGACGCCGAGGTTGGCCGTGGCACCGGATGTGCGGATCGCCAGAAGCCAGCCGGCAAGCCCGGCAATGGCTCCGGCCATGACGAAGGCGATAATCAGGTTGCGCGTGACGCGGATGCCGGCCCGGTATGTCGCGGTCTCATTGCCGCCGATCATCACCAGATGCCGTCCGAATTTGGTCTTTGCCATCATGACAGAGAAGATCAGGAAGCAGGCGATGGCGATCCAGGCCGACAGCGGCAGGCCGAGGAAGCGCTCGATCGCGAACCAGCGGATTGCCGGGGCCAGATCCTGCGCGGATCGGCCGCCCGAGATCGCCAGAACGATGCCGCGCACCCAGATGAAGGAAGCCAGGGTAATGATGAATGCGCTCATCTTCAGCTTGACGACGAGGACGCCGTTCAGAAGCCCGATCAGCCCGCCGATGCCACAGGCGACCAGCAGCGAGGCCGGGATCATCAGCCATTCGGGCGAAAGCTTTATGCCGAGGCCAATGCCGGCCGAGCAGAAGAGAATGCCGACCGCCATGGCGGATAGGGCGGCCACGGATTCGACCGAAAGGTCCATGTGACCGGTGATGATCACCAATGCGAGCCCGATCGACATGACACCGAGCACGCTCGAGGCTTCGATGATGTTGGTGAAGATGCCGATCTGGAAGAAATTCGGGATCAGCGCCGAGAACACGGCAAGGACGAGGACCAGCATGAACCAGACGAGATTATCGAGGACGAATTCGAGAGTTTTGCGTGTGTGAGGCGTCATCAGGCAAATCCGGATTTGAGGGGGAGGGTCCGGGGTCGCTGGGACCCCGGACGGATAATCCGACTACTTCACGGATTCGATCGTTCCAGCCGGTGGCTTGAGATTGCCCCAGAAGGCGGGGTTGTCGACATTGGCCTTGGTGATCGCCGAGCCCGGGACCTTGATGTTCGGGCCCCAGGATTCGATCGTCACTTCGCTCTTCAGGCCGAGCACGTCATAGGTGCCGGCCTTGATTTCCTGCTTGGCGACGACCTTGTCCATGAACATGGCGATCGCGGCCGCCTGGGCGTAGAGCGGCTGTTCGACTTCGGTATTCAGCCAGCCCTTGCGGATGAGGTCGAGGCCGACGGGCGCGCCGTTCGAGCTCATCAGCATGACGTCGCCCGGCTTCTTGCCGGCGGCCTCGAGCGAAGCCACAGCGGCTACCGAGAGATGGGCCGCATGCAGGAAGATCAGGTCGATGTCCGGGTTGGCCAGCATCTGGTCGGAGACGATGGTGCCGGCATTGCTCGCTTCCCATTGCATGGCGGGGATCGAAATGATCTTGACGCCGGGAAAGGCCTTCATCTTTTCCTCGAAGCCCTTCTGGATATCGAGGGTGTAGGGATCGCCGGGGTCGCCGAGAACCTGCAGGATCTTGCCCTTCACGTCGCCCTTCTTGGCCTTCAGCATCGCTTCGGCCTGGTCACCGGCGATATGGCCGATCTCGACCGTGCCGGCGACAGAGGTGAAGTCCGACGGGGTCGAGGTGATCTGCCGGTCGAATTCGACGACGGGGATGCCGGCCGCGCGTGCCGACTCGATGGAGGGCTTCAGCGCGTTGAAATCGACGGCGGCAAGGATGATGGCGGCGGGCTTCAGCGCCATCACGTCGTTCATCTGCGACTGCTGGGCATCGGTCTTGTTGTCGGCGTTGAGCGTCTTCATGTCGTAGCCGGCCTGCTTCAGGAACAGCTGCAGGGCATTCACCGAGCCGGTCTGGAATTCGTCGAGCAGGGTCGGCACGAGGTAGTAGACGGTTCCCTTGGTTTCAGCGGCAGCGGTCGTGAGCATCGACATGCCGAGCACCATCACGCTCAGCAACATTAGCAATATTCGCTTCATGATCGTTCTCTCCAGTTGAGCCGGACCCCTTTCATTGTCTGCCCACCGGTCCGGCTCCGGCGAGAGTTTGCCCTGTGATCATCTCGATCACTGCATCCGGGCTTGTCTTGCTGCATTCGACATCGCCGGCGACGACGCCGTGGCGGATGACGAC